>JAJCXS010000177.1 GCA_029263335.1 Acidobacteriota bacterium | reverse complement strand
AACGACCGCGGATTCACTCTGGTCGAGGTCACGATCATCCTGCTGGTGCTCGTGATTCTGTCGGGGATCATGCTGCCGCAGCTGGGCAACTTTAATCGCCTGGCGCGCTTCGTGAAGGTGAAAGAGGATCTGGGCGCAATCTGTTCGGGCATGAAGAAGATGCTCGACGAGGTCATGCTCGGAGGCTTCTACGGCGACCCACGATGGCGCAGCGAGCCCATTGGTCTGTTGGTCGGACCCGGCGCACGGCCGCTGATCCAAGCTGGCGGCACGGAAAACTGGCAGCTCGAGGTGGGGGACGACTTCAGCGAGACCACGGACGATGGGGCGAACAACGTACGCTTTGCTGTCGACTCGTTCGTCAATCATCTGCAGCAGAATCGGCCGCTGAATTCCGGCGATCCCGGCAATCGCTACAAGAACCCGCTCGACGATCCCGAGCCTTGGGCAGCGGGAGCGTTCTTCGGCTGGCGCGGCCCCTACTTCGACGAATTCACGGCGGACCCGTGGGGCAATCGGTACGCAGCCAATGTATTCGCGATGCACCGCGACCACGATGCTCCGGACTACGGCGGTATCTTCACATCGGCGGTCGTCTGCCTCTCGGCCGGGATCGACGGTTCGGTCCGTACCTCGTTCAACCAACCGATGGACGATGCCGATGGCGACGACTTCAATGGGTGGCGGACTGCTGACGATGACATCGCGGTCGTATTGAGTGCTGGCGGCCCGTTCTAGACCTCCACGACTGTAGCGGCGAACTGCCGCGCCTCCCCGAGCCCGCTCGGCTGAAAGCCGAGCGGGCTCAGCTGTGTCTCTGGCGCAGCGGTTCCGCTGCCGCGACAGCCGAGCGGGCGCAGCCGTATCTCGCGACGTCTTTTCTCTGCCAGAACGGCCCGGGAGGCCTTGGCGTCGGATTTGGGCCCGGATCGCGCAGTTTCTGGCCGCCGATGACCCGACAGGCGCGGTCCAGAGCCTCGGCGGCACGGGTCGGCACAGACTGTCCCGGGTGGCTCGAGTGAGTCGGTCGCAGCGCAACGCTGCGTAGCCTCTGGGTCGCCGTTTCCAGGGCTGGACGCGGATGCCCCGGCCGCCTGTTTTGTCGTCGTGAGGGGATGACAGGTGCGGCCTGTGGTGATGACGGCGTGCCCTTTAGTTGCGCGAGCAGTTCTATGCTGCTCCGTAGCTCGCCAATGAGACGGTTCCCCAGGGCCACCTTGGGGGTGGCCCTGGAGCCGACTCGGTTTGACGAGCGAAAAGCGGCACGTTTTCTCCCCGGTGCGTGGCCGCGCACAGCAAGGGAGACCATCATGCTCAGCCGCTTCCGGCGCTCCACGCGCCAAGACGGATTCACTCTCGTGGAAGTCACCATCATCCTTCTGGTGCTGGTAATCCTGTCCACGATCATGCTGCCGCAGCTCGGCAACTTTAATCGCCTCGCACGCTTCGTGAAGGTGAAGGAAGACCTGGGCGCGCTCTGTGCCACCATGAAGAAGTTCCTCGATGAGGTCATGGTGCCCGGCCCGTTCGAGCAGCCTGGCGGCGGCGTCGCAGCTCCGCAATGGCCTATTGGCCTGCTCGTGGGTCCCGGCTCGGTGCCTGCCATTACGCCTGGCGTCGACCACAAGATGGTCTTTGGTGACTGGTCCTCGCCCGCTCCTGGAGTGTCCGGGACACTGACCGTCGAGACGGACATCTATGGCGTGGAGCAGGCTGACTTCAAGACCGACCGGTTGGAGAACCACCTCCAACGCAACGACCCCTTTGGTTACGGTGGTTCGTCCGCGTGGGACCGCTACAAGAACGTGATCGACGATCCGTCGGTAGGCGCCTTCTTCGGCTGGCGTGGTCCGTACTTCAACGAGATCACCGCGGATCCGTGGGGCACGCGCTACGCGGTCAACACGTTCGGCCTGCACTACAGCGACAACCGCTATGCGTTCTCGACAGCGGTGGTGTGCTACTCGGCGGGTCCGAACAAGTCGGCTGACACCGGCATGAACCAGCCGGCCGGCGAGGAGCCCTTCGGGTGGGTCACCGGCGGCGACGATCTGGTCGCTACGCTCAGCGCGATGGGGCCCTTCTAACTCGACTTCCTGCGCCCGCCGTGGCGCTACTCCCCGGTACGACAGGCTCGGACGCACGCCGCGTCCGGGCTTTCGTGCGTCTGGGCGCACGGCCCGCGCCATCCCGGGCGGGGCCCGCCAGACCTGGAAAGCGATGACCAGGAGCGGTCACGAGGCCCCCCATCGGGTTCAACGAGTATCAAAGGTGGACAGGAGCGGACAGGAGCGGCCTCGAACCTTTGCGTATCCACCGCCAGGCCGGCACAGTGGAGACCACATGGACGCGATCAAGGCATGCGTTCACTCAGTCGGGCCTGGGAGGAGCACGGCGGGATGACAACGAGTCGCAAAGGCGTGGTAGACACGCGAGGCTTCACCCTCGTCGAGGTCACCATCATCCTGCTGGTCCTGGTGATCCTCTCCTCGATCATGTTGCCGCAGTTGGGCAACTTCAATCGGTTGGCCCGCCGGGTCAAGGTGGGCGAGGATGTCGGAGCCCTGTGCGCGTCGGTGAAGAAGTGGCTCGACGAGGTCATGCTCGGCGGGCCCTATGTTCGCCCAGGCGGTGGCGTCGACAACCCTCGCGACCCCATCGGGCTTCTGGTTGGGCCAGGGAATAGTCCGATCGTCAGCGCTGCCATCGTTGGCCAGGCGCCACGAACCTCGAGCGATATCTGGAACGCGCCAGTCATTGCTCAAAACGCTTTTAGCGTTGAAACCGATGGTGTACTCCATAACAGCGTGGAGTTCGATACCGACCTGCTGTTCAACCATCTGCAGGTGAACAATCCCCAGGGCCTTTCGGTCGATTTTCGCGAGCGCTACAAGAACGTCATCGAACTACCCAGCGTCGGCTCCTGGTTCGGCTGGCGCGGCCCGTACTTCAACGAGTTAACGCCGGATCCTTGGGGTACGCGCTACTCGGTAAACACCTTTGGCCTGCACGTGGGGCCCTCGGGCGCGTCGGACGACATCTTCTCGACGGCGGTCGTGTGCATCTCGTTCGGGCCGGACAAGACCGCGTCGACCCTGGCCAACCAGCCCATCGACCTGACCCCGTACGGCTTCATCATCGCTGGCGATGACGTCGCGGCGGTACTGAGCGGAGTAGGACCCTTCTAAAGAGCGCCTTGCCAACGGCGTTCGTCCTTGTCGTCCTCGCGGCGGCGGCACACCTGTCAAAGGCCCGGAGCGCTTCGGCGCTCCGGGCCTTCGTGCGTTGTCTTCGCCCCACGGCCGAGCTGGCGAGGCTGCGCGTCACTGTGCACGAGCTGACTCGCGCGGCCAGCTATGGCTAATTCCGGCCATGTACCGTCAAATGTGCTTAAGTGCGGTCAAGTGTGTCCTAGTGCGGTCAAATAGTCCTTAAAACTGTTGCCAGATCATTAGAAGTATGAAGCAGCAGACAGGCGCGGCCATGTGCGTCCTTGTGTCTTTGACTGTGCGCTGGGCTGGCGGCAAAGTGCGCGTGACAGGTAGGACCGCCGACTCAAAGAGCCTGGGAGGAGGACGACTGGATGTTGGCAAATCGTAAGGGACTCCAGAACGAGCGAGGGTTCACCCTCGTTGAGGTGACCATCATCTTGCTCGTTCTGGTGATCCTCTCCACAATCATGCTGCCGCAGCTGGGTAACTTTAACCGCCTGGCTCGGTTCGTTGTCGTCAAGGAAGACGTGGGCGCCATTTGCGCTTCGCTGAAGAAGTTCCTTGACGAGGTGATGCTCCCCGCTCCCTACGGGATCCCGGGTGGCAGCACTACAGCGCCCACGGAGAAGACCGGTCTTCTCTTTGGACCAGGTACCATTCCTGACACGACGGCTCTTGGCGCCGCGTACAACTCGGCCAGCGACGTCTGGGACGAGGCTCAGGATGCCACCTTCACCGTCACGCCTGATGGCGCGGGCTCCACGCCTGTGACCTTCTACGCTGACAACCTCGTCTTCCACCTGCAGGTCAACGCGCCGCGTCCGGTTAACGCCGGTGCGCCGATTGATCGCTACAAGAACGTCATCGACACGCCGTCGGTGGGCCCGTTCTTTGGCTGGCGTGGTCCGTACTTCAACGAGATCAACTCTGATCCGTGGGGTACGCGGTACTCGGTGAACACTTTCGGTCTGCACGGTGGCAACACCAACGCTACCGATGACGTGTTCTGGACTGCCGTGATCTGCATTTCGTTCGGCCCGAACAAGTCGGCCGACACGGAAGCGAACATGCCTGGACCGCCGACGGCGGGCCCAGCGTATGCGATCGGTGGCGATGATATCGCTGCGATCTTGAGCGCGGCAGGTCCCTTCTAGGGATTGTCGCCAAGCTGTTGAGAAGGCCCCGGCCGCGCAAGCGGCCGGGGCATCTCGACTCTATAAGTTGGCGAGCTACTCGCCGGGCCAAATCCCGGTCGAGTCTCCGGCGCCAGGGTGGCGCCAAGATACCGTCGTCCGTGCTTCTCCCAGGCTCCACGGGCGACGGTTTTTCTTGTCTTCAGAGATCCTGCTCGTGTGGCCCATCCGGCCAGCCGCATGCGCGGCTAGCGGATGCCTCCGGCGCCAGCGAGCACGACGGTAAGGTCGTCGCCACCGGTATACCAACCGGCTGGCTGGTCGAAAGGCGTTTCAATCGACCCGTTCGGACCGGCCGAGTAGCAAACCGTGGCCGAGCCAAACTGTGCGACCTCGCGAGCCCTCGCGTAGCCATAGCCGCCGCGCCCATAGCCGCCGCCCGTGTAGCCAACGCCCGAGGGCACATGCAGCGCGAAAGAATTGACCATGTACCGGTTACCCCAGGGGTCGGCGACGATCTCGTCGGCGATGTAGGGCCCCCGCCAGCGGAACATCATGCTGTGCACACCGCCTGTCCCGTAGCCGTAGCCGGCACCGCTGGCATAGCCGTAGTAGGTGGGGTTGTGATGGATCAGCTGATTGCCCAGGGATCCAATCCAGAAGTTCACCGGCTGCGGGCTATAGCCGATTGTCGATCGCGTGAAGGTACTGCCAACGTCGAGTTGCCATTCGGTCGAGCCGATGGCGCTCCCCGGGATACGGCCCATGCCGACCATGAGCCCGAGCGGTCTGGCGTAGGTGCCGCCGTATCCGTACGCGCCTGAATAGGACGAAGATCCGACCCGGGTCGCACCACCGGCGGCAACTCGCCGGCCCGGGGTGGCGCTATAGGTTTGGGTCGTTACGGGCACCATGATGCTCGCCTCCGGGGTGCCGCAGACGGGGCCACAGTCGTCGCGGCAGTCGTAGCCGTCGTCGCAGTCATCGTCGGCGCAGGCGCCGCACTCATCAGCGGGCATCTCGCAGTTCACGCACCACTCCATCATCTCGGTGCTCTGTGTGATCTCCAGCCCGCCACCGACGGTAGCCGAGGAGCTCGAGCTCGCGAATCCGGTTAACGAGGTGCGTCCGTACGAGCCCTCGCCCCAGTACGCGCTGAGTCCGAGATCGTCGAGCATTACCTTCAACGATGAACAGATCGCCCCTAGGTCCTCGCGTACGCGCACGCTGCGCGCCAACGAGTTGAAGCGTCCGATGTTGGGGACGAGCACGGCCACGAGAACGCCGAGCGCAAGCAGGACGCCTGCGACCTCGACCAGCGTGAACCCTGTCTGGTCCGCGCGCCGCAATCGGCTGCTGCGAAGTTGGTTGAGCATCTCGGCCTCCTTGCAGGGCGGGCGTTAGGCCCGCGGTTGGGTCGTTGCCCGGCCGAGGTCCCATGGCATATCCGCCGCTGCCGTCTCCCGCGGCGTGCGGCTTCTCGATCAAGGAACCGGGGACCAGGGTGGCTTGGGTAGTAGCGGCCACAGGACCTTGACCTGACCTGGGTAGTGTTGGCCACTCTCGTCCGCCAAACAACCGCGTGAGGGTGCTCCTGGCCGCATTTGGCCGCTGTTGTCCGCAACCTTTCTCGCGGACGCCGCTCTGCGGCTTCTAACCAGCCCGGTGTTGCGCGGCCGCGGCCCGGTTTCGCCCCTGCGTGGCGCCTCTGCTCGCTCGGCTCGGCCGCCGGCTCAATCGAATAGTCACCAAAAGATATGAATACGTTGTACTGACCGCAATTGACTGTTGTCGATGCTTATAGGGCTATAACGGCCTTGTTTCACCCCGTAAGGACCTAAAAATGCCATAAGAGTCATTATTGGCTAGCTTCGAACTGCCCAGATCCAGGATCATTTGGCCGTCGGAGGACGGTTCCTGTCCGCTCGACGCCGCTATTTGTGTCTCCTGGCCCGCGGAAGGTACGGATGATTCACGTAGAGAACCTTGCTAAACGCTTCGGCTCCATCGCCGCGGTTGACAACATCTCGTTCGATGTCGAGGCCGGCGAAGTCGTGGGCCTGCTCGGGCCTAATGGCGCCGGCAAGTCGACCACGATGCGAATCCTCACCGGTGCCATGCCGCCAACCGAGGGCATCGTGCAGGTGGCCGGCCACGACGTCGCAACGACGCCTCTGGAGGTGAAGGCCCGCGTCGGGTATCTGCCGGAGGTGCCGCCACTGTATCCGGAGATGAAGGTGCGCAACTACCTGCGCTTCGTGGCCGAACTGAAGCGGGTTCCGCGCAAGGAACGCGCCGGCCGCGTCGACAGCGCGCTGGCCCGATGCTGGCTCGAGGAGCGCGCCGATCAACCGATCGAACAGCTCTCCAAGGGCTACAAACAGCGCGTGGGCTTGGCGCAGGCCATCCTGCACGACCCGGATCTTCTGATTCTCGACGAGCCCACCTCGGGCCTGGATCCGCGCCAGATTATCGAGGTGCGACAGCTCATCCGCGACCTGGCCGGAGACCACACGGTGGTTCTCTCAAGCCACATTCTCAGCGAGATTGCCGCCTCGGTGGAGCGCATCATCGTGATTAATCAGGGCCGGGTCGTTGCCGCTGATTCGGTAGATCGGCTCGCGCAGCGGTTCAGCGGTGGCGAGCACGTCACCGCCCAGGTGCGCGGCGACGTCGATGCTCTGCGGCGGATGTTGCCCAACGTAGCCGGTGTTGCCAGCGCAACCGTGGTGGACGATCCCGAGGCCGGCGTGTGGCGTTGCGATCTCGTGGCCGAGCCGGATATCGACATCCGTGCCGGGGCTGCCGCGTCGATCGTGAAGGCGGGCTTCGAGCTCGTCGGCATGTCACGCAGCGAAATGGGACTGGAGGAGATCTTCTTGCGGCTGACCGAACAAGGAACCAACGACCATGCCAAGTCGGACAACCAGGCGGCCTGAGGGGGAGCGATGAAGTTCTTCCGTGGCGCCTGGCCTATTTGCAAGCGCGAGCTGCACAGCTATTTCGTTTCACCCGTCGCCTACGCTCTGACGGCGATCTTCTGGCTCGCCGAGGGGGTGTTCTTCGTCAGCATCCTGGGCTTCTGGGCGGCTCAAGGACGTAACGCCGACGCGCGCGCGCAGGAGTTCGGTGCCGACGGCAACTTGTTGAACGTTCCCGCCATGGTTGCCGGTGCCTTCCTCGACGTGACGGTGCTCATGCTGCTGTTCATCATCCCGATCATCGCGATGGGGTTGCTGTCCGAGGAGAAGCGGCGCGGCACAATGGAGTTGTTGCTCACCTCGCCGGTGGCCAACGGGGGCATTCTCCTGGGCAAGTTTCTGGGTGCCTACATCTTCCTGCTGTTCATGCTGGCGCCAACGTACTCGTTTCAGTTCGTGATGGCCCACTACGGCGCCAACGAACCCGGCATCTTCGCCACCGGCTACATCGGCATTGCCCTGATGGCCGCGGCCATGCTGGCCGCCACGTTGTGGGTCTCGTCGGTGACCAAGAACCAGATCGTGGCCGCCTTTGGCGGCTACGGCGTGCTGATGGTCTTCTGGTTCATCGACGCGCCCGCCAACCTGCTGCCTTCGGTCTGGCAGGACACGGTGCGCTGGATGTCGCTCAACGAACACTTCGGCGACTTCCGCGTCGGCGTGCTCAGCCTGCGCGACTTCAACTTCTACTTCTGGTTCGCCCTCATGTTCCTGTTCCTGACCCACACCGCGCTCGGGTCGATTCGCTGGCGGGGAGTGCGAAGCTCATGAGTGACGCAACAGGCACCGATCAGAAAAGCCCGCCACGACAGTTCATCCGCACCAGCCGTCGCGTGACGCGCTGGACGTTTGCCGCCATCCAGTTCGTGATCTTCCTCGCATGCGGACTGCTCATTACCTGGGTGGTCAACTACAACCCGTTCTCCTGGGATCTGACCGAGGAGCGGTTGTTCAGCCTGTCGGCCCAGAGCCGCACGGTGCTGCAGGCGCTGGAGGCGCCGGTCGAGATTACGGCGTTCGTGGAGAACGGCAAGAACCCAGGAGTTGAGCGTCTGCTCACGGCCTACGAGGAAGCATCGGCACAGATTAGCTTTCGTTTGGTCAATCCGGAGGCCGACCCGGCGCTGGCGAACTCACTGAACTTCCGTTCGTATGGCGACCTGTTCGTGAGTGCGGGTGGCGATCCGCAGCGAGCGGGCGCCATTGACGAGCCGAGCATCACCAATGCGGTGCTTGCCGCTACCCGCGGCGAGGCGGTTCCGGTGTGCTTCACGGTGGGTCATGGGGAACGTGGTGCTACCGACACCGAACGCACCGGTTTTTCCGCCGCGGCGATCGCGTTGACTCAGACCAACTACCGCATCGACCTGGTCAATCTGTCGGCGTCCGGGATTCCCGACACCTGCCGTGCATTGGTCGTTGTCGGACCGCAATCGGACTTCCTGGCGGAGGAGATCGCCGCGCTCGACGCCTATCTCGATAGTGGCGGAAGGGCACTCGTGCTCTTCGAGAGCCGGACCAACGTGCCACAGCTTGCTGGCGCGATTGCCCGTTACGGCCTGCAGGTCAACGACGATTTTGTCATCGACACCGCCAAGAATGGGCAGGCGTTTGGCCTGGGGCTGCAGACACCGCTGGTCGATCTCTACGAGAGGCACCCGATCTCCGACGATTTTCGGCTGATGTCGATGTTCACCATGCCGCGTTCGATCACGTTCGCGACGGCTCCGGACCACGAGATCACCACCACCGCCATCGCCGTTGCGTCGACATCGCAAGGGTCGTGGGGCGAGACGGGTGCCGCGACGGGCGAGGTGTACTCCTATGACGAGGGCAGCGAACAGCGCGGACCGCTGCCACTGCTGATCGCGGTGGCCGAGGCGGTGGAAGAGACACCGCGCACCTACCGCGACCGCATGCGCGACGGTGGACCGCCGCCGCTGGGTGACCCGATTCTGGTCGCCTCCGGCGATGCGGACTTTGCCAGCAACGCGTTCTTCAACTGGCAGGGCAACGGCGACCTGTTTCTCAACTCGATCAACTGGCTGAGTGGCCAGACCGAGCTGATCTCCATACGGCCGAAGGAAATCGCCAACAAGCGAGTGCTGTTCACGAGCGAGAACCAGGCCGCGACTTTCTTCCTGCTGGTGGTGTTGTTGCCGATGCTTCCGGCGGTGACAGGTGCGGTCATCATGTTCCGAAAGGTGAAATAAGGCTTTTTAGAGCGGTTACAAGTGTTACGT
The DNA here is from genome assembly GCA_029263335.1 of Acidobacteriota bacterium. Lineage (GTDB taxonomy): Bacteria > Acidobacteriota > UBA890 > UBA890 > WLXD01 > WLXD01. Next base: position 880 of record JAJCXS010000177.1, on the reverse strand, counting down.
TAGCTAATACTGACTAATAGAGTCCAATTGCGGCCACGGGGCTGAAGCAAGGGTCCATCCTATGTACCAGGGTGACAACGAGGGCAATGTGCCGACTTACGGGCACGAGAACGGGCATGCCGGAAACGGCAACTCCGCCAACGGGATCGGTCCCGTGCGTCTGGGGGACTATCTCGTTCAACATGGCGTTCTGACCGCCGATCAACTCGCCGGCGTGCTGGATCAACAGCGCGCCCGCGGCGGCGCGTTGCTTGGCCAAATGCTCGTGCACCAGGGTGTCCTGACGGAGGAGGCGCTTGCCAGCGCCCTTGCCGAGATCGCCGGAGTGCCGTGCCGGCCGTTACGGCTGCCGATGGTGAATGACGCGGCGCTACAGGCGATGCCTCGCGACATTCCACCGCGTCATGGCGTGATTCCCATGGCCGTTGTGGGCAACACGCTGGAGGTTGCCACGGCGGATCCTTTCAACATCCTCGCGGTTGACGAGATCGAACGACGAACCGGGCTGCGCGTGCAGCAGATGTGCACCACGGAGACCGATATTCGCAACGCGGTGGATCATTTCTATGGCGGTGCCGGGGTTCTCGAGAACCTGGTGACCGAGACCATCGATCGGCACGATGCCGAAGCGCAGCGCGCCGTGGGCGGCAGTCTCCTGGTAGCTGACGAGACGATTACCGCCGACGAGCCGATCGTGCGACTCGTGGACGAGGTTATCGAGCAGGCAGTTCGCCGCCGCGCGACCGATGTTCATATCGATCCCGAGGAGGATTCCCTCCGCATTCGATACCGCGTTGACGGGCTGCTGCAGTCCGGGCCAGTGTTGCCCAAGAAGCTGCACCACTCGATGATCTCGCGACTCAAGGTCATCGCGGGACTC
>JAJCXS010000176.1 GCA_029263335.1 Acidobacteriota bacterium | reverse complement strand
GCCACGTAGGCGATGTCGGGGTCGGTCGGGTGTGTTGCGATCTCCGCAATGTGCCCGGTGTTCGCGAGGCCCAGGTGGGTCCAGCTGGCTCCACCGTCGGTTGTTCTCCAGACACCGTCTCCCCATCCGGAGCTGTTGCGGTTCGCCGCCTCGCCGGTGCCTACCCAGATGACGTTGGGGTTGCCCTGGAACAGGACCGCCGCCCCGATCGAGCCCGCGCCGTCGGCCTTATCGAAGATGGGCTCCCATGTGACCCCGGAGTTTGCGCTCAGGAACACACCACCCGAGGCGGAAGCCACCAGGACGACGCGATGATCCGTCTCGAGCGCGTCGATCGAGGCGATTCGGCCAGTCATGTTGGCAGGACCGATATTGCGCCAACGCAGAGCGCGCACGAGGTCCGTACTGGTCAGCGGTTGCTGGCTACGCAGTTCAGGGGCCGCGACCAGGGCGATCACGACAACTAGCAAAAGGCGGATTCTTTTCACCGAACTCTCCGTGGCGTGGCTGCGTGCCGTTCGTCGACCGTGCGGGGTTGTATCTTTGTCCGAGTAGCTTCGAGCGTCCAGCCGACCGGAGGATCGATTGTCCGTCCCTGCCAAGATCGGCATTGTTACCGTTTCGGATCGCGCCAGCCGTGGCGAGTACGAGGATCGCGGTGGGCCCGCGGTGCGCGAGTACCTCGAGCGCGTGGTGGTCAGCCCGTTCGAGACCATCGCCCACATTGTGGCCGACGAAACGGGTCTGATCGTCGAGACGCTGCTCGAGTTGAGTGACCAGGCGGGCTGTTGCCTGGCAATCACGACAGGCGGCACCGGACCCGCGCCGCGGGATGTGACGCCCGAAGCGACCGCCATGGTATGCGAGCGTATGCTGCCCGGATTCGCCGAGGCCATGCGGGCTGAGTCGCTGCGGTTTGTACCTACCGCGGTCCTGTCGCGACAGACCGTCGGCACCCGCGGCAGCTGCCTGATCATCAATCTGCCCGGCAGCCCGAAGGCCGTCGCCGAGTGTCTCGACGCGGTGTTCGCGGCGGTGCCCTATTGCATCGACCTGCTCGGGGGCCCCTATCTCGAGACAGATCCGGCCCATGTCACCGCATTCCGTCCACGCCAGAGCGATCAGGGGCCGTCCACGTCATGACCGACATCGTCCGTCCATTCCGAGGTCTCCGAGTGCGTCCCGAGCACGCCGCTCGTGTTGCCGCCCCGCCCTACGATGTGGTGAACACCGAGGAGGCGCGGGCTCTGGCCGAAGACAACGCCGACTCATTCCTGCACGTGTCCAAGCCTGAGATCGACCTTCCGCCTGGTGCCGCTCCCCAAGCCGACGAGGTACACAGCCGTGCTCGGGCCAGCCTGGATACGCTGATCGAGCGAGGCATTCTGCGACGCGAGGAAGAGCCGGCACTGTACTTGTACCGCTTGACCATGGGCGAGCACGTGCAGACGGGCGTGGTGGCGGCCGCCAGCGTGGCAGCGTATCTCGATGGGCGGATCAAGCAACACGAACTCACCAACGCGCAGAAGGTGGAGGACCGCGCTCGTAACGCAGACGCATTGGACGCCCACACGGGCACCCTGTTCCTTGCCTACCGCGCTGCCAGCGAGCTCGACGCCGAGATCGCAGCGCTGAGTTCACGCGCACCGGACACTGTGGTCGATGCGGCGGATGGGATCCGGCATGAACTTTGGGTGGTAACGGAGGCAGCAGCGGTAGCGTCCCTTGCGAGCGCGATCAACGCGATGCCGGCGGTGTACATCGCCGACGGGCACCATCGCTCGGCCGCTGCGGCGAAGTTGGCCGAGTGGCGCAGTGCTCGACGCCGAGCCGACGCCGGTGTTGCCGCGGCGGACTGGTTCCTCGCCGTTCTGTTCCCACACGACCAAGTACAGATTCTGCCGTACAACCGTGTCGTGTCGACGCTCGGCAGCCACGATCTGGAGGGCTTGCTGGCCGGGCTGAGGGAGAGTTTCGCGGTCGAGCCATCCGCGACGGCCGTTGAGCCGGAGGGACCAGGAATCTTTGGGTTCTACGTTCCGGGCCAGTGGTATCGGCTCGTTATTCACCCCGAACGAGTGCCCGCGGATCCCGTGGGTAGTCTCGACATCAACCTGTTGGAGCAGCACTGTCTGGCTCCGCTACTGGGCATCACCGATCAGCAAACCGACGCTCGCATCGATTTCGTAGGCGGCGTTCGCGGCGTCGTCGAACTCGAGCGCCGTGTCGACTCGGGCGAACGAGCCGCCGCGTTCTCGCTGTATCGAACCGGGCTGGAAGAGGTGCTCGAGGTTGCCGATGCGGGTGAGGTGATGCCGACCAAGAGCACCTGGTTCGAGCCCAAGCTCCGCGACGGCCTCATCGTTCTGCCCTTGAGCGGCTAGCGTTCCGTAGCAGCTGTCGCTCGTCTCTACCGCAGTAGCCGGAGGAGACACGAACTGGACGGCCCGGAGTCCTCGCGGAGAGGCGCTCCGGACCGTTGATAGAGGGAGGCCAACTCGGCCCGACGAAGACCCCTGCAGTCGTGCTCCGCCGGCCTCCCAGGCCAGTTTTCTCGAGGTAGACAGCTGTGTCCCAGAGCCGTGCGCGCACTCTCCTCATGAATAAACGCGCAGGCTGGACGCAAAGTGGCTCGCATTAAATGAAGGTCGGCGAAAAAAGATTCAGCGTTGCGGGCTCGGTGCGTCGTCGAACCGGTGTCACGATGTCCCTCGGTTCGGTGCTACAGCCTGCTAGACTCGCGCCCTGACCCCGAGGAGTGCATGTCCGGAACGGCGAAAGACAACGACGTGACGCAGCTCTTGCTTGCCTGGAATGGCGGCGAAAGCGGCGCTCGCGATCAACTGCTGCGGGCCGTGTACGAAGAACTCCGTCGGATCGCCAGTGGCCAGCTGGTAGGAGAGCGATCGGGGCACACGTTGCAGGCGACGGCCCTGGTCAACGAAGCGTACATGCGCCTCGTCGATCAAACCCGTGTCCATTGGCGCAACAGGGCGCACTTTTTTGGTATCGCCGCCCAGCTCATGCGGCGCATACTGGTGGACCATGCGCGGCGACGGCATGCCGTCAAGCGTGGCGGCGGGGTAACGCTCGTCGAATTCGAGGATTCGCGTACGCCGCGTGCGCAGCGGTCCGTCGATCTGGTCGTGCTCGACGACATCTTGACGAAGTTGGAGGAGTTTGATTCGAGGGCGGCGCGCCTGGTGGAACTCCGCTATTTCGGTGGTCTCACGATCGAAGAGACCGCGGAAGTTCTCGACCTGTCGGCGGCGACCGTAAAACGCGAGTGGGCTACGGCCCGCGCCTGGATGCACCGTGAGTTGACGAGGAGTTCGGCTGGATGAAGAAGGATCGCTGGGACGAGGTGAAGGACCTGTTCCAGCAGGCGCTCGAGCGTCGTGATGAGGAACGGCACGACTTCGTCCTCGATGTCAGCGGCGACGACACGACGTTGCGTGTTGAACTCGAATCGCTGCTGTCGTCGCATGACGCGGTCGGTAACTTCATGAGCGGCCCGCCCGCCGCGGAGGCCGCGGAGGTAATGTCGCTGGAGGCTGCGGCGCCGTTGGAGGGGAAACGACTGGGCCCCTACCGCGTGGTGCGCCGCGTCGGCAGAGGCGGTACGGGTTCGGTATATCTCGCCGTGAGGGATGACGAAGAGTTCCAGCTGCGAGTGGCGCTGAAGGTGATTCGGCGGGGCATGGCGACCGACGAGATGCTGCAGCGCTTTCGTAGTGAGCGTCAGATTCTCGCCTCCATCGACCATCCGAACATTGCACGGCTCCTCGACGGTGGCTCCACTGAAGAGGGACTGCCCTACTTCGTCATGGAGTACATCGAGGGCGAGCCGCTGCACCATTACTGCGACAACAACCGCCTGTCGCTGCAGGACCGGATCCAGCTGTTTCGCGCAGTCTGCGATGCGGTGAGTCTCGCACACCAAAACCTGGTAGTTCACCGTGACCTCAAGCCGGGGAACATTCTCGTAACGCCGGAGGGTGTTCCCAAGTTGCTCGACTTCGGCATTGCCAAGTTGCTCAACCCCGAACTCAGTTCAGACACGCGCGAGCCGACGGTGATGGAACTCCGCGTCATGACGCCTGAGTATGCGAGTCCAGAGCAGATGCAGGGCAAGGGCGTGACGACGGCGAGTGACGTCTATTCGCTCGGGGTGCTGCTGTACGAGCTGCTCACCGGCCACCGGCCCTACACGCTCAGCAATCTGCCGCTGCACGAGATGGAGCTCGCGGTGTGTACCAGTGAGCCAGACCGCCCGAGCGAAGTCGTCCGGGATCCCGCCGAGGAACCCGGACGCGACGGCGGCGTGCGCGAGGTCACCCCCGAGTCGGTAGCGCGGGCGCGACAGTCGACGCCCGAGCGATTGCGCCGCGAGCTAGGCGGCGACCTGGACAACATCGTGCTCAAGGCCTTGCGCAAGGAGCCACCGCGTCGATACTCGTCGGTGGAGAAACTCTCCGACGATCTGGCCAATCATCTCGGCGGTCGTCCGGTCGCCGCACGGCCGGATACGCTCGGATACCGCACGGGCAAGTTCATGCGCCGGCACCGGGTGCCGACGGCGATCGCTGCGACCGCCCTGCTCTTTGGCGTCATTCTCTCCGGTGCGATTCTCCTGCAATCGCGACGAGTTGCGGCGGAGCGTGATCGCGCCGAGCATGCCGCCGCCGAGGCCATGGCCGTCAGTTCGTTCTTGCAGGAGGTGCTCGCGGCCGCCGATCCGATCGAGGGTATGGGGCGCGGCGTCTCGGTGCTGGAAGCCGTCGAGGAAGCCGTGCCACGGATCGGCGCGTCTTTCGGAGCGCAGCCTGAGATCGAAGCGGTGATCCGGCATACGGTGGGCCAGACGTTTGCTCGCCTGGGCCGATTCGATGAGGCCGACGAGCAGTTGGGCCAGGCGCTTTCGCTGCGACGACAGCTGTTTGGCGACAATCACCCGGAGATAGCCGACACCCTGAACGCGCTGGGAGAGGTGCGGTACGACCGCGGTGATTTCGACGGAGCGGAGCGACTCTATGACGAGGCGCTGGGCATGCGGCGCCGCCTTTTTGGTCCCCAGGACGTAGCCGTCGCCACATCGCTCGACAACCTCGGCAACATCTACCAGGAACGCGGCGATGGCGCGGCGGCCGAGCGCGCCTATCGCGACGCGCTGGCGATACGTCGGGACAAGCTCGGTCCCGATCACAAGGACGTCGCCGCCAGCATGAACAACGTGGCTACCATTCTCCACGATCGCGAGGAGTACGACGCCGCCGAAGAGCTGTACATGGTGTCGCTGGCGATCTCGCGACGCGCTCTGGGCGAGGATCACCCGGAGGTTTCGACCTCGCTCAATAACCTCGCGGTGCTGCTGCACGATCGCAAGAAGCTCGAGGAGGCAGAGCCCGTGTACCGGGAATCGCTGGCGATAGCGCGCCGAACGCTGGGGGCACAACACCCTGGTGTGGTGGTGAGCATCAGCAACCTCGCCGTACTGCTGACCGACATGCGGAGGTTCGAGGAAGCCGAGGAGCTGTTGAGCGAGAGCCTCGGGATCTCGGTCGGTCTCTGGGGTGAGGGCGCGGTGCAGGTTGCGTACGTGTACCAGCAAATCGGTAGTCTGGAACTCGAGCGCGGCAATACCGCATTGGCGCTCGATCACTACGAGCGGGGCGGGGCAATCCTCGAGACGAAGCTGGCGACCGACCATCCCGAGGTGGTTCTTGTACAGGCCGGGAAGGGGCGAGCTCTGACCCAGTTGGCCGAGTACGCGGAAGGCGAGGAGTTGCTACTCAAGGCCTACAACGCCACCTTGAAACGCTGGGGCCCCGAGGACGAGGACATCTTCGAACTCTGCGGCTGGATCGCCGAACTCTATGACGCCTGGGGCCAGCCGCAGGCGGCAGCGGGATATCGGGCGATAGCTCGCGGCGATGCGACAGCGGAACCCGCCCGGACGATCACCACGGGCGCCGCCCAGAACTAGCGGCCCGTATCAGCCGGCGCCCGGCCCCGGAGATCAGGCCACGATTGTCAGGTTGGCTTGCGTTGTTCTTTAGTATTAGATATTACTTATATAAGTGATAAATGATATAAAGGTCTTGGCAGCACTGGCAGATCCGACGCGGCGCGCGCTGTTCGAGCGGATCGTCAAGGCGCCAAGTGCGGTAGGGGAGCTAGCTGCGGCCGCGCCGGTGACTCAGCCGGCGGTGTCGCAGCACCTGAAGGTCCTGAGGGCAGCACGGCTGGTCGAGGTGGAGCGACGCGGGGCGCAGCGGATCTATCGCGCCTCTCGCGTGGGACTCGAGAGTCTGCACCGCCGCGTCGAGGAGTGGATCAAGAGCTGCCAGTAGATTTTGAGCGGAACGCTTTGGCCCCAAGGCCACCGCGTCACGGAGGATGGTACCGGCTGTACGCAGCCACGTATGCCGGTGCTGTCCCCGCGCGGGTCTCTAGGTGCTACTACCCCCGGCGGTCATCGCCGCCTGCTGCAGGCGCTCGGTGAGCGCTTCCAGCTGCGCGCGAAGGGCAGCCGGGAGGCGATCGCCGAAGCGATCGAGGTGCTCCTCGATCAGTGGCAGTTCCGCATTCCACCCGGCCTCGTCCACGCGCAGCAGTTCTGCGAGCTGCTGGCTGTCGAGCTCGAGGCCCTCTACATCCAGTTCCCCTGCCGCAGGCATTCTTCCGATGGCGGTATCGTTGGCGTCTGCTGTACCGGCACAACGCTCGAAGATCCACTTGAGGACTCTGGAGTTCTCGCCGAAGCCGGGCCACAGAAAGCGGCCGTCCTCGTCCTTGCGGAACCAGTTGACGTAGAAGATCCGGGGCAACTCGGCGCCCTCGCGGTTGCCGATCGCGAGCCAATGGGCGAAGTAGTCGCCCATGTGATATCCGCAAAACGGGAGCATGGCCATGGGATCCCGTCGCACTTGCCCCACAGCGCCAGCGGCGGCTGCCGTCTTGGCGGACGACATGGTGGCGCCGAGGAACGTGCCGTGCTCCCAGTCGAAGGCCTCGGTGACGAGTGGAATCACGGTGTCGCGCCGCCCGCCAAACAGAATCGCACTGATCGGCACACCGGACGGGTCCTCCCATTCGTCGGCGATCACGGGGCATTGCGAGGCCGGTGCGGTAAAGCGGGAGTTCGGATGCGCGGCGGCTCGATCTGCTTCAGGGTTCCACGGTCGCCGGAGCCAGTCGGTGAGCTCAGCCGGTTTTTCGCCCATGTCTTCCCACCAAACGTCTCCGTCCTGAGTGAGGGCGACGTTGGTAAAGATGGAATTGGAGCCGAGCGAAGTCATGGCGTTCGGGTTTGAATGATCGTTCGTACCCGGCGCTACGCCGAAGAATCCGGCCTCCGGGTTGATGGCGCGCAGGCGGCCGTCGTCGCCGAACTTCATCCACGCAATGTCGTCGCCAATCGTCTCGACCTTCCAGCCGGAAATCGACGGGTTCATCATTGCCAGGTTCGTCTTGCCGCACGCGCTTGGAAAGGCCGCCGCCACATACTTCACCTCGCCGGCCGGGGACGTGAGCTTCAGGATGAGCATGTGTTCCGCCATCCAGCCCTCGTCGCGCGCTTTGACGGAGGCTATGCGCAGCGCATGGCACTTCTTGCCTAGCAAGGCATTGCCGCCGTATCCCGAGCCGTACGACATGATCTCGCGTGTTTCGGGGAAGTGGCAGATGTACTTGTTGTCGGCGTTGCACGGCCAGGGCAGATCGGGCTGTTTGGGGTCGGTGAGCGGATATCCCACGGAGTGCAATCCGCGAACGAAGTCGTCGCTAGTACCGAGTACGTCGAGCACGGCGTTGCCTACCCGCGCCATGATGTGCATGTTGCACACGACGTAGGGCGAGTCGCTGATCTCCACGCCGATGCCGGCGATGGCGCTACCGATGGGCCCCATGGAGTAGGGGATGACGTACATGGTGCGGCCGCGCATACAACCCTCGAAGAGGTCGCCTAGCTGGTCGCGCATCTTGGCCGGATCGGCCCAGTTGTTGGTCGGGCCGGCGTCCCCTTCGTCCACGGAGCAGATGTAGGTTCGGTCCTCGACGCGGGCCACATCGGCCGGGTCGGATCGGCACAGGTAACTGTTGGGCTTGCGCACCGGGTCGAGCGCTATGTAGGTACCGGTTTCGACCATCAGCTGGCTGAGGCGGCTGTACTCTGCTTCGGAACCATCGCACCAGACGATGTCGTCGGGCTGACATAGATCGGCGGTTTGTTGGACCCAGGTATTCAGCGCTTCGTTGCTGCTGCTCAATGGAATCTCTCACCCGATTCGATGCGCCTTTTTCATGGCGCGTGATGTTGGCACAGGGCGCGTTCGGCGACGGGCGCATCGCTCTCTGTCGGCCGTCACCATCAGGCACCGATAGATTTAACCATCGGCAAGGGGC
>JAJCXS010000175.1 GCA_029263335.1 Acidobacteriota bacterium | reverse complement strand
GGCGCTTGACAGCCCGGACGCAGGATTGTTTCATGTCTTTAGCACTCATCTGGGGAGAGTGCTAAGTCACCAAATGGCATGCGATTCCCGCCTGTTACGCGCCGCCCTCCGCGGCGCGCACGCGTCTCAAGGTCGATTCATGACGGCACCCGAGTTGAATCCGCGCAATGCCGCGGTTCTCGACGCCATCGTCGAGCGTTACATCCTGACCGGCGAGCCGGTGGGATCGACGACGATCGCGAAGCTGCTTGACGAGCCCGTCAGCCCGGCCACGGTCCGCAACGTCATGGCGGAGCTGGAACGCCTCGGCTATCTGGGTCAGCCCCACACCTCGGCGGGGCGGATGCCGACACGAAGGGGTTACCGGCGTTACGTTGCGGCGCTGCCGGTGCACGGCGAGTTTGCCGCCCTCGATTCGGCAAGGTTGCAGCAACACCTTGAATCAGAGCCTATCGAGATGGACGACCTGCTGCGCAGGACGTGCCATGTCCTGGCCGACCTTTCCGAGTTGGTGGCCGTGGTTTCGGCCCCGCCTTTGGCCGACACCGCCTTCCAGCATGTGGACTTCGTTGCCCTCGACGGCAACCGCGTGCTGGCGATCATCGTTTCGCGCGCCGGCCAGGTGAAGAACCGGACGGTGGCTTTGACCGAGCCCACGAGTCAGGAACAACTTGATCACGCAGCCGCGTACTTGGTGCGCCGATTTGCCGGCCGCAGCCTACGCGAGGTCGCCGCACGGATTCATGAACTGCGCGCCGGGGCGGGCGAGCGACTGGAACACTTCGAGCGCCAGGCGATCGCGCTCGGCGCCTCGTCGATCACCGCCGATCTCGACGAGCAGGACGTGCTCATCGAGGGGTCCGCTAGCTTGTTGGCGCAACCTGATATCGAGACCATCGGTGATCTGCGGATGGTCTTCGAGGTGATCGAGGAGCGCCGGCTGCTGGCGCGAGCGCTGCGCGTGCAGGACCAGTTGTCGGACGGGCCTCGTGTTGTGATTGGCTGCCAACCCCTGCCCGCCGGGCTTGAACACTGCGCACTGGTCTCGGCCACCTACGGAGGTGGTGACGGGCCGATCGGAACACTGGCGGTTCTAGGACCGACCCGGCTGCATTATGCGCGCACGATTGCCCTTGTCGACGCTATCGCCTCGGCCACTACGGCGGCTCTCGCCCGGCTGACGCTGCAAGACTACGCACAATAATCGAGAGAATTGATGAACGAGAAGCCAACGAGTCTGGAAGAAAAATGGGCCGCGGCCGACGCCGAGGACGCCAGCGGCGATGATGCTGCCGGCGAAGCGCCGGACGCCCCGGAGGGCGATGTGGAGCTGGCGGAGATGGAGTCGCAGGTAGCCACGCTGACCGACCAGCTGCTGCGCCAGCAGGCCGAGATGGCCAATTTCAGGCGTCGCATCGAACGCGATCGGGATGAGCAGGGTGCCGAAGCGCGCCGCCAACTGCTGCGCGCCCTGCTGCCGGTGATCGACGACTTCGAGCGGGCGCTTGGTGCCGAGACCGAGAATGCCGAGGCCTATCGCAACGGCGTCGAGCTCATCCTGAAGTCGTTGCACGAGTTCCTGGATGCTGCTGATGTGGAGCGCATCGACCCTCACGGAGCCCCGTTCGACCCGCACCTGCACGAGGCGGTCGAACACAGTGAGACCGACGCGGTGCCGGTCCATCACGTTGCCCATGTCTATCAGCCCGGCTACAGCCACGCCGGCAAGTTGCTGCGCCCGGCGATGGTCGGCGTGGCCCGCCCGCCCGCCGCGCCGGCCGACGAGGATGGCGACTGAGCATGGCTGTCGACTATTACGAATTGCTGGGCGTGGAGCGCGGAGCCAGCGCCGACGAGATCAAGAAGGCCTATCGGAAGGCGGCGTTGCGGGACCATCCGGACCGCAATCGCGGCGACGCCGAGGCCGAGGAACGATTCAAGCAGGCGGCGGAAGCGTATGCCGTCTTGGGCGACGCGGATAAGCGCGCCCGGTACGACCAGTTCGGACATGCGGGCGTCCGTGGAGGGGGCCAGCCCGACTTCAATGCCGACGTCTTCGCCGACTTTTCCGACATTCTCGGGAGCTTCTTCGGCTTCAACGTCGGATTCGGTGGCGGTCGCCGGAGCAGCGGGCCGACGCGCGGTTCGTCGCTGCAGTATCGCCTGCGCATCAGCCTCGAACAGGCGTTCGGGGGCGACGAGGTCGAGATCACGGTGCCGCGCCAGCGGACTTGTTCGGACTGTGACGGCAGCGGCTCCGAGAGTGGTACCGGGCGCACGACCTGTGTCGCCTGCGCTGGCGTGGGTCAGGTTCAGCAGCGCCATGGGTTCCTCACTGTCGCGCGGCCGTGTGGCCGTTGCGGTGGTGCGGGGGCGATCGTGGACGATCCCTGCACGACCTGTCGCGGCGAGGGCCGTGCGCCCGAAAGAGCGCAGCTCAAGGTCGCGATACCCGCTGGCGTCGATACGGGCATGCGTCTGCGCCTGCGCGGTGAGGGCGAAAGTGGATTGCGCGGTGGCCCCGCGGGCGATCTCGAGGTCGTGCTCGATGTCGCCGAGCACGAGCGCTTTGTACGTCACGGACGGGATCTGTATACGCGCGCCCCGGCGAGTTTTCCTCGCGTCGCGCTCGGCGGTGCGATCGACGTTTCGACCGTCGATGGCAAGGTGGCGAGCTTGGAAGTCCCGGCCGGCACACAATCTGGCCAGGTGATCGACCTGCGCGGTCTGGGCATGCCGTCGGTGAACGGCGGAAGACCTGGAGACCTGAAGGTCGAGGTTCAGGTGGTGACACCGCGGCGCCTGAGCGAGGAGCAGGAGCAAGCACTCCAGCAGCTCGGTGAGCTGATAGGCGACCCCGACGACCTCGGGGACGAACAGTCCTGGTGGGATCGGTTGCGCACCAGCGTTTTCGGCGAGTGAGTACGCGTCGCTTCCGCGTGGAACCCGGGTCGCTGGCGGGCGAGTTCGCCGAACTCGCCCGGGAGGAGGACCATCATCTTCGTGTCATGCGTTTGCAGGCCGGCACGACGGTGGAGCTGTTCGACGGGGAAGGCAATGGGGCGCTTGGCGTGCTCGAGGAGGTTGCTCCGGATCACGTTCGCGTCCGTGTGGTCGGCGCCGTTGTCGACGCGGCGGAGTCGCCGGTCGCGGTGACGCTGGTGCAGGCTGTGCCGGTGAAGATCCAGCGCCTCGATACCACGGTTCGCCTGTGCACGGAGCTCGGCGTCCGCGAGATCATTCCGGTCGTTGGCGCACGCAGCCAGGTGCCGGCTGGAGGCTCAGCGGTGCTCGGTCGTCGTGCGGAGCGCTGGCGTCGAATCGCCGAATCGGCCGCCAAGCAATGCGGCCGGACCGTGGTCCCGCGTATCGCGCCCGTCGTGCCGCTGCCGGAGATCAGGTGGACGCAACTGCCCACGTCACGGTTCCTGTTGCAGCCCACGGCGGTGAGGTCGCTGGCTGCCGCGTTGCGATCTTCGCAGGAGACGCGCTGTGCGATCTTCGTAGGCCCCGAGGGGGGCTGGGACGCTGCCGAGCGGTCCCTGCTACACGAGGAAGGGGGCGCTGCCGTGGCCCTGGGGCCGCGCGTCCTACGCGCAGACAGCGCCGGGCCCGCCGCATTGGCCCTCGTGCAGGCGGTCTGGGGAGATCTGGCCTGAGGCCAAGGGCTCGCGGCCGCATCTAGCGGTAGCTCGCTCCACGGACGTCTCGGCGGTAATCGGGGCCTGCGGTTCGGGCCGGCCGACACATTTCGAACAGACGACTGCGCAGGCGGTCGCCGATCCGGTCACCCAATAACGCACCCGTTGTCTGCGGCCCATCGAGATTCTTCTTCTGCTCGCGCGACGAGACCGGTGCGTCGAGATAGTTGGTGGTGATGAGCGTCGGTTTGACCGCGTTGTAGCGCTCGTTCAACACATGACTGACCGTATCGAAGACCCAGGGCGAAGGCCGCCGGGCTCCGAGCTCGTCAAGCAGTAGTACGTCGACTTCGAGGAGCGGCCGCGCGACCTGCAGCTCGGAGGTCTCCGAGACCGAGTTGTACGAGTCCTGGATGTCGCGCAGAAGATCGCGATAGTCGCAGAACAGACCGGTCACTCCGTGCTTTGCCATAAGTGCCCGCAGCACGCCAACCGCCAGGTGGGTCTTGCCGGTACCAACCGGTCCCATGAAGAGCAGGCCGTACTCGAGGCGGTCGAAGGCGTCGACGTAGTTGGAACACAAGCCGTGGGTGAACTCCAGATCCTTGTGCGAACCCGGAAATCCGATGTCGAAGTTGGCGAGCGTGCAGTGGCGATAACGTCGCGGGATGCCGGCGCGGTCCAGGCGTCTCCCCGCACGCGCTCCCATGAAACATTCGCAGCGGTGCACGCCATCCGACCCTTTCGCGGCCGTCCAGCCGGTGCCGCCGCATTGGGGGCAGTTGATATCTGCGGGGCCGCTCATTCCTGCCCCTCCTGGCGGCGAGAGACAACGATCGCACCACGTTCCAACCGCACCAGTGCTCGCACGACGCGCTCGGGTACGTCGTCGCGGTCGGCCAGTAGTTCGTCGCGCACGAAGCACATCAGGTCGGCAACCTCGTGCTGCAAGCGCTCCATGTTCGACCGCATGTTCATGATGACCTCCACTCCGGCCAGGTTGACTCCGAGGTCGCGAGTCAACGACAGCACCACCTCGAGTCGGCGAAGGTCCGCATCGGTGTATTGGCGCGTGTTGCCACCCGAGCGCGATGGCTGCAGTAACCCCTCGCGCTCGTACATGCGCAGGGTCTGCGGATGGATGTCGTATAACTCCGCGACCGCGCTGATCATGTATGTGCCTTTCTTGCGGTCGGCACTGTCGCTCATTCTCGCGACTCCCTGATGGGCTCGGTCCGCGGGTTGTAGGGGTGGCGCTTGGCGAATTCCCGGATCAGCTCCCGTGTCTCCTCGTCGAGGACCTCGGGGAGGACGATCTCGGCGCGCAGAAGCATATCGCCTCGCCGTCCGTCAGACATCTCCAGGCCGCGTCGGCGCAGCTTGAACCGGTATCCAGCCGGGGTGTTGGGCGGCACCCGCAGCGACGTGGAAGCGCCGTCGGGGAGATCGATGCGGATCTTGCAGCCGAGGATTGCCTCGGCTGCGCTTAGCACCAGACGACCATGCAGGTTGTCGCCTTCGCGGTGCCAACCGGGGAGGGGGACGACCCTCACCTGAATCACCAGATCGCCTGGCTTGCCGCCGCGAAGGCCGCGGTGCCCCTCCCCGGGCAGGCGCAGCTGCTGCCCGTCGGTGGTGCTTGCCGGCACGCGAACGAGCGCGGTCTCCGAGCTGGAGATCGATCCGCTGCCGCGACACCGGTCACATCGCCGGCCGGTCGCCAGCCCGCTACCGGCGCACCCGGCGCAGGCGCAGGTAACCGACAACGCCCCCTTGACGAAACTCTCCTCACCGCTGCCGCCGCACACATCGCACGGCCGCGAGCGCTGCAGCTGCACCCGACCGCGACCGCGGCAGTCGGGACATTCGCTACGTCGCTGTACTGTCATGCGGGCTCGGCGGCCGCGTCCGGCCTGCAGAAGGGGGACGTCCACAGTGGCGTGGATATCCTCTCCCTGTAGCGGTCCGGCACGTCGCGCGTGGTCACGCAGCAGGCGGAACAGATCCTGGTAGGAGGTGTTGTCGTCGGCCTCCGGTACCAGTTGGACGCTCAGATCCGGGCCGGATGCCGCCTCGATCGCGGCCGGGGAGTCTTCGGCGTCGTAGCGTGCCCGCCGGGCCGGGTCTGAGAGGACTCGGTAGGCGGTCTCGAGACGCTCGTAGACCATGGCGGCGTGCGGATCACCGGGATTGATGTCCGGGTGATAGCGTCGACTCAGGTGCCGATACGCCTCGTCGATTTCATCGTCGAGGGCGTTCGGCGGGACTCCCAGGGTGGCGTAATGATCGCGGGCGAGCATGTCGATCTCTGGTCTGGGCTGCTAGGAACGTGGAGTGTCGGGGGCGTTCGTGCCACCCCCGACACTCGGAGTGCGGGCAGATCAGGAGGCGTCGGAGTCGTCCTCCACGACCTCGGCCTCGATGACCTCGCCATCTTCTTCGGCGGCAGTCTCATCAGCGCTTGCGCCAGCCTCCGCGTCCGCGGCGGCGCTTGCTTGCTGGTACATCGTCTGTGCCAGCTGATGCGAGGCATGCTGCAACGCTTCGTGGGCCTGCTTGAGATCCTCGGCCGCGGCGTCTTCCTGTTCGAGTGCCTTGCGTCCGTCCGCAACGGCCGCTTCGACCGCCGAAATCGACTCGGCGTCGAGGTTCTCGCGATTGTCGTTGAGCATCTTGTCGGTCTGGTAGACGAGTCCGTCGAGTTGGTTGCGGGCCTCGATCTGTTCACGCCGGCCCTGGTCTTCGGCAGCGTGCGACTTGGCGTCGCTGACCATGTCCTCGATCTCGTTGTCCGACAGTCCGCTGGAGGATGTGACGGTGATCTTCTGCTCCTTGTTGGTGCCGAGATCCTTGGCGGTCACGTGCAGGATGCCGTTGGCATCGATGTCGAAGGTGACCTCCACCTGCGGAACGCCTCTCGGCGCTGCCGGAATGCCTTCGAGGTGAAAGCGGCCCAGCGTGCGGTTGTCCTTGGCCATCTCGCGCTCGCCCTGTAGCACGTGGACCTCGACCGACGGCTGATTGTCCGCCGCCGTCGTGAAGACCTCGCTCTTACGCGTGGGGATGGTCGTGTTGCGCTCGATCAGAACCGTGGTCACGCCGCCGAGCGTCTCGATACCCAGCGAGAGGGGAGAGACATCGAGCAGCAGGAGGTCGCTGACCTCACCGCCGAGCACGCCGCCCTGGATCGCGGCGCCGAGCGCGACGACCTCGTCCGGGTTGACACCCTTATGGGGCGCCTTGCCGAACACCTCGCGTACCTGAGCCTGCACGGCCGGGACACGAGTCGAACCACCGACCAGGACCACCTCGTCGATGTCGCTCGGGCTCAGGCCGGCGTCAGAGAGAGCCTGCTTGCACGGCTGAACGGCACGCGCGAGATCGGCCTCGACGAGGCTCTCGAACTTCGCTCGCGACAGCTTCAGGGTGAGGTGCTTGGGGCCGTTCTGGTCAGCCGTGATAAACGGCAAGTTGACCTCGGTCTCCGCCACGCTCGACAGTTCGATCTTGGCTTTCTCGGCCGCCTCGCGCAGCCGCTGTAGCGCCATCCGGTCTCCGGAGAGATCGACGCCCTGATCCTTGCGAAACTCCTCGATGATCCAGTCCATGATGCGCTGGTCGAGGTTGTCACCGCCGAGGTGCGAGTCACCATTGGTGGCCTTGACCTCCACGACGCCATCGCCGACCTCCAGGATCGACACGTCGAAGGTGCCGCCACCGAAGTCGTAGACGGCGATCTTCTCGTCGGTCTTCTTCTCGAGCCCGTAGGCGAGAGCCGCCGCGGTGGGCTCGTTGATGATGCGCTCGACCTTGAGTCCCGCGATGCGGCCGGCGTCCTTGGTTGCCTGGCGCTGCGAGTCGTTGAAATAGGCCGGCACGGTGATGACCGCCGACTCGATCTTCTCGCCGAGATAGTCCTCAGCAGCCTGCCTGAGCTTCTGCAGGATCATCGCCGAGATCTCGGGCGGCGAGTAGCGCTTGTCATCGGCGACGATGCGCACGTCATCGTCCTCTTCCTCGACGGTAAACGGCACCATCTTCAACTCGTCGGACACCTCGTCGCGCCGGCGACCCATGAATCGCTTGATCGAGAAGATCGTGTTGTCGGGGTTGGTGACTGCCTGGCGCTTGGCCACCTGGCCAACGAGTCGTTCACCGTCTTCCTTGAAGGCGACCACCGATGGGGTGGTGCGGCCGCCCTCGGCGTTCGGAATCACGACGGGTTCGCCGCCTTCCATTACCGCTACCACGGAGTTGGTGGTACCTAGATCGATACCGATGATCTTGGCCATGGTTCTTTCTCTCCAAAGGTTGGTTGCGCCGGGCGTCGTTTCGCGGGTCGGCGCGGCTGTCGTTGGCTTCATTGGGCGGCGCCTCCGTTCGAGCACCGCCGGCATCAATCGGTTGAATGGCCAACAGTATAAAATCTTAGTCGATACCTATCAAGTCAGTTTCGGCCAACACTAGATCCCTGCAAAGCTCTGTCAATGGGCGGTTTGCGGCGATCACCGGTGCGACGAGGTCACCGCGAGCGCCCTGGCGCTCCGCGATAGTCCGCTGGCGCCTTATAGCTTGGCGACCTTGCTCTTCTGCAGGTAGGCCATTCGCAGCTGGTAGACCACATCGTCCAGGCCTTTACGGGCCTCCGGCGGCAGGCTGTCTCCGGCCCGTTCCTGCAGCATTCCCAGCACCTCGATGCGGACCTGAGCCAGGTCGAGATCTTCCACGAGCTGCCCCGACTGGGGCTCGGGCATGGCGCCCAGCGCCAGAAGACCGCCGATGTACTGCTCTTCGACGAAACGCATGAGGGCTTCTTCGCCGAACACCATCGGCTGGGCCACGTCGTCGGTAGCCTTCGGAGCGGTCTCCTCGACGGCGGCGGTCGGGGGATCGGGGAGGCGCTCGGGTGTCGCGGGCTGCGGGGCAGCGTCAGCGTCTGGCTGATCGTGAGGCGGCGCCGCCTCGGCGGCCGTCTCCGTGGTTTCCGAGGAAGACTCTGCGACCTCGATGCCGTCGCGGAAGTTGCCGTCGCTATCGAACAGCCTGCGGTCGGTGACTTTGATCGTCCGGGGCTCGTCGCTGTCAGATTCGGAATCATGCATGGGGGCATGCTAGCAACTGGAGTTGCATGCGGGTAGCCGCAAGCTAGACTGCGCCGCCATGGACACGCCTCGAGAACGCCTGCGCCCGGAAGATGCCGTAGCCCCGACTCCCGAGGACCGCCTTGCCGGGGAGCAGTTCGCGTACCTGGTAGCGATCATGCGGCGACTGCGCCAGCCCGATGGCTGTCCGTGGGACAGGGAGCAGGACTTTCGAAGTCTGCGCCGGTTCACGCTCGAAGAGGCATATGAGGTGGTGCAGGCGATCGACGATGGTGATCGTGGCGCTCTGGCGGGGGAACTAGGGGATCTGCTGCTGCAGGTCGTCTTCCTTTCTCAGCTGGGGCTCGAAGAGGGCAGCTTTCGTATCGACGACGCGATCGATTCGATCAACGCCAAGATGATCCGGCGTCATCCGCATGTCTTTGGCGAGCTCGGCGTCGTCGATGCCGACGAGGTGTTGCGTAACTGGGAGGCGATCAAACGGGATGAACGCGCGGAAGAAGGTCAGGTGTCGCTGCTCGATGACGTGCCGCGCAGCATGCCCGCCCTGCAGCGGGCACAGAAGCTGGGCGGACGGGCGGCGCAGCTGGGCTTTGACTGGGCCGACCCGGGCGCGGTGCTCGCCAAGGTTCGCGAGGAGGTGGACGAGTTGGGCGACGCGATGGCCGCCGCTGACGGCGACTCGAGCGAAGAGGAACTTGGCGACCTGCTGCTCGCCCTCACCAGCCTGGCGCGGCATCTTGGCCTGTCCGCCGAGGTGGCGACGAACGCCGCATCGGCGAAGTTCGAGCGCCGCTTTCGCGAAGTGGAGTCCTCGGTACGTGCCGGACAGGTGGAACCGACGGCCGAGGCGATGGACGCCGAATGGCAGCGCGTCAAGCAACTCGAACGATAGCTGGCCAGGTTCTCCGCCCGGATCGGCTAGCGCCCGACCAGGGCCGCCAGCGCGATGCCGATGAGGTAGAGCCCGAGCAGCGGTATCGCTACCAACAGCTGGCTCATGCCGTCGGGCGGGGTGATCCATGCGGCGAGGACAAAGGCGGTCAGCACGGCGTATGGGAACCACTTCCACAGGCTGCGCGCCGTCACGATGCCGGCGCGGGCCGCGACCAGCGAGACCAGCGGTAGCTGTGCTCCGAGCCCCATGGCCAGCAGTAGGCGAGTGGTAAAACGCAAAAAGTCGCGCACCGTGATCGCGGTTTCGAACTGCGCCGCGATGTCGAGCAAGTAGGCGATGGCGAATGGCAGCAGAATGAAGTAGCAGAACGCCATGCCGCCGATGAAGAGTGCGGTGCCGGCGATGGCGAAAGCGGCCAGCGCGACGGCCGAACGAGCTCGGATTCTCGGGACGACGAGAAGGTAGATCTGCGCGCTGAGGATTGGCGTGGCAACGATCACACCGCCCAGCAACGACAGCGTGAAGTAGAGAATGAAGGCATCGGACAGGCCGGTAAAGACCAGCCGCGGATCCTGGCCGCGTTCGGCCAGTTCGCGGGTCAGTGGCAGCGCGAGGAAGGCGTAGATCTCGCGCGCATACGCCCACGACACCCCGGTGCCGGCGACAAGCGCCAGCACAGTCCAGACGGTAAGCTTGCGGGCACGTTCGATGCCCGCGAGCAGAACACGCAGCGGAGAATCGTCGTTGAGGGCTTCTTCCACGGGGCGCCTCGCGGGCGTTGCGGACGTTGATTTCCAGCGGGCACGGAGCCCGTTCCGCATGTTAGCAGGGCCAAAGCCATCACCTTTGGCCAACTCGTGGAATCCGATGGCACAACTCGAACCACGCAAGACGAATCACAGCTTCGGCACCATCGAGGTGATCTGCGGCAGCATGTTCTCGGGCAAGAGCGAAGAACTCATCCGGCGCCTGCGGCGGGCCCAGATCGCGCGTCAGCGCGTGCAGGTCTTCAAGCCAGGCCTCGATGACCGCTACGACGAGGACCACATCGTCTCGCACAATCAGCAGCGACTGCCGAGCCAGCGTGTTGCCGACTCCGTCGTGCTCATGGAACGCGTCGAGCAGGACACGCAGGTGGTCGGTATCGACGAGGCACAGTTCTTCGACGACGGGTTGGTGAAAGCCTGTGAGCAGCTGGCGGCCACCGGCCACCGAGTCATCGTTGCCGGGCTCGACAAGGACTACCGGGGCACTCCATTCGAGCCCATGCCGGCGATGCTGGCGGTGGCCGAGTACATCACCAAGACCCTGGCCATCTGCATGCAGTGCGGCGAGCCGGCGAACTTCTCGCAGCGGCTCACCGAGAGCCGCGAGCGGGTGGTTGTCGGCGCCTCGGACGCCTACGAAGCCCGCTGCCGCCGGTGCTTCGACCCGGGCAACGGCGAGTAACGCGCTCGCCGCGTGTGGCGAGGGTCATCGCGGTCCTCGGACCCATCGTTCCCCGCGTACGCGGAGGCGGCGCCCTAGGGTGATGGTGACAGCGCCGTCGCGATCGGTGCGATACACGCTGATCGCACGAGCGTACAGCTCGGTCACGACACTGTCGCGGGGCAGACCCCAGGGATTGCTAGAGCCGACAGAGATCAGGGCGTGCCGTGGCCGTAGGTGATCCAGTAGCGCGACGCTCGTGCTGGTATCGCTGCCGTGATGGCCAACCTTGAGCACTACGGGTCCGTTGCCCGGGCTCAATCCGTTAACGATCCAGTCGCGTTCAGCGGCCGCGTCGGCATCGCCAGCGAGCACGATCCGCCGACGGGAGCAATGAACGTCGAAAGCCAGCGACGCTCCGTTCTCGACGCTGGTGGATCCTCGCAGTAGCGTTGCTGTCGCTGGCGAGAGCACGCCCCACTGGCACCCGGCGACCGGCAGGGGGCCGTGGTGGGGTGCTAGCGAGGTAGTCGTAGTTTCACGGGCGGCGCCGAGCAGATCGCGTACCAGTGGGCTGGTCGCTGGCGAGCTGCCCAGCCACAGCGCGGTCGCTCCGATCTCGCGCAACACGGCGGCGGCGCCGCCGGCGTGATCTGCATGGGCGTGGCTCACGGCGAGCGCGCCGAGTTGAGCGATGCCGCGGCGCCTCAGCTGCGGTGCCAGCACATGATAGCCGAGGTCGTAGTCCAGCCCAGGATAGCCGCCGGCATCATAGAGCACCGAATCTCGCGAAGTATGGAGGAGGATGGCGTCGCCCTGGCCGACATCGAAGCTCACCATAGTTGTCGATGTCTGCTCCGGGGAGCGCGTCGCGGCCCACCCGCAACCCGTTGCCAGCAAGAGTCCCAGCACCTTGATTGTGCGGCGACGGTTCAGTGCCGCTGCCCCGAGGCCCCACCAGTAACCCCACGCCAGCGGCCAGGTGATTGCCGGCATGGCGAGACTCGGAGAGAGGCGAGCGCCGGCCGAGCACAACACACGGAACAGGCCGAGCAACTGGTCGGTGGCGGAGGCCATCCAGCTGGCGAAGCACCTCAAAGCGTCGGACGGCGCTCCGCTGGGCGCTGTGTTGGCCATGACCTCCGAGGTGGTGGAAACAACAGCGCTCGGGAGCGCGGCGGTCAGGATCGGCACGGCGGGTAGATTCCACAAGGCTCCGAGCGGCAGGACGCGCCAGCGCTCCAAGGCCAGCAGTGGCGCAACCGCGATCTGTGCCAGCAGGGCTGCGCTCAGGATACCGACAGGCGCTCCCCAGCGGGCGCCGGCATGGCTTCCGACCAACAGGCCGATCGTGGCCAGCGTGCTGAGCCGCAGGCCGAGTTCGCCGACATCGAGCGGCGCCAGCGTTACCAATACCACCACCGCGGCTGCCAAGCTGTCGGCCGGCGCCACACGCGCGCTGATCAGGCGTGCGGCCAGGAAGGCGGCGGCCATGATCGCCGCACGCTGCACGGGCGCGCGCGGTTCGACCAGGACGAGAAGTGCGGTGACCACCAGCAGCCCCGAGGTTGTCGCCAGGATCGGTGACAACCCCAACGCGCGGCAGCCGAGCTGCGCTGCGCCGACCAGTAGCCCGACGTGTAATCCGGAGATGGCCAGCAGGTGCAGAAGTCCGCTGCGATCGAGGTCCTGCCAGAAGGTGTCCGACAACGAGACGCGCTCGCCGAGAAGTAGCGCCCGCACCAGTCCGCTCTCTGCGTGGTGCTTCTCGATTGCCCGGCGAACGGCATCGCGGATTCTCCCCGCGGTGGTTCCCAGGCCAGCTCTGGGCGGGGATCTCAAGCGCACCTGAGTCCAGTCCTTCAGAGCTCCACGGAGGTCGATTCCCCGCGCGCGCAGGCGGTCGCGCCGCGGGGTGTGTGGGTTTGCCAGCGGGCGGTCGGCCTGGAGACGGACAAACAGCTCTACCCTGGTTCCGCGGTACCAGTTCGGTCGAGGCGCGGGTGCCGGGACACGAATCTCGACACGCCCCGGCAGCGAGCGCCAGCGTCCCTCGAGGAGCACGCTGTCGATGTCGACAAGCGCACGACTGCCGTCCGCGTCGCCTGCCGGTTCGCGCGCTACGGCTCCCCGCAGCCAGCGCGCGTTGTTCAGGCCCCCGGGTGCGTCTCGCAGCAGGGTGAGGGGTGCGGGCCTGCTCGCGTACATGGCGAACGCCCAGCCCAGCACTAGCCCCGCGGTGCAGATCGCTGCCACCGCGTGGGTCCCGAGTGGCTCACGGATACGCAATGCCGCGCCCCAGAGGCAAGCGACAGCCGCTGCGCGCAGTAGAAGATCAGGCCCTTCGACACGGTAGCCAGCGGCCGAGGGACCCGCGGCGCCGGCCCAGGCGCCGGCGACAACGGCGATAGCCGTCAGAACTGGCGGTCCGGCGAGGCCCTCGATTCGGGGCGACGGCGCCGCAGAACTACACGGCCCAGGGACTGAAGGGCGGAAGCGGCACGGATCGCTGTCCCGCGCCGAGGTTCTTTGCCAGCCTGTCCTGAATCTCCGTAGCGCGAGCATCAAGCTCCGCCGCCGAGAGCGAGCCGGCCTCGCGCGCCAGCTGTTCGAGCGCCGTAGCGGCGGTCTCGAGAGCGGCCCCTACATGCTCGCCGACATGGCGTCGGCAGGCTGCCGCACATTCGAGCAGATGGGTCACGGTGGGATCGCCCGGGTCTGCCGTTCCCCCGCCGTCCGCGCGCTCGCACGCCTGGTCCCAGGCGTCGCGGATATGCTGCTCGCAGTACGACAAGGAGTTGATCCGACGGGTCTTGTCCGCGGTGGCCTCGAAGTGATCGAAAGCTCGATTGATCCCCCGCAGTACCACCTCGAGAGGGATCTCTTTCTTCTGCCAGCTTTCCACACGTTGCCAGTCGCGCGGCGACAACATGAGCGGTCCACCGCGTCGCAGGCCGAACTGCCGTTCGATTCGTTCGAAGTACTCGTCCTGTCCGTACAACGAGGGGTCGTCGTTCATCTTTCTTCACACCCGTTCGAGACGGTCATCAGCGAGCTGATGCCGGTTGCTTTCTCAGCCGGTCTGAAAACGCCAGCGCGGGCTCGCTACGGACGGCGGGCCGCTGGTCTCCGGGGCGCCGCCTTCGAGCCATTCGGCGCACCGTTCTGAACATTGATGCAGCCGCTCGAGGCAGACAGCGTATTCCTCGTAGGTGCCTCCCATGGGGTCCACCACTTCGAAGGCACTTGCGCCCGTTCCGCCCGGGTCGGCGCTGTCGGTGGCCTGGCCAGTGCCCGGAGCGAAGGCGCCGAACAGCCGCACTCGGTCGGCGGCGTCGCCGAGCGCGGCCGCGATCTGTGCCTGCTGGGCCGACATGGCGAAGACGTGGTCAGCGGCTTCGATCTCCTGCACGGTGAGGGGGGTCGATGTCTGGGCGGCGATGTCGACACCGTGGATGCGTCGGATCGCTTCGCAGCCGAGCGGCGACGGCGAATCGCCGCCGTAGGCGTTGGTACCCGCGGAACATACCTCCCACTCCGGACCAAGGCGTGCGCGCAGGAGCCCTTCAGCCATCGGGCTGCGGCACAGGTTGCCATAACAAATCACCAGAATCCGGCCACCAGTAGTTGTCATGGGCGCATGGTAGCACCGGCCGAATGGCAGGTTCCGCACCGCGTCACCACACCGTCTGCTAGGATGATTCGCTTGCCCCCGCGTCCGAATTCTCGGCCACGTAGACAACACCACGGAACGGTTTCGATGCCAACGGACAGGAAGGCGCGGCCTGCGGAAGCCGCGGTTGCTGCTGCGGCGGAACCCATTGCTGTGCGTGGCGCACGGGTTCACAACCTGCAGAACGTGGACGTTGACATTCCGGCCGGAAAACTCGTCGTCGTGACGGGTGTCTCGGGCTCGGGAAAGTCCAGCCTGGCATTCGATACCGTCTATGCGGAAGGCCAACGACGGTACGTCGAGTCGATGTCTGCCTATGCGCGACAGTTCCTCGACCGGATGGACAAGCCTGAGGTTGACGATGTGCAGGGTATTTGCCCCGCCATCGCCATCCAGCAGCGGGTGCCGCCGCGCAATTCACGGTCCACCGTGGGCACTGCCACGGAGATTCAGGACTATCTCAGGCTGCTGTTTGCACGCGCCGGCACGACGATCTGTCCGGGTTGCGGCCAGCCCGTGCGGGCCGACACTCCGGGCGACGTGGTGGACGGACTGCTCGAGCACGTTGCGGATCGGCGCGCGCTGATCACGTATCCGTTGCAGCTGCAGGACGGCACCGCGGCGCGGGTCGAGGAGATCAAGCAGCTGCTGCAGCAAGGATTTCGTCGGCTGCTGGTGGCCGGCACGATCGTTGAACTCGAACCTCGGCGCTACCAGGAGCAAGCAGCCGAGCTCGCCGCCGGCGGTATCGACGTCGTGGTGGATCGGCTCCGCCTGCGTCCCGCCCAGCGCGAGCGGCTACTCGATTCGGTCGAGATCGCTCTTGGCGAGGGCGGTGGTCGAATGCGTGCCTGGATCGAGTCGAGCGATGGACTCACCCCGCGCGCCTTCGACGATCGCTACCGCTGTGCGGACTGCGACCGCGATTTCATCAGGCCGGAGCCGCGCATGTTCTCCTTCAACAACCCTTTCGGCGCATGTCCGGAATGCAGGGGGTTTGGCAGCACCATCGAGATCGATCTGGGCAAGGTCATCCCCGACCCGCGCCTCACGTTGGCGGACGGGGCCATCGTGCCGTGGACGAAGGAGTCGCGCGGCCGCCAGCGGACGGCGTTGCGTAAGTTCGCCAAGGCCGAGGGCATACCGCTCGATGTGCCCTGGCGAGATCTTCCGGTGGAGCAGCGGGGGGCGATCCTCGATGGCGGCAAGGGCTACTCCGGCGTACACGGCTTCTTTCAGCGTTTGCAGAAGAAGCAGCACAAGCTCCACGTTCGGGTGCTACTGGCACGCTATCGAGGGTATGTGACGTGCTCGTCATGTCGTGGGTCGCGGTTGCGCGCGGACGCGTTCGCGGTGCAGGTTGCGGGTCGCACGCTGCCCGAGGTCGTGGCGATGGGCATCGGCGAAGCGGCGCAGCTTTTTGCCACACTCGAGCTCCCAGTCCACGAGGCGCTGGTGGTCGATACGGTGCTGGAGGAGATTCGCACACGCCTGCAGTATCTGGTCGAGGTGGGCCTCGACTACCTCACGCTAGAACGCCTGACGGGCACGTTGTCGGGTGGCGAGGCGCAACGGATCAGTCTGGCCACCTGCCTGGGATCAACGCTCGTGGGTTCCCTGTATGTGCTCGACGAGCCGAGCGTTGGGCTGCATCCGCGCGACAACGATCGTCTGATCGCGATTCTCGAGCGGCTGCGCGACCTCGGTAACACCGTGCTCGTGGTGGAGCACGATCGGCAGATGATCGAGGCAGCGGATTGGCTCATCGATATGGGGCCCGGGGCCGGCGCGCTGGGCGGTCGTGTGGTGCATTCGGGTCCGCCGGCGAATCTGCCGACATCGGCCGAGTCGGTTACCGCGGCGTACCTCGGTGGTCGGCGTCGGGTGGCGATCCCGGCTCTGCGGCGACCGCCGCAGGGACAACTGGTGGTGCGCGGTGCTCGCCAGCACAACCTCTGCGACATCGATGTCGAGATTCCGCTGGGTCTTCTCTGCTGCCTCACGGGTGTCTCGGGTTCGGGCAAGAGCACGCTGATGCACGACATCATCTACGCGGCTGCGCAGCGTTACCTCGGCGAGTGGAAAGGTAATGTCGGAGACCACGAGAGCATCGAGGGACTGGATGCATTGCGTCAGGTGATCCTCATCGATCAGGCGCCGATCGGTCGCAGCGCGAGGTCGAATCCGGTCACCTATGTGAAGGCGTTCGACTCGATTCGTCGCTGTTTTGCCGGTGTTCGCGAGGCGAAGGCGCGCGGGTACAAGCCCGGCCACTTCTCGTTCAATGTCGCGGGCGGTCGTTGCGACCTATGCGAGGGGACAGGGCAAACCGTGGTTGAGATGCAGTTCCTGCCGGACGTCACGCTGCCGTGCGAGGAGTGCGGGGGCACACGCTATCGTCGCGATCTGCTCGACATTCGGTATCGTGGCCGCAACATCAATGAGGTTCTCGACATGACGGTGTCGGAGGCGCGGCGGTTCTTCGCCGACGTGCCGCATGCCGAGGGGCGACTCAAGGTGCTCGAGGATGTCGGGCTCGGGTACCTGCGGTTGGGGCAACCGTCAAGTACCTTGTCGGGAGGCGAAGCACAGCGCGTGAAGCTGGCGGCGCATCTGGTGCACGGCGGTGGCAAGGGCACGCTGTATCTATTTGATGAACCGACCACCGGATTGCACTTCGATGACATCTCGAAGCTCCTGTTCGCGATCAATCGTCTCATCGACTCGGGAGCGTCGGCCATCGTGATCGAACACAATCTGGATCTGATCAAGGCGGCCGACTGGGTGGTAGACCTTGGCCCGGAAGGCGGCAGCGGTGGCGGTCGGATCGTGGCGGCGGGGACTCCGGAGGAAATCGTGGCGAATCGTGATTCCCACACGGGCGGGTACCTGAAAGAGACGCTGGAGGCCGAAGAGTGATCGATTTGCGCAGCGACACGGTTACCCAGCCGACCACCGCCATGCGCCAGGCGATGGCGAGCGCCGAGGTCGGCGACGATGTCTACCAGGAAGATCCGACCGTACGGCGACTGGAGGAGCTGGCCGCCGACATGTTGGGCAAGCAGGCGGCGCTGTTCTTTCCGACCGGCACCATGGCCAACCAGGCGGCGATCCATCTTCATTGCCGGCCCGGCGACGAGGCGGTGGTCGAGACCCTGGCGCACAGTCACGATTGGGAGAACGGTGGCGCGGCGGTCCTGTCGGGAGTGCAGTTGCGCGCGGTAGATGGCATCGCCGGCGTTGTTGACGCGTCGGCACTCGCGCCGCTGCTGACGCCGCGGTCGGAGCTGCAGTCGAAGATCTCGCTGGTGATTCTCGAGAACACTCACAACATGGCCGGAGGTAAGGTCTGGCCGCCGACCGTGTTGGCCGACACGGCGGCCGCCGCACGCGCGGCAAGTATGGCGGTGCACCTCGATGGCGCACGATTGCCCAACGCGGCCATCGCTGCGGGTTGTTCGATGGCAGAACTCGCAGCGCCCTTCGATTCAGTGATGGTCTCGCTCTCGAAGGGACTGTCAGCGCCGGCGGGATCATTGCTTGCGGGCTCGGGGGCGTTCGTGCGCGAGGGGCGCCGGGTGCGCCGGCTTTTCGGCGGCGGCATGCGGCAGGTCGGGGTGCTGGCCGCGGCCGGCATTGTCGGGCTCGAACAGCAAATCGACAGGTTGGCTGAAGACCACCGCCGCGCCAAGAGTCTCGCCGAGGGCATCGAGGGCACAGCCGGCGCTACCCTGGCGTACGGACATGTCGACTCGAACATCGTCGTGCTCGACGTGCCCGGAGCGGGTGTGGCCGAACTGGCTGCTCGAGCCGCCGAGCACGGGGTGCTTTGCGGCCAGACCGCCACCGGCTACATGCGGCTCGTCGTCCACCGGCACATCGACGATGCTGCGGTACGAAAGGCGATCGACTGCCTGCGGCGGCTCCTGGTAGGCGGCGACCCGGCCTAACGTTCGGGGTAGTTGGCCATCTGTTGGAGATAGCCTTCGTAGTTGCGCCGTGTCTCGCGCAGACTGTCGCCGCCGAACTTCTCCAGACAAGCGTCGGCGAGCACCAGCGCGACCATGGCCTCACCGACCACTGCCGCGGCGGGCACCGCGCACACGTCGGATCGTTGGACCACCGCGTCAACCGGCTCGCCCGACTCGATATCAACCGAGGGTAGCGGCTGGCGAAGGGTCGCCAGCGGTTTCATGTAAACGGTCAATCGCAGTTCGCCCCCGTAGGTCATACCTCCCTCGGTACCTCCCGCCTTGTTGCTGGGACGGGCGAACCGTTCGCTCGCGCCGGGCAGTATGGCGTCGTGGGCCCGCGAACCGGGTTGCGATGCGCACCAGGCGGCGGGGCCGATCTCGACTCCTTTCTGCGCCTGAATCGACAGCAGGGCGTGTCCCAGCCGTGCTTCGAGTCGCCGGTCCCACTGCACATGACTGCCCAGGCCCACCGGGACGCCGGCAGCGATAATTTCGAAGGTGCCGCCCAGGGTCTCCAGGTCATTGTGGGCGCTGTCGATGGCGGCGACCATGGCCTCGGCGACGTCTGCGTCGGCACAGCGTACGGGTGATTCGTCGACGGCGAGGGCAGCCGCGAACGAAACCGGCGGTGCCGACTCTGCACGGGCCGCCGCTCCGATGCGGGTGACGTGGCTTGCCACCTTGATTCCGAGACACTCCAAGAACTGCCGGGCAACAGCGCCTGCGGCGACTCTGGAGGCGGTTTCCCGGGCCGACGCTCGCTCCAGGATGTCGCGCAGATCCTTGCGATCGTACTTGAGCCCACCGGCGAGGTCTGCATGGCCTGGACGCGGTCGAGTGATTCGCCGCGCCTCCACGGTGCCGGGGGCGTTGCCGCTCTCCGCTACGCCGCCGCTCTCGGTGGGGGCCGAACTCATGACCTGTTGCCAGTTCACCCAGTCGCGGTTCTCGATGAGCCAGGCAATTGGGCTGCCGATGGTCTCGCCGAGCCGCACCCCGCCGACGAAGCGCGCGACGTCGGATTCGATCTTCATGCGTTTGCCGCGCCCGTACCCGGCCATGCGTCGCTTCAGGTCGGCGTCGACACGTTCGCAGTCGATCGGTACACCTGCCGGCAGCCCTTCCAGGATGCCGACCAGCATCGGCCCGTGCGACTCGCCAGCGGTGAGGAATCGCAGTGTCCGGAGGGACATATACTTTCCCTGTCATGATGAAGGTATTGGGAGCGGCGCAGATGAAAGCCTGCGACCGCACAGCGATCGAAGAATACCGCATCCCCGGCACGGTGCTTATGGAGAACGCCGGGCTGCAGGTTCTCGACGTGATCCACGAGATCAATGGTGGCGACGCGCCGCTGTCGACGGCGGTGGTCTGCGGAGGCGGCAACAACGGCGGTGACGGTTTTGTCGTTGCCCGTCACCTGTGCAACCTGGGCCGCGAGGCCGTCGTGTACTTTCTCGGCGATGCCGACAGGCTCAGCGGTGAGGCGCGCCTGAACTACGAGATCGCCGCCGCCTTTGGTGTACAGATCGTCCACGTCGGAGATCAGGACCTGCCCGCCATGGCCGCGACGTTGGCGCCGTTCGAATTCATCGTCGATGCTCTGCTCGGGACAGGAATTCAGGGTGCTGTCCGGGGTCCGGCCGCCCTCATGATCGCGGCGATGAACGAGTCGGCAACGCCGATTGTGGCCATCGACCTGCCCAGTGGACTGCGGGCCGATAGTGGCTCGGTCGACGGCGAAGTCGTTCGCGCTTCGGCGACTGTGAGCCTGGCGGCGTTGAAGGCGTGTCATGTGCTCGCTCCCGCGAGTGAGTACTGCGGGGCCGTCAGCCTGGCCGACATATCTCTGCCGGCCCGGCTGATCGACGAGGCGGAGGCCGGACTGCTGCTGACGGAACCCGGCGATGTGGCTGCGGCGCTGCCTTGGAGGGCGGCGGAGGCCCACAAGGGAACCTGTGGCCGCGTTCTCGTTATCGGCGGGGCCCCGGGAACGGCCGGAGCCGCGGCGCTGGCGGCCCGTGGAGCCCTACGCTCGGGGGCCGGCCTCGTGGACGTGGTCTGCCCGGTCTCTGCATACGAGCTGATCGGCGCCGCAGCGGTGGAGGCCCTCGTACACCCGATGCCGTCGGCCGCCGACGGCACGCTGCACGCGACCGCGCAGGACCTGGCAGAACTGATGACGGCAGCCTCCGCGGCCGTCATTGGCCCGGGCCTGGGCGTTGGCGCGCACGTTGGCTCTCTGGTGCGCGAACTCGTGACGAGTGCCGCGCTCCCGCTGGTTGTCGATGCGGATGGCCTCAACACTCTGGAGGGCGAACTCGAGATTGTGGCGGAAGCCACCGCGGTGAGAGTTCTGACCCCCCATCCGGGCGAAGCTGGCCGCCTTCTCGGTTGCGACACGAGCCACGTGCAGGCCGATCGGCCCGCGGCGGCGCGGCAGCTTGCCGACCGCAGCGGCGCGATCGTGGTACTGAAAGGGTATCGATCCTTGATCGCCGCGCCCGGACGGGCCACGGTGGTCAATCCCACGGGAAATCCGGGCATGGCGACAGGTGGTACGGGCGACGTCTTGGCGGGTGTGATCGGCGCGCTGTTGGGCCAGGGCCTGGATCCGTTCCAGGCCGCCTGGGTAGGAGCGTGGTTGCACGGCGCTGCCGGTGACGCGGTGGCCGCACAGGTTGGGGAGATCTCCATGACAGCCGGCGATCTGGCGGCCGGGCTTCCAGCGGCGTTCGCCGCAGTTGAGGAGCACGGATGAGTCGCCGGGAGCATGTTTGCCAGACCGCAGAGGAGACCGAAGAAGTCGGTCGAGCGCTGGGCCAGAGCCTGCGCGGGGGAGAGGTCGTGCTTCTGTTCGGACCCCTGGGTGCCGGCAAGACCCAGTTCGTCCGCGGCATGGCTACTGCGTTGGGGCACGATCCGACGGTCGTCTCGAGCCCGTCCTACGCGCTGATCAACCAGTACCACGGCGCGGTGACCCTGTACCACGTGGATCTGTACCGCATCGCCGCGACGGATCTGCCGGACCTCGGCCTGGAGGAACTCTACGGGCGGCGCCATATCGTTGCGATCGAGTGGGCCGAGCGACTCGAGGAGGCCGGCTGGGACCTGGGATCATCGATCCTGGTGGAGATCGACTATCACCCCGATGCCCACGACACGCGCCTGATCAGCGTGGACGATGTGTTGCCGACTGACGCGATGGCCTGAACCGCCCAGCTGGCGGGCAGGAGAGCGCGCGAGTCGCGGCTACTCGGCGCGGTAGTTGGGAGCTTCCTTGGTGATCTGCACGTCGTGAACGTGCGCCTCACGCAATCCGGCAGCCGTAACGCGGATGAAACGAGCCTGCGTCTGCATGTCGGTGATATTGCGACAGCCGCAGTAGCCCATCCCGGCCCGTAAACCACCCATCAACTGGTGGATCGTATTGGTCACCGCACCCTTGAAAGGCACGCGTCCCTCGATGCCTTCCGGCACCAACTTCGCGTCCTGGACGTCGGGTTGAAAGTAGCGGTCGCGCGATCCGGCGCGCATGGCGCCCACCGATCCCATGCCTCGGTACGACTTGAACGCTCGACCCTGATACAGCTCGATCTCGCCCGGAGCCTCTTCGGTTCCAGCCAGCACGGAGCCGACCATGATGACATCGGCGCCCGCCGCCACGGCCTTGGCGATGTCGCCCGAGTATTTGATGCCGCCGTCGGCGATGATGGGCACCCCGGTGCCCTGCGCGGCACGAGCGCAATCCTGAATGGCCGTAATCTGCGGAATGCCGGCACCTGCCACGATTCGTGTCGTACAGATGGCGGACGGCCCCATGCCGACCTTCACCGCATCGGCGCCAGCAGCGATCAGGTCGCGCGTGGCCTCGGCGGTGGCTACGTTGCCGACGATGCAGGGCATGTCGGGGTAGCGCTGTTTCATCTGCTGCAGGGTGTCCATCACCTTGTCGGTGTGACCGTGGGCCGTGTCGATCACGAGTAGGTCGACATCCGCCTTGACCAGTACCTCGGCGCGCGTGAGGGCGTCCGCTCCGACGCCAAGTCCGGCGCCGACCAGCAGGCGCCCAGAGGAGTCCTTGGCGGCGCTGGGATAGTCGATCTTCTTCTGGATGTCCTTGACTGTGATCAGGCCCTTGAGGGTGCCGTCTTCTTCGGTGACCAGAAGTTTTTCGATGCGGTGTTTGTGCAACATCTCGACGGCCTCGTCGAGCGTCGTGCCGGGCCGCACGGTGACCAGGCCCTTCTCGCGCGAGGTCATGAGGTCTTCGATGAGGCGGTCGTGATTCTTCTCGAAGCGGACGTCGCGGTTGGTGAGAATGCCAACCAGGTGCCCTTCGTCATCGGTGACAGGGACACCCGAGATGCGGTACTTCGCCATCAGGTCGAGGGCATCTCGAATGCGCCGCTTGGGGCCGATGGTGATCGGGTCGACGATCATGCCCGACTCCGAGCGCTTCACCTTGTCGATCTCGTCGGCCTGGGCTTCGGGGGTCAGATTGCGGTGGACGATGCCGATGCCGCCATGCTGGGCGAGGGCGATCGCCATGGCCGCTTCGGTAACGGTGTCCATGGCGGCCGACAGCAGCGGCACCGCCAAGCGGATGTCGCGCGTTAGCTGGGTGCTGGTATCCGCGTCCGAGGGCATGAACCCCGAGCGAGCCGGGATCAGCTGAACGTCGTCAAACGTAAGGGCGAGGGGGATCTCCGGCTCGTTCATCCAGCACTCCGCAATGCCGTTTCGCGCGGTGGGGTTTCGTGGATGCTAGCCGCCCGCGGCGACCGCGCCAAGCACACCGTCAGGCGAATCCGTGACACTTCTTGTATTTCTTGCCGCTGCCACAGGGACAGGGGTCGTTCCGGCCAACGTCCTTGTTCTTGGACACCACGGTTTTTACAGCAGGCGAGCCGTCTCGGGTGGCAGCCTTGGCGGTTGCCTCTGCCTGGGCAGCGGCGCGCCGTCGCTGAGCCAGCTGCGCCTCCTGCTGCTCCTGCGTCATGGGCTCCATGCGGTAGGCGTAGCGCACGGCCTCGGCCTGGCTGCGGTCGTTCATTTCGGTGAACATGTCGAACGACTCGCGTTTGTATTCCACCAGGGGATTACGCTGCCCGTAGCCTCGCAGCCCGATCCCTTCCTTCAGACGATCAAGGGCGTAGAGGTGGTCCTTCCACTTGGAATCGAGGATCTGCAGACAGATCCACTTTTCGAACTCGTTGGCCGAATCGCCGAGACGCTCGCGCTTGGCTTCGTAACGCTCACTGGTGTCGCTGCGAAGCGCTTCGAGAATCTCGGCCGGGCCGTCCTGGGCGAAGTCCGCCGAGAGATCAGTCTCGGTCAGGCCGAAGAAATCGCCGAGGTGGGCCTTTAGCTGATCGAGAGGCCAATCGAGCGGATCCTGGTCGGAGGGACAGTGTTCATCGACCAGCCATTCGAGGATCTCGCCCACCGAACTGCGCAGGTACTCGAGCGGCGCGCCCTCGGCGCTGATGAAGTCCCGACGTTTCTGGTAGATGTTCTGCCGCTGCTTCTCCATGACATCGTCGTACTCGAGGAGATGCTTGCGGATCTCGAAATTGCGACCTTCAACCTGCTTCTGCGCGCGTTCGATCGCCCGCGTGACCAGCCGGTCTTCGATCGGTACACCCTCCTCCATGCCGAGGCGTTTCATCAGCCCCTGCAGTCGGTCCATGCCGAAAACGCGCAGCAGGTCGTCCTCGAGCGACAGGAAGAACTGCGACGAGCCCGGATCGCCCTGGCGACCGGTACGCCCCCGGAGCTGATTGTCAATGCGGCGCGCCTCGTGCCGTTCGGTGCCGAGCACATGGAGCCCGCCGAGTTCGATGACGCCTTCGCCGAGCACGATGTCGGTTCCACGACCCGCCATGTTGGTGGCGATCGTCACGGCACTCATCTGGCCGGCCTGGGCAACGATTTCGGCCTCACGCTCGTGATGCTTTGCGTTGAGCACCACATGTTTGACGTGCCGTTTCTTGAGTTGCCGCGCGAGGTGCTCGGAACTCTCGATGGAGGCGGTACCCACGAGTACGGGTCGCCCGACTTTGTGCTGCTCCTCGATCTCGTCGACGACGGCCGCCCACTTCTCCGGCAGGGTCCGGAAGATGACGTCGGCGCCCTCGTCCCGATTCAGGGGGCGATTGGTGGGAACCTCCATGACGTCGAGCGCGTAGATCTTGGCGAACTCGGTGGCCTCGGTGGTCGCCGTTCCGGTCATGCCCGCGAGCTTGTCGTACATCCGGAAGTAATTCTGGAAGGTGACCGTGGCGAGAGTCTGGTTCTCGCGTTCGATCTTCACTCCTTCCTTGGCCTCGACCGCCTGGTGCAGCCCGTCGCTCCAGCGCCGGCCGGACATCATGCGACCGGTGAACTCGTCGACGATCACGACCTGGCCGTCCTTTACCAGATAGTCCTTGTCGCGCTTGTAGAGCACGTGAGCGCGCAGACCCTGCTGCACGTGGTGCACCAGGGAGATGTTGGCGGCGTCGTAGAGGTTCTCGATGCCGAGCAATTTCTCGACATGGTGGGTTCCGTCTTCGGTGATCGCGACGCTTCGCTGTTTCTCATCGAGTTCGTAATCGACCTCCGCGCGGAGCCGCGGGATGATCCGATCGATGCGGTAGTACAGCTCGGTTTCGATCTCCGTTGGTCCGGAGATGATCAGCGGAGTACGTGCCTCATCGATCAAGATCGAGTCGACCTCATCCACGATGGCGTAGTGGAACCCTCGCTGAACGCGGTCCTCCAGGCGGAACTTCATGTTGTCGCGCAGGAAGTCGAAGCCGAATTCGTTGTTGGTTCCGTAGGTGATGTCGGCCCGGTAAGCGGCCTGCCGGTCGGCGTCATCCATGTCGTTCTGGATCGCGCCGACGGTCAACCCCAGGAACTCGTGGACCGGCCCCATCCACTGGCTGTCACGTTGGGCGAGGTAGTCGTTTACGGTGACGACGTGGACACCCCGTCCCTCCAGGGCGTTGAGGTACGCCGGCAGCGTGGAAACCAGGGTCTTGCCCTCGCCCGTGGTCATCTCCGCGATGATGCCGCGGTGCAGCACGACGCCACCGATTAGCTGGACGTCGTAGTGTCGCAACTCGGTGGTGCGCCGCGACGCCTCACGGACCGCGGCGAACGCCTCCACGAGCAGATCGTCGAGCGTCTCACCGGCAGCAAGGCGCTCCTTGAACTCACCCGTCTTGGCGCGCAGCGCGTCGTCTGACAACGCCTGATACTCGGTTTCCAGGGCGTTGACGGGCTCGACGTACGCTTCGGTCAGGCGCTTGAGCTCGCGCTCCTGGTGGGTGCCGATGAACTTCGTGAGGATACTGTTCAGCATCGCAACCGGGAGAAGGAGGGGAGAGGGGCGCCAAGGAACTCGTGACGGGGACAGAACGAGCGTTCCTGCGCGGTGAGTTCATCGTAACAGCCGGCCCATAGTCGGTAAACTTGTCGCGGACATGGCTTGTCAGGTAGATCCTCAGCCGGAGTGAAAGGGAATGCGCGTCCCAGTGTTGGTGATAGGTGTTTTCGGGGCCGCTGCGCTCGCCCTGGCGTTGACTGCCGCCTCACCCAGCGGGGGTAACGGCACGGTCGAGGAGCTGCTTGCCGCCGATCGCGCCTTTGCGCAGGCCGCCGCCGCAGACGGATTGGACGGCTGGATGTCGTTCATGACCGCGGACGCGGCTCGGATGCCGATCTTCGGCAGCGACTTCGTGGCGGGCGATGCCGCGATTCGGGCTCTCGATGGACCCCTGTTGAGCAGCGCAGAGCAGCTACTCACCTGGATGCCCGAGAGCGGGCACCTGTTTGACGACGGGCGTCACGGGTTTACCTCGGGAACGTACGAAGTGCGCAATCGAGCCGGTGGTGCCTCCTTGGATGCGGGCCGCTATCTGACGTTCTGGCGGCTCACCGAGGATGGCTGGAGGGTTGCTTTCGACACCGGTGTGGCCCGGGCCAGGCCCTAACTGCCCGTGGGGTCGATCTGCAGGGCACTGGTGAAGCGGTTCAGGTAGTTGCACATGCCCACCACGCAGGTCAGCTCGACGATCTGGGGGGCGGTGTAGTGGCGCTGTAGTTCCTCGAAGTCCGCGTCGGAGACCGCGTGAGGGTCCGTCGTGACCGTCGCCGCGTAACGCAGGGCGACCTGGATCGCTTCTGATTCGGTCCCCGCCGCTAGCTCGTCCTCCGGCGCGGCCGTGCAGCTCAAGCGGTCGATCTGCGCGCTCGAGAATCCCATCTGCCTGGCCCAGGCAGTATGCCCAGCCATTCAATAGTGGCAGGCGTTGAGCGCCGACACCCTGAGCAGCACCATCTGCTTCAGGGGAGCAGGTAGTTCGGCATCCCGGATCAGGGCTCTGTAGTGCCCGACGAGCGTGCTCAGCAGGGGCTCGGCGTGTGCGAAAGTCCTGAAGGAATTGGGAACCACGCCCCTGTCGGCGACGAACCAATCGTAGACGGCCTGCGATTCTGCGCCGATCTCACCACGCTCGAGCTGACGAATACGCCCCACGGAACCCTCCTGTCATGGTGTGCGAGCTGGTTACGGTATGCGCGTGGACTTGCGCGAGCTGGGAACCAGCGCGACCAACTTGGCGAGCGAGCCAGCGGTCCCGGACCAGTCGCGTGTGCCGAAGTCTGCGAGGAAGTCGTCCTGGGCGCTTCGCCAGTAGGGCAGGGCCCGAGCGATTCTCCGATGGCCCGCTCGCGACAGCGCCGCCTCTTTCACGCGGCGGTCGACGCTGCTCGCCTTGGTGACAAGCAACGCGTCGCGCAGCAGAGGGGACAGGGCGCGATACAGCGAAGTGCGGTCCATGACGAGCTCCTCGGCGAGCCGACTCAGGGGGGTCGGGCCGTTGCGCTCCAGCGCTCGGAGAATCGCGAACTGGGTGGCCGTGACACCCGCGGGTGCCATGGCCTCCTCGTAGAAACGCGTCATGGCCCGGGAG
Organism: Acidobacteriota bacterium; assembly: GCA_029263335.1. Taxonomy (GTDB): domain Bacteria; phylum Acidobacteriota; class UBA890; order UBA890; family WLXD01; genus WLXD01. The sequence continues at coordinate 11,707 of JAJCXS010000175.1, read as the reverse complement.
GCCTTCTTCAGCATCGTGCAGGCGCACTCGCCGGCTTTGGGCGGCGATGCGGTGGTGTGTTTAGTCATTGTCGCGCTCCTTTAATGGATGAATATACATCAATTTTAGAAAACTGACGAAACCAAACTTGCCGTTCGTTAATTATAGATGCATACTCCTCAATATTCGACTGCCAGAACATAATGAAAGGGGAGAGAACATGCAGGACGGACGTCGATGGAGCGCGGCCGCGTTGCCGCCTGAGGCTGCTCCGCCGGTAGGCAACTTTTCGCCTGCGGCAATTGCAGCAGGCCTGGTCTTCACTTCCGGGCAGATCCCCCAGGATCCGACAACCGGCAAAGTGCACGGCGATGCCGGTTTCCGCGAGCAGGCCTTGCTGGTCTTCGGAAACCTGGAAAGGGCCCTGATCGCCGCGGATGCGACTCTCGAGGACGTTGTTGCGGTGACCGTCTATCTCGATGACATCGGCGACTGGGCCGAGGTCAACGGGGTCTTTGCGGAGGTGTTCGACTCTCCGTACCCCACTCGAGCCGTGGTCGGTGCGGCTCTCGAAGGATTTCGGGTCGAGGCCAGCGCCATTGCGGTACACCGGGGTGGAGACCGGTGATGGGGGCGTTGCCGTTGGCCGCGCGCCGGGCCGCGGGCGGGCAATCGTGAGCGAGACCACCTATGCCCAGAGAATCCACCGTTACGGAGGCCCCGAGGTCCTGCAATGGGAGCGCGTGGACCTCCCGCCGCTCGGTCCCAAAGACGCGCGTGTCCGGCAGACGGCCATAGGGTTGAACTTTATCGATACCTATCATCGGGGTGGCCTGTATCCGGTGGATACGCTGCCAGCGGTGCTGGGAGTCGAGGCTGCGGGGATCGTCGAGGCGGTCGGTGCGGAGGTCCAGAGCGTGCGCGTGGGCGATCGAGTCGGCTGTGTCGGCCAGCGCGGGGCCTACGCGGAGCGCCGGGTCGTGCGGGCAGATTCTCTTCTGCGATTGCCCGATGATGTCGACAACGAGACCGCTGCCGCGATGCTGCTCAAGGGGCTGACGGCGCATCTTCTCGTGCGGCAGGTCTATCGGGTGGGCCCGCAGGACACGGTTTTGGTGCACGCGGTTGCGGGTGGAGTGGGCCTGTTGCTGTGCCAATGGGCCAAGTCGCTGGGGGCGACGGTTATTGGAACGGTGGGCTCGCAGACGAAGGAACGGCTCGCCGCGGACGCCGGCTGCGACCTGGCGATTCGTTACCGATCGGAGGATCTGGTTGCCGCGGTGCTGGAGCGCACCGATGGGGCGGGCGTGCAGGCCGTCTACGACGGCGTTGGCGAGGCTACCTTCGACGATTCGCTCGCCTGCCTGTCGCATGGCGGCATGATGGTCAGTTTCGGTAACGCATCGGGGCCCGTAGCACCCTTCGACCTCATGCGGCTGGCTGAGCGGGGCCTCGCGGTAACGCGACCTTCGGTACTCAGCGCCTATCTCGCGCCGGGACGGGCGGCGGAGTGCCGAAGTGCGACCGACGAGCTGTTCGAGGTCCTACGTGCCGGCGCCCTGCAGGCAACCATCGGCCGCCGCTTCGGGCTCGACGAGGCAGGGGCGGCGCATCGTGCGCTCGAGGCTCGCGAAACATGGGGCGGATCGTTACTGCTGCCGCCCGCGGACGTGCCACAGCAGGTGTCGGAGTCGGAGGCGTTGGCCGATGAGTGAAGGTCTGCGGGAGAGACCGACGATGGGCGCGCGAACCGAAGACTTCTTCGACTTCGAAGATGTTGCGTATCTCAACTGCGCGTATATGGGGCCGCTTCCTCGAATTGCTGCGCAGGCGCTGGAACGAGCAGGTGAGCAGAGGAAACGCCCGCACCTCATCAGTGAGGAGATGTTCTTCTCGGTGCCCCAGGCCTATCGCGAGCAGGTGGCCGGCCTGATCGGGTGCGCTCCGATCGATGTGGTGATTGCCGACTCCACCACTCACGGCATCATGCTGGTCGTCAACGGTCTCGATTGGGCTCGGGGTGATGAGGTGGTCCTGTTGCGGGGCGCGTTCCCCTCCAACCACTTCCCCTGGAGGTCGTTGGAGGCCCAGGGCGTGGTGGTGTGCGAGATCGATCCGATGTCTGAGCGCTCGATCGCGGAGCAGCTCGACGACGCGATCAGCGAGCGCACCAGAGTGGTGTCGTTGAGTTGGGTAACGTACTCGCTCGGGCGCCGGCTGGATGTCGCCGAAATCGGGCGCGAGTGCCGCCGCCGTGGGGTCATCTTCGTCATCGATGGCAGTCAAGGCATTGGCGGTCTGCCGTTTGATCTCAACGAGACTCCCTGTGATCTGTTGGCTTGCTCCGGGTACAAGTGGATGCTCGGTCCCTACGGGCTCGGATTCACCTACGTTGATCCCGAGCTTGGGTGGCGCCTGAAGTTGGCGAACATCAACTGGATGAGCATCGACGGCGCCCATGACTTCAACCGGCTGGGTCAATGCGAACTGAAGATGGTGCCCGGCGCCAGCCGCTTCGATGTCAACGAAACGGCCAACTTCTTCAATCTCGCAGCCGGTACGGCCGCCCTGCGCTATCTCAACGAGGTTGGCCCCGCTGCCGTCGAGCGGCACGTCCGAGCCCTTCAGGATCGACTCATCGACGGGTTGCCGACGAGGATCCACGTCGCGAGCGACCTGAGTGAGTCGCGACGCTCCAACCTCTTGTGCTTGGCCGGAGAGAGCGAGGGAGACGTTGACAGGGCCTTTGAGCGGCTGCGTGCGAGCAAGGTCATCGTCAGCCGTCGCGAGGGTCGTATCCGTTTCTCACCGCACCTGTACAACACGGAGCAGCAGATAGATCGTGCGCTCGAGAGCCTGGCCGCCAAGCGAGTGCCACAGACTCCGCAATGCTCTCGAACGGCGGTCGATCGGGTTGGCGAACGTGTTGCCTTGTCGGGGGAGGCTCTGACCCCGCGCAGTCGGGCGCTGCCAGGGCAGGGTGTTTCTCTCCATCCCGTGTCGGCGGAGCGCGATATCGACGACCTCTACACGGGCTCGCACGGGAACGCCGACAAGGAGAGGCTGTGGACCTACCTGACCCGCGGGCCGTTCCCGAGCAAGAGCGCCATGCACGACTGGCTGAGCGAGGCGGGCGGCTCAACGGATCCGTTGTTCTTCGTGGTGGCCGACAACACCACGGATGCGCGTGTGGGCATGGCCGCGATGCAGCGAATTCGACCGGCGTCAAGATGCCTGGAAGTCGCGCACATCTGGTACCTGCCATCACACCAACGCACGCGGGCGAATACGGAGACGGTATATCTGCTGTTGCGGGAAGCGTTCGAGCAGCTCGGTTACCGCCGCGTCGAATGGAAGTGTGACGCCCTCAACATCCGTTCGCGGGCAGCCGCGCTGCGTCTGGGCTTTCAGTTCGAGGGAGTGTTCCGCAAGCACATGATCATCCGTGGGCGCAATCGCGACACCGCCTGGTTCTCCATGATCGACACCGATTGGCCGACCTGCAAAGACAACATCGAGAGATGGCTGCAGGCGGCTGAGCCCTTTTCGCTGACTCGCCTGACCCGGGGAGACGAATGAGTTCACAAGAAAGGTCCCCAAGCGTCGTCGGCCTGGCGACACCCCTGATCGCGGACGCCGCCGTCCGGCTTGGCATCGAACTGCGCGCGGCGCCACCGGGAGTTCGCCCCAACACGTCCGGCGGGCTCTTTGCCGGCCCCGCTAGACCGGTGCGGCATAGCGGCAGCGTCGACGTCTTTCTGGCCGCGCTCGAAACGACCCATCCCGGCGATGTTCTCGTCGTCGACAACGGTGGGCAGCTCGATCACGGGTGCCTGGGCGACCTGGTCGTTCTCGAGGCCGAAGTTGCGGGCGTGGTGGCGATCGTCGTTTGGGGTGCGCATCGGGACACGATGGCCCTGCGCCCGCTCGCTCCCTCGGTCTTCAGCTATGGTCGCGCGAGCTTCGGGCCGACGAAGGCAGAGCCGTGGGATGCAGGTAGTTTCGAACGAGCGTGCTTCGATGACTTCGGCGTCACCCGCGAGGACTTCGTCTTTGCCGACGATGACGGCGTGCTCTTTGCTGCCCAGGAGACCGTCAGCGACCTTGTTGCGGCAGCCGCCGAGATCGATAGGGTCGAGCGCGAGCAGATGGAACGGGTGCGCGCCGGGACCAACCTTCGCCAACAGCTCGACTTCGACGTGTACATGAGGCGGCGCGAGGCGGACGCAGCGTATACCTTCCGCGAACATCTAAAGATGATCGACGGCGCCATCGAGACCTGAGCATGTACACGCCGAAGAAGTTCCAGGAGCCAGACCGCAACGCGCTGCTGGCCATGATCGCCGAGCGCGGGTTTGGCGCTCTGGTCAGTTCACAGGCCGACGGTCGCATGCAGGTCAGCCATGTGCCGCTCGATCTGATGGACGCGGGGACCGACCCGGTTCTGGTGGGCCATCTCGCCAAGGCCAACGCGCAGTGGCGGGATCTGCAGAAAGCCGCGCAGGTGGTGGCGATCTTCAGCGGTCCGGATGCGTATGTCTCGCCGCAGTGGTACGACCATGTGAACGTCCCAACCTGGAACTACGTGGCCGTCCACGCTCACTGCGAAGCGCGGCTCATCGAGGACCGCGAAGCACTGCTGAGGCTCGTTACCCGACAGGTGGAGCGGTACGAGAGGGCTCCCGAGAGCAGCTACACGGTTGCGTCATTGCCGGCGGAGGTTCTCGATAGGGAGCTGCGAGGCATCGTCGGGTTCGAGCTCCGGATCGTCCGCCTGGAAGGGTCCTTCAAGCTCAGTCAGGATCGCAACCCGGCGGACCACGGCAACATCGTCCGACAGCTCGAGTCGTCGGCCTGTCCGGCCGATCATGGCGTGGCTGCACTGATGCGCGACCGCGATAGCGAGCGCACGCCGGGTACCTAGCGCCGAGCCCGAGCAGTAGCCCGCGATCGCGCGCTACCGGTGCGATCCGGCGTGCGTTCAGCGTTTAAAGGCCCTTTACGGACGCTTCACGGAGCCTTAACCGGATAATGCCCCCGCCGGTCGTCAGCGGATGTGAGACTCCTGCCCGAGGATCACAGGAGCGCATCAGGTCTCTTGTGGGTTTGGCCAAAAGAACAGTGCGCCTCGCCGGATAGGTTGGCTGCGACCTTTGGATCGAGGGCATAGGAGTCCGCTCCGGTGAACAGAATCGTAGGATCACTCGTCGTTCTTTCTCTTGCCGCGTGCGGCGGCGAGGGCGGCTCGCGCGCCCTGATCCAGAACAAGGGTTCGGACACTCTGGTGAACGTGGCTCAGGGCTGGGCCGAGGAGTACGCACAGGTCGACCCGAGCATCGTCGTCGCCGTGACCGGGGGTGGTTCGGGGACAGGCATTTCGGCGCTCATCAATGGCAGTGTGGATATCGCCAACTCCAGCCGCGAGATGAAGCCCGGCGAAATCAGCCTGGCTCGCAACAACGGCGTCACTCCCAAGCAGATGGTGGTGGGCTACGACGCCCTGGCCGTCTTCATCCATCCCGACAACCCCGCGGAGTCGTTCACGTTCGCCCAGCTCGCCGCCATCTACGGCGAGGATGGAAGCGTGGACAGTTGGTCGCAGCTCGGCATCAGCGTGCCCGGGTGCGATAGCGATGAGATTGTCCGGGTGAGCCGTCAGAACAGCTCCGGTACGTACGTGTACTTCAAGGAAGCGATCCTCGGAGAACGTGACTTCAAGCTGGGCTCGCGCGACATGGCGGGTTCCTCTGAGGTCGTGGAACTGGTCGAGAATACACCCTGCGCGATCGGCTACAGCGGCCTCGCCTACGCCACCGAGCATGTCAAAATGCCGTGCCTGAGTACCGACGACGAAGGCGACTGCGTGGCGCCGTCGGTAGCCGCCGCGATCGACTTCAGCTACCCGGTGGCGCGTCCTCTGTTCATGTATACGAACGGCGAGCCGCAGGGCGCCGTCAAGAAGTACCTGGATTGGATACTGGGCGACGAAGGACAGTGTCTCCTGCAGTCCAAGGGGTACGCACCAGCCCGGGAGGTTGCGTGTTCCTGAGCCCGGTCCGGGAACACGCGCGCCGATTCAGGGCGTGTGGCGGAGGCGAAGAATGACTCACTATGAGGAGCGACTCGAGGCCGATCTCACACGCCTCGATCAGGCCGTCGCAGATGTCGCACAGAAGGTCGAGCAAGCGCTCAAAGACGCGGTGTACGCGCTTCTGAGCGGCGACGAGGAAAAAGCCTACGCCGTGATTCTCGGCGACCAAGAAGTCAATCGGGCCGTCTATCGGATCGACCGACGGTGCCACGCTTTCGTGGCACGGCATTTGCCGAGTGCCCGCCATCTGCGCAGGATCTCGTCGATGCTGCGACTTGATGTCGAAATCGAGCGCGTTGGCGACTATGCCGTGTCGATCGCCAGGGTGGCGGTGCGTCTGTCGGAGCTGCCGCCGGAAAGTGTGGCCAGCGACATCGACCGCATGGCGGACCAGACCAGGGAGGTGCTCAACAAGGCGATCCGGTCTTTCCTCGACAACGATGCTGAGCTGGCACGCATCGCGAAGGAGTCTGCCTACGCGATCGAGAGAGCCTACGAGCGCATCTCGGGCGAACTGATTGCGGAAGGCGAGAACGGTTCGCGGCCGTTGAGTGACCTGTTCGAGCTGGTGACGGTCTACCAGCGGCTGGGCCGTGTTCTGGACCAGACGGAGAACATTTGCGAGGACACCCTGTTCGCCGTTACGGGCGAGACGAAGCGGCCGATGTTGTACAAGATCCTCTTTGTCGATCGGCGCAATGTCGGCGCCAGCCAGATCGCGGAGGCGATCGCGCGCAAGGCTTTTCCCGGCAGCGCCGAGTACGCCAGTGCGGGATGGGAACCTGGCGAAGAGATCGCCGGCCCATTGGTCGAGTTCATGGAGCGCAAGGGACATTCCTTGGAGCTCGCACTGGCGTCGAGCCTGGTGGCCACGTCCCACGAGCTGAACGACTACCACGTCATCGTGAGCCTCGAGGGCGACGTGCGCGACCATATCCCGGAAGCTCGGGGACACACGATCTTTCTCAAATGGGAGATCGGCGCCAACCTCGGCGATGCCGAAGCGGAAGGTGCCGAAGATCGCCTGGAGGAGCTGTATCGACAGCTCGCAGGTGAGATCGAAGACCTCGTGATCGCGCTGCGTGGCGATGACGCCGACTGACATGTCTCGACCAGCCGACATCAGTACCCGTCAGCCAGACTCGGCGCCGCACCGCGCGCGGGACGACGCCGACCGGCGTGGGTTCGACTGGTACGTCGACAAGGCGGTGCAGTTGATCGTCTTCGTAGGCGGCATCTCGGCGATCATCTTCATCTTTGGCATTTTCATCTTCGTTACCCGCGAGGGAGTCGGCTTCCTCTTCGAGGGCTTCGACCTGGTCGAATTCTTCACCTCGCCTCGCTGGATGCCGACATCGTCGTCGAACCCGACATACGGAGCAGCAGCGCTGATCCTGGGTACCGCCAGCGTGACCGGGCTGGCGATGATCGTGGCCGTGCCATTCTCGCTCGGAGCCGCTGTCTATATCGGTGAGTTCGCCACCGGCAGGTCCCGCGAAACCCTCAAGGTGCTGGTGGAGCTGCTTGCGGCAATTCCGTCCGTGGTCTGGGGTTTCATCGGGCTGAGCATCATGAACTCGTTGATTGTCCGAATCTTCGATGTGCCCGTCGGGCTCAACGTGCTCAACGCGGGCATCATTCTCGGGCTGATGGCGGCGCCGATCATGACAACGATCGCCGAGGATGCCCTGCGCGCCGTGCCCGATACCTACCGGGAGGCGGCCGAGGCGATGGGTGCCACACGCTGGCAGGTGGTCTGGCGCGTGGTGCTGCCGGCTTCCAAGAACGGGCTCATGGCGGCGGTATTGCTGGGCGTTGGACGCGGCTTCGGCGAGACCATGGCCGTGCTGATGGCTACCGGTCATTCGATCAATATCCCAGATAGCATTTTCGATTCGGTACGCGCTCTCACCGCGACGATTGCCGCGGAGTTGGGGGAAACCGCCGTCGGCTCCGAGCACTACCGCGCGCTGTTCACGCTGGGCATCTTCTTGTTCATCATCACGTTCCTGATCAACCTCACCGCCGACCTCGTCGTCCGCGGAACAGGTGATCGGTAGTCGGGGGCACGATGTTCGAGGCAACGGAACTCAACTTCAGGGACAATCGGGTGGAGTGGGCGGTGAAAGCGCTCTTCCTGCTGATGACGTTGCTGCTGATCCTGCCGGTGCTGCTGATCCTCGGCGTCTTGCTCTACCGCGGCGGTCCGGTGCTCTCGTGGGAGTTCCTGTTCACGCAGCCCACCAACGGCATGACCGCGGGGGGCGTGCTTCCCGCATTGGTGGGGACCATCTGGCTGGTCGTCGTGGCACTGTTGGCATCGGTGCCGATCGGGGTTGCGGCGGCGATCTACCTGAGCGAGTACGCGCCGCAGAACGCACTGACTCGGGCCATCAACCTGGCGATCATCAATCTGGCGGGCGTGCCGTCGATCGTCCACGCGCTCTTCGGTGTCGGCGCCTTCGTCTATTTCTTCCGCTTCGGCACCAGTATCCTGGCGGCCAGCCTGACCCTGGCGATCATGACGCTGCCGGTGGTGATCGTCTCGACGCTCGAGTCGCTGCGCGCCGTACCGCATGCCTTCAGGGAAGCGTGCTGGAACATGGGCGCCACGCGGTGGCAGACGATCTGGCGAGTCGTACTGCCTAACTCGATCAGCGGCATCCTGACCGGTGTGATTCTGGAGGTGTCGCGCACTGCGGGCGAGACGGCGCCGATCATGTTCACCGGTGCGGCGATGTTCATGCCGCTGTTACCGCGAAGTGTGTTCGACCAAACCATGGCGCTGTCGCTCCATCTGTACACCATCTCGATGAACGTGCCGGACGTGCCCGAAGCCCTCCCATACGGCGTCGCATTGGTTCTCATCGGGTTGATCCTGAGCATGAACGCGATCTCGATCGGCTTCCGCACGGTGCTTCGGAGCAGGAGGAAGTGGTGACCGCGATCGATACCGGCCAGCATCAGCGCAGCGCGGACGAAGGTCTGGCGGGCGATGTGAAGATCGACGTGCGCAATCTGAGCATCGGCTACGCGGGCAAGTCGGCGCTCCGCAACGTCAGCCTGGAGATTCGCGAACACGAGATCTTCGGCATCATTGGCCCGGCAAACAGCGGCAAGACATCGTTTCTCAGAGCCTTGAACCGCATGGACGAGTTCACCGAGTCGATGACCGTCGACGGCGCCATTCGTTTCAACGGGCGCGACGTCAGGGAGTGGCGCAATGCCTATGCCCTGCGGCGCCGCATCGGCGTCGTGTTTCCGTTGCCCGTCGGGTTGCCCATGAGCATCTACGACAACGTCGCGCTGGCGCCGCGGCTCTCGGGCATCCGCAAGAAACAGCAATTGGATGACATTGTCGAGAGATGCCTGTCTCGTGCGGCGCTGTGGGACGAGGTGCGCGATCGCCTGGGGTCGCTGGGCAGCTTGCTCTCGGGTGGGCAACAGCAGCGGCTGACGATCGCACGCGCCTTGTCACAGGATCCCGAGCTGTTGCTCCTGGACGAGTTTTCGATCGCGGTTGATCCGGTAACGACGATGAGAATCGAAGATGTGTTGAAGGAGTTGCGACGCGAGATCACGATCGTGCTGGTGACGAACCTGGTGCAGCAGGCACGGCGCCTCGCCAGCCGGACGGCCTTCTTTCTGATGGGCGAGTGCGTCGAGGTCAACGATACCGAGGCGATGTTCACTGGCACGGTAAAGGACCCGCGAACGCGAGAGTATGTCGAGGGGCGCTTTGGATAGGACGCCAACACCTCCGCGAGAGGCAAGTGATTTCGAGGTCGGCGCCGCGGCGGACCGACCGGTCGAGGCCGCGGGCGACGTCGCCGGCGGGGTCGCGATCGAGACCCGTCAGCTCAACCTCTGGTATGGCGACTTCCAGGCACTGTTCGATGTCGACCTGCGCATCAAGCAGGGCATCATCACGAGCATGATCGGCCCGTCGGGCTGCGGCAAGACGACGCTGTTGCGCACCGTCAACCGCATCAACGAACGCCTCGGCTACGTTCGTACCACCGGAGCCGTGGAGGTCCTGGGCCGGGATATCCTCGCGCCGGAGGTGGAGGTCGTCCAGGTTCGCCGACACGTGGGCATGGTGTTTCAGCGTCCCAATCCGCTCCCGCTGTCGATCCGTGAAAACGTCCTGTTTGGCTACCGGATTCACGAACCGGCCGCCCGCCAGGCGAGCCGCGGGGAACTCGACGCGGTAGTCGAGGACGCGCTGAAGACGGTCCTGCTCTGGGACGGAGTGAAGGACCGTCTGAACAGCCGCGCGACCGCGCTCTCCCTGGAGGAACAGCAGAAGCTCTGTATCGCGCGGCTGCTGCCGCTCAAGCCGACGGTATTGCTGATGGACGAACCGTGTTCGGCCCTCGACCCCGCAGGTACCGAGGCGGTGGAGGAGTTGATCTGGGGCCTGCGCGGCGAGTACACGTTCCTCATGGTCACCCACAACATGGCGCAGGCACGCCGCGCCAGTGACGAGTGCGTCTTCATGCTGCTGGGCAGGGTCATCGAGCACGCCAGGACCGACGAGATCTTCGTGACGCCCCGACACGAAACGACAGCCGACTATATCGAGGGCCGCTACGCCTAGGCTTCGGCCGCGCCGCGGCTGCTGTCAGCTTGCCAACCTTCGGCTGGACTTGACTTGTTTAGTCATCAAAGATGAGTATTCTTGTCGACCCCAACCTAGACAACGTTTCCCACTGTTCAGATGGCTCGGATGCAGCGGCGTCCCGGCTGAGGCCCAAGCATGACGAGAACCGCGCTCGGCGAGATAGAACACCTGGTTCTTGTGGCCGTTCTGCGCCTAGGCGGTGACGGGTATGGCGTAGCAATCATCGACGAGGTTGCCACCCAGACGGGTCGCGAGATGTCGCAGGCGCGGGCTTATCTGGTACTGCAACGCCTGGAGCGCAAGGGCCTCGTAGAGTCACGGCTCGGCGACTCGGAACCGGTGCGCGGTGGCCGCGCGAAACGCTACTTCCGCGTGACCACAGCGGGGGAGGAGCGCCTCCGCGATTCAGCAGCGGCGCTGTTCTCCATCTGGAAGGGACTCGACCCCGACCTGCCAGGGCGAGGCTAGGCATGGTTGGCAATCGATCCGAGCGGCCTGTCGGCGCGCCGCCTCAGCTTGCTTGCTGGCTGGTGGGATTGGTCTTCCCGGCCAGTTCCCGCGAGGCGGAACTTGGTGATTTGCAGGAGCGTTTTGAGCGAGTCGCGGACCGCCGTGGTTTGCGCGCAGCTCGGTGGTGGTACTGGCGCCAGACGCTGGCGTGTGCCACGTGGGTGCCGGCGACTCTTGCCTGGCGGAGGGTGTTCGATCGCGGCCGCGACCTGCGCCGGTCATCGCGTGGTGCCGTGCCAGGCCCGCGCCCCGAACGAAGGGCCGCGCTCGCGGGTTCGCTGCGCGACCTCCGCCATGCGGTTCGCTCGCTCGCGCAGGCGCGTGGGTATACGGCACTGGTCGTGCTCACCCTGGCCGTCGGTGTCGGTGCCAGCACGGCTGTCTTCAGCGTGGTCCAAGCGGTGCTGCTGGCGCCACTCCCGTATCGCAACGCGGAACATCTCGTGTTGCTCTGGCACGATGCGCCACGACGAGCCGTGGTGGGTTGGCCCCTCGGACAGCAC
>JAJCXS010000174.1 GCA_029263335.1 Acidobacteriota bacterium | reverse complement strand
GAAGCCGCTCATGCGAATCTCGCCACTGGTACGGAGAATGAGATCGGGCTCGGGCTGGCCCTGCGTATAGAGGTAGCGCTCGATGCAGTCCTCGTCGACCTCGCCGGCCACCTCTGTGAGCGTGGCGCCCTGCTGCGCGCGATCCGTCAGGTAGCGGCGAAAGGCGTCCGTTATCTCTTGCCGCCCGCCGTACGCCATGGCGATGTTGAGATGAAACTTGTCGTAGTGGCGGGTGAGGGCCTCGACCTCATCGATGGCCTGCCGCAAGCTCTCGGGCAACAGGTCCGTCTGGCCGATGTAGCGCACGCGAATGCCGTTCTCGTGCACGTCCGGGCCATCGATAAGCTCACGCGTGCGCTCTTCAAACAGCCGCAGCAGGTCCTCCACCTCGGCATCGGCGCGAGCGAAGTTATCGAGCGAGAAGCTCCACACGGTGACCACCGGGATGTCGCACTCCTGGCACCAGCGCAGGACCTCACGCAGCTTCTCGGCACCGCGGGAGTGGCCAAACAACACGTGCCGGCGACCCAGCCCGCGCGCGAAGCGCCGGTTGCCGTCCATGATGATGCCGATGTGCCGAGGCAGGTTCCAGGTCGACACCTGCCTGGCCAGGCGACGTTCGTACAGCGCATAGAAGGGGTGCTTGAGGATCGCCTTGCAGCCGCTCCACGCCATCGAGAGCCTGCCCACGGCGGAAACACGCGGTGCTTCCATCTCCGCCGTCGTCGCCGCTGCGCGAGAAGGTTCACTCACGGCACACAATCCTGCCCGGTCTCGTTGTGGAGAAAGTCAGCCCGTCGGCATTGTACCGCCCTGGCAGGGCCAGAGACGTACGGAACGTAGTGAAACCCCCGCGCCGTCCCAACCGTATCTCTCTGCAGAGCGTCATACCTGGTGACATCTCACGATCTCGAGCAACTCTCGATCTCCCTGGAGACCTTCCGTGCATACAACCGCCCAAATGAAGAAGTTCTTCGTCGCTTCGCTGCCGATCATCGCCATGATGCTGGCGGCCATGCTCAGCGCCCCGGCCAATGGCCAGCAGGCAGAGGACTGGTGCAACACCGACGGGTGGGATCGCGGCCGAGGCCACTTCTGCGAGGTTCGCGAGTACACCCTGACCGCCGACGCGATCAGTGTCGACGCCGGCACCAATGGCGGCGTACGGGTCGAGGCATGGGACGGCAGTGACATCCTGGTGCAGGCGAAGGTCAGCGCTCACGCCGAGGACGACGCCGATGCAGAACAACTAGCGTCACGGGTGACGGTACGAACCAATGGCGGCGACATCTCCTCCCAGGGGCCGAACACCAGCCGCGACGACTACTGGGGCGTCAGCTACCGCGTGTACGTGCCCCGTGATACCGACCTGACCTTGGAGGCCCACAACGGCGGCATTGGTATCGAGGGTGTGGAGGGTCGTGTGCGGTTCAACACCATGAACGGCGGCATTCGACTGACCGACGTTGCCGGCGACGTGCAAGGTGAAACCCGCAACGGCGGCGTTACCGTGGAGCTGGCCGGCGATCAATGGCAGGGTGCTGGCCTCGACGTCGAAACCCGCAACGGTGGCGTCAAGGTGGCGATTCCCGCGGGCTACAACGCGCAATTCGAAACCGGCACCCGCAACGGCGGCATGCGGGTAGATTTCCCGGTAACCGTCAGCGGCGATATCAAGCGACACCTCAAGACGACGCTGGGCAACGGCGGACCGCTTGTACGTGTAATGACCACCAACGGCGGCGTCACCGTCGGGCGCGGGCGCAACTAGTCGAAGGCCGGGTAATACCAGACGCGGTAGATGAGCCCGTCGCGGATCTCGTAGATCGCCAGCGACGCCTGCGATACCTCACCGTCGCCCTGCAGCCAGTAGGAGCGCTCGAGCGCCGTTACGAAAACCCCGGCGACGAATATTTCCTCGATCTCGGCGCGCGCGCCGGGGACGCCGTTGAAATACTCGCGCATCGAATTGAAGAAGTTACCCCGCCCCTGCATCTCCAGTGTCATGACGTTGGAGTCGACGCCAAACCAGGCGAAGTCCTCGTGCAGGTTGGCCACCATCGCGTTGGCATCGTGAGCGTTGAAGGCGCGCAACTGCTCCTGGATGACATCCTCGGCCGCGCGTTCGGCCACCGGGACGGGTTCGCCGTGCTGCACCCCGGGAAGCTGGGCCAGCACCGGATCGGCCGCCAGCAAGGTCACTCCAACTGATACCAGTGCCGCTAGTCGTTTGATCATGCAACGATTCTATTGCGCCGCGCGGGCACCCGCGACGCCGATTCGAGCCGCTCTCGACCCACGGGCAAAAGAGCGGCCGAATTGCGGCGGCGGCTAGTGCAGGCGCCCGCGGTCACGTAATGTGACCGGTGGTTCTCGCAGAAGCCTTACCGAGTGAGGACCGCACGCGACTGATGGGCGCGCATAGTGCGCTAGCCGGCGTCTCATACAGCTAACAACGCCGACGTACTCATTCCCAAGATTGCGCCTCAGCGTGCGTACCGCAAAAGGAAGCAGAACCACGATGGAACAAGCACCCAAGGTCACCGTTACGCCCCACCAGGGGCGAATTGGCATTCTCACCCCCGGTATGGGGGCAGTCTCCACCACCTTGATGGCCGGCGTTCTCGCCGTGCGCAAGGGTCTCGCGAAGCCGATCGGCTCGCTCACCCAGATGGGCACCATCCGGCTGGGCAAACGCACCGACAAGCGCGCGCCGACGATCAAGGAGTTTGTCGGGCTGCCCGAGCTCGACGACATCGTCTTCGGCGGCTGGGACATCTTTGAGGACAACGCCTACGAGTCGGCGCTCAACGCGGGCGTGCTCAACAAGGAAGACCTCGACAACGTCCGCGAGGAGCTCGAGGCGATCAAGCCGATGAAGGCCGTCTTCTCGACGGACTACGTCAAGAAGCTCGACGGGAGCTGGATCAAGACCGGCGGTACGAAGTGGGACTACGCCCAGCAGCTGATGGCCGACATCGAGAGCTTCAAGGCGGACAACAACGTCGACCGTGTGGTTATCGTCTGGTGCGCGTCGACGGAAGTTTTCCTGGAGCCGGGCGACGTCCATCAGAGCATTGAGGCGTTCGAGCAAGGCCTGAAGAACGACGATCCGCAGATCGCGCCGAGCATGATCTATTGCTACGCCGCGCTGAAGCTCGGCGTGCCTTTCGCCAACGGCGCCCCCAACCTGACGGCCGATCTGCCGGTCATGGAACAGCTCGCCAAGGAAACCCAGACGCCGATCGCCGGCAAGGACTTCAAGACAGGGCAGACCTTGATGAAGACCATCCTGGCACCGGGGTTCAAGGCGCGCCTGCTCGGTGTGAGCGGTTGGTTCTCGACCAACATCCTGGGGAACCGCGACGGCGAGGTGCTCGACGATCCCGCGTCCTTCAAGACCAAGGAAGAGAGCAAGCTCGGCGTGCTCGATCAGATCCTGCAGCCTGAGACCTACCCCGACCTGTACGGCGACCTGTACCACAAGGTGCGGATCAACTATTACCCGCCGCGCGGGGACAACAAGGAAGGCTGGGACAACATCGATATCTTCGGGTGGCTCAACTACCCGATGCAGATCAAGATCGACTTCCTGTGCAGGGACTCGATCCTGGCCGCGCCGATCGTCCTCGACCTGGCCCTGTTCATGGATCTCGCCAAACGCGCGGGCTTCTGCGGCATCCAGGATTGGCTGTCGTTCTACTTCAAGGCCCCGACCGTCGCCAGCGAACTAACGGCCGAGAACGACATCTTCATTCAGCAGTTGAAGCTGAAGAACACGCTCCGCTACATCAAGGGCGAAGACGAGTTGACCCACACGGGCGCGGATTACTACGACTACTACCAGTAGAGCCGCAGCCGAAGACGAGTTCGAGAAGGCCCGCCGTTCAGCCGGCGGGCCTTCTTGCTTTGCCGCGCGCCATCAGAGTGCGCCGTCGTATTGCCTGAGTCCGGTGGCCAGCGCCCTCAGGCCAGTGGTGAGGTGATCGTGGATGACGCCTATCGAGACATCGTCGAGTTCCGCGATCTCAGCCAGGGAGAGTCGCGGCTGATGAAAAAACCTCAGCTCGATGACTCTGCGAACCGGCCCGGGTTGCTCTCGTAGAATCGCTCGCGCCCGCCGGGCCAGGAGGCGACTGCCGCGACCGTCCCCGTCTCCGACCACGCGCTCGAACAGGCCCGGGGTAGGCAAGGGGTCGGGGTTCGGTGGCTGCAATGCCTCTGCTACTCCGCTGGAGGATTCCATCCTCATGAATCGGACTCCCCAGGGGATGTGTGTGAGGGTTCCAATCTGGCCGCGAACAGGTACAATCGCTCTGACGTACCGATTGTCCTATCGAATTTAGGCCATTCTGCTCTTCCCTCCTTCGAGTTGTCAAGTGACCGCAGCCGATCGCGATAACGAACCTGTCCGACTCTCCATCTCGCTGCAGGGTCCGGAGCCCATCTACGAGCAGATCTATGCCCACATCGCGGATCTGATCGCGACCGGGGGCCTGCAACCTGGTGATCGGATGCCCAGCGTGCGGCAACTGGCCGCCGACCTACGCATCAACCGCAACACGGCGGCCCGCGCCTACAAGGACCTCGAACGTACGCGTCTGATCGAGACGCGGCATGGCGGGGGAACGCGGATCGCCGCTTTGGTGCTGGCCTGGAGTGAGAAGGAACGCGAACGCAGGGTAGCCAGCGCCGTCAAGAACCTCTGCCAGGAGGCTGCTCATCTCGGCGTCGGCCCTGACGAGGTGCGCGCGCGCGTCCACCGCGAACTGCAACGGGAAGGCCCCGCAGCTACGAGCCAGCGCGAGAAAGCCCGCAACGCCGGCTCGTAGCTTCAGCGACTACGACAGCCGCTACTGCCCCTTTGGCTCCTTCCAGCGCACCCCCACGACCTTGAGCTCGCGCAATTCGACGGTATTCATGTTGCCGCCGGCCGCCGTGAACGAATCGCCTGTGGCCACCTGCCCGGACTGCCCCTGCTTGGCGCTGCGCGCGATGTCGTAGGACAACACCAACACCGCATCGCAGCCGAGCTTGGCCGCCTCCGCGCGCATCTCGGCGACGGCCTTGTTCACGGACTCCGCGTCGAGGCCAACCTCGCGTTCGTATTCAACAACTGTCAGGTACGTCGCCACATCGGGCATCTGCTGCCCCGGGCCGTAAACCTCGACCTGATCCGCCCCGACCGCGGCGGAGGGCGCGCCCACGACGTTCGCCTTCCCCCCTCCTGAAGAGGTCGCACAGGCGACGGTCGAAATCAGAACGGTTCCCACCACCAATACCCAACCGAGCCTTCTCTGCATCATCACGGCGTTCTCCCAGGGGAGGGACGAACAGGGTCATCGGGCCGGTCTTGCGGAGCAACCGCAGCGAGCACGATGTCCTATCTTCATACAGACAAGAACCGCACTCGTCGTTGTATTACGTAGCAGGACCGCCATTATTTCGATTTCCGGACCGGCCAATGCCTCCCGAACCGCGAAACCGTTTTCTCTCGGGAGCGAAAATTTCGGAAAAGACGCGCAATCCCGGTTTCTTACCTCAGCGGGGGTTCACCCTGTCTGCCGCTATACCCCTGAAGCGAGCGAGTACTGATGGCCACAGCAGCGATAGAGGTCGACGGGCTGACGAAGCGCTACGGCCGCACCACAGCCGTCGACGATCTCTCGTTCACCGTGCCGGAAGGTGCTGTTTTTGGTCTGCTCGGGCCCAACGGCGCCGGCAAGACAACGACCATCCGCTGCTTGATGAACCTCATCCCCCCGGACGCGGGCGGCCTCAGGATTCTAGGGCACGATACCGTGCGAGATGCCCGGCAGGCGCGCCGACGGGTCGGCTACGTCGGCGAACGGCCCCAGTACATCAACTGGATGAGCGTGCAGCGGATGCTCTGGTTCCACCGCGGCTTCTATCCGGACTGGGACCAAGCGCTCGCGGAACAACTCATCGAGCGACTCTATCTGGATCCTGACAAGCAGATCGGCGCACTGTCGGCGGGCTCGGTCGCCAAGCTGGGCCTCGTGCTCGCGATCTCACAACGTCCGGAACTCCTGATCCTCGACGACCCCACGTCCGGGCTCGATCCCCTGGTACGACGCGAGTTTCTCGAAGCCGTCATCTCCACGTATCACGCCGAGGGCGGCACGATCCTGTACTCGTCCCACGCCATGGCCGACGTCGAGCGCATCGCGGACCACGTGACGCTCCTGTACGACGGCCGCAAGGTTCTGGACGACTCCCTGGACGCCATCCACGGCCACTGGGCCGGGCTGCACGCGGTGTTCCCCGACGGAACACCCGAGAGCCTCACACTCGCGGATGCCGTCCGTTTGCAGACCAACGCACACCATGTTGACATCGTGGTCGACGGCGATCCGGAGGCGGCCACCGCAGAACTTCGCGCCCTCGGCGCAACCCGCGTCGACCCGACTCCGCTCGACCTCGAGGAGATCTTCGTGGAACGCGTGGCGGCACTACGCAGGCAGGGCCCAACTTGACGTTCGCGCGGTTGCTGTACCGCGAATTGCACGAACAACGCCCCGTATTGCTGCTGGGTCTCGTGGTCGTGGCAGGCATTCTCGGCGGTGTCCGTGATGGGGCAGGGTCGCCGCTGATGAGCCTGCTCGCGGTGGGTTTCTTTTCGATCGTCTGGCCCACGGTCGCAGCGATCTCGGCCGCCATTGCGTTCGGTCACGACCAGGCCACGGAGTATGTCCGCAGCCTGTGCGTCTCCCCTCGCCTGGTCTGGGCCGCCCGGGCCGCCGCCGGGCTGATCGCCACGGCCTCCCTGTCACCGGGGATCCTCTTCTGGCGCGCGATCGAGAACACCAATCCCGATGTCGAGCATTGGATGCTATCAACCGATTTTGGTGATGGTCACATCATCGCAACCGCGGAAACTCTGGCCCTTCGTTACTTCGAGTCCCTTCCGCTACTCGTGTGCACGGCACTGCTGACCTTCGCGATGGGAGCGCTGCTATCAGTCTGGTGTTCGCGCGGTACGCCTCTCGTGTTGGGGGCGCTGCTGATGTCCGCCGCCCTTGCGGGCATCCAGGGTGCACTGATCCTGAGACTCGGCTGGATGATCCTCCCCCCAGGGCTAGGACTGGCCGTCTTGGCCCAGGCTATCGCCCTGCTCGCGCAGAGCCTGATCCTCTCCAATTGGCAACCTCGATCAGTACTCGTAGCCACGGCCGCTGGTGTACTCGCTCTCGCGATGGCCTTGTCGCCATTCCTCGCATGGGCTATTTCCGGCAGCACGATCGACGCGACGAGCGCGTACACAGCCGTGCAGGATGTCGCTCCGCAGTCTCGCCTCGCCCTGCTTCACACCTACGACGATTATGGCAACACGATGCTCCGGGTCCGACACATTGACACGGGATTGGAAGTGCAGGCGTTGCCGCGAGGAAGCGGCTTCGGTCAGTTCCTTTCTGATGGCCGGCGCATGATCTACGAAATGTTCAGACGAACCTGGGGCCTCATGTCGCCGACTGCTCAGTATCGTCTCGCCAACCCTGACACTGGAGGGGATGAGGTTTGGTGGGAGTCCCCTGTCGAGCGAACCAAGATTCGCAGTGCCACACTCGGGGGGGCGAGCATGGCTAGCCCCGATGGCCGTTGGCTGGTGACGAGCGCGCCCGGCAGGATCGTCATCACAGCGTCGGAGGATCCCGCCTCACGACGCGAGATACCCGTAGGCATGAACACGGAACTGCAGGGCTGGACTCAGGTTCCCACGCTGCTGTATCGCGACGTAGTGGAGAGTCGCCCCCTATGGGACGACGACCCCTTCGCGATTCGTAGCACCCTCGTGGAGGTCGACCCCACATCTGGTGCCGAACTAGCCCGGATCGAGCTTCCTGAACTCGCCCGACACTCCAACCTGGGCCCAGCACCCGTCACCGGAACGAGCTTTGAACGGGCCGTCATGAGCCGAGATCATGTTGTCCTTCTCGTGTTCGATCAGACCGAGGCCGCAATAAAGTTCAGTGCTCCGCGAGCAATCATCGTCGATCTCGTGAGTTCTTCGGTGCGCAGGGTCGATCTTGCTGACCCCTACATCTGGGTCAACAGCGACGCATCCGAAGCGTACTGGCTGGACGGCGAGACGGGGTCCGAGATCCGCGCGATGACCCTAAACCTGAGAACAGGGTCACATACGTCGATGGCCATCGGCGCCCCGCACACTGCCCGATCGAGCCCGTACGGCGGGTTCGCCGTCAGCCCCGACAGCAAGTGCTTCCTGATCTCCGATCAGGGACAGGGCGATTCGGTGACCGCTCGAGTCCATTGCCGGGATGGCCGGGAGCTCGCCATGCCGGGCTGGTGGGCCCTCAGATTCCTTTCCAATGGCGAGGCAATCCTCGACGGCGAGAACGATGACGGCGCGCAGCAACTAGCGCTATGGGATCTGGAAACCAACAACCTGAACGTGTTCTTCGGTCAACGGCGCCATCGCTGATGTTCGCGAGATTGCTGTGTCGCGAGCTGTATGAGCTGCGCCCGGTGCTGCTGGTCGGTTTCGTTGTCGCGGCGACCGTGGTCTTGGCCGGCTTGCTCGGAGGAGGGTCGGGGTCGCCGCTGACTAGCTTGCTCGCCGTGGGGTTCTTTTCGATCGTGTGGCCCACGGCCGCAGCGATCTCGGCCGCCATTGCATTCGGTCACGACCAGTCCAACGAGTATGTCCGCAGCCTGTGCGTCTCCCCTCGCCTGCTCTGGTCCGCCCGGGCCGCCGCCGGGCTGATCGCCACGGCCTCCTTGTCACCGGGGATCCTCTTCTGGCACGCCATCGAGAACACCAATCCCGACACGGGCCATTGGATGCTGTCCGCCTACCTTGGTGATGGTCGCATGATCGCGACCGCGGACACTTTGGCCCTTCGATACTTCGAGTCCCTTCCGCTACTCGTGTGCACAACGCTACTGACCTTTGCGATGGGGGCGCTGCTATCGGTCTGGTGCTCGCGTGGTACGCCTCTCCTGTTGGGAGCGTTGCTGATGTCCGCCACACTGTCGGGACTCCAGGGTGCACTGATCCTGAGACTCGGATGGATGCTCCTCCCCCCGGGACTAGGGCTGGCCATTCTGGCTCAGGCTATGGTCCTGCTCGTGCAAAGCCTCATCCTCTCCACATGGCGGCCTCGATCAGTACCCGTCGGGGCGGCGGCTGGTGTGCTCGCTCTCGCGATGACCTTGTCGCCATTCTTCGCATGGGCGATTTCCGGCAGCACGATCGACGCGACGAGCGCGTACACCGATGTGCAGGATGTCGACCCGCAGTCTCGCCTCGCCCTGCTACATACCTTCGACGACTACGGCAACACGATGCTGCGGATCCTGCAGATCGACACCGGTCTGGAACTGCGGACGCTACCGCGCGGGAGCGGCATGGGTCGGTTCCTGTCTAGTGGCAGGCGCGTGACCTACCGGATGTTCAAACGAACCTGGGGCATCATGTCGCCGACTGCTCAGTATCGCCTCGCCAACCCTAACACTGGAGTTGATGAGGTTTGGTGGGAGTCTCCTGTCGAGCGAACCGCGATTCGCGGTACTACTCCCCCAAAGACAAGCCTGGCTAGCCCGGATGGCCATTGGTTGGTAACCAGGGCACACGGCAAGATCATCATCGTGGCGTCGGAGGAGCCCGATTCACGACGCGAGATACTGGTGGACCTGAACACGGAACTGCTGGGCTGGACTCGAGTTTCCACACTGCTGTATCGAGAGGTAATGGAGAGACGCCCCATAGGGGCGCGGGGCGATGGCCCCTTCAGGATTCGTGACACCCTCGTGGAAATCGATCCTGCGTCTGCTGCGGAACTCACCAGGATCGAGCTTCCTGAACGCGCCCAACACTTCACCTATGAACCCGTGGTCGTCACCGGAACGAACTTCGAGAGGTCCGTCATGAGACGCGATCATGTTGTCCTGCTGATGTTCGATACGGACGATACCGGAATGGAGTTGAGCGCCGAGAGAGTACTCATCGTCGATCTCGTGCTTCCTTCACCTCGCGTGGTCGATCTTGCTGACACCGGGGCCTGGTTCAACAGGGACGCCTCCGAAGCATACTGGCTGGAGAGCCGGGCAGGATCCGAGATCCAGGCGACGCGCCTTGACCTACGGACGGGGTTGCGCACATCGATCGGCATCGGCACACCCAACACATACGGATCAAGACCCTATGGCGGGTTCGCTGCCAGCCCGGATGGCCAGTGCTTCCTGGTTTCCGATCAGGGGAAGGGTGCTTCGGTGACCGCTCGGGTCCATTGCCTGGATGGACGGAAGCTCGCCATGCCGGGATGGTGGGCCGTCAGGTTCCTATCCGCCAACGAGGCGATCCTGGAGGGCGAGAGCGAGGACGGCAAGCAGCAACTGGCGGTGTGGGATCTAGAAACCGACAACCTGAACGTGTTCTTCGGCCACCGGCGCCGCCGCTGATGTTCGCGAGATTGTTGTATCGCGAGCTCCACGAACGACGCCGTGTGTTGCGCGTGGGGCTTCTCAGGCTAGGCGGAGATCAGGGATTCGCGAAGTGGGACTGGAGGTCGAACGAAGACTGAGATCTTTGTAGGCCCAGGCCAATAGGTAGCCGCTACGGCTCGTTTACTGGGCGGCCGCCGCGTTGCTGTTGCTGATGCCTCCCTCCGGGATCTTAATCTCATAGCGCACCACGACGAACAGGCCGTCGCGCATCTCGATCCGATAGACCGCATCTTGGCCAGTGGCGTCCCAGCCCTGGAACGGAAGCCAGCCGCGTATGATCGGCTGCCCGGCAGAGTCGTAGACGTCAACCGGGTAGCGGGTCGGATTCTCCTCGACAACAAAGGGGAAGACAAAGAGCCGGTCCTGCGCGTCGGTGCCGATGCTTGCCAGCGCCGGATAGAACTCCGGCCACTTTGCGTTGGCGTATTCGGCGTCGATGGTGGCGCCCGCTGCGCGGCCGGCTCGGCGGCTCCGACCCAGGGTCCGGCCACTGACGTGCTCCGGAATCGGTACCCGCTCAGCCTCGCCTTCCAGCACCCAGAGGTTTTCACCGCCGACGCCGAAGGCCGCTACCTGGTAGTTCTCGGCAGTCGTTACGTACACCCGCTGGCGGCCGACCACGAAACCCTGATGTGGCCACAATCGTGCTTCGCCCCGCAGATCTTCTTGCGGAAACTCTAGAAGAGTGTATCGGGCGATCTCCTTGAAGTCGGCATCGTAACGCCCGACCACGCCCGTCTCGAGCTCCAGCGCGACAAAGGTCCCGTCCCCGAGTCCGACTGGGTCCCACGGACTTGTCGACAGCTCCGCATCGCTGATGATCTCACCGCTCGGAGCTACTACTCGTAGCCGCCCCGGGTACCCGTTCGTCAACAGGAGGCGACGGTCCAGCCAGCCTATCCCTACCGGCGGCGACTCCAGGTCGAGAATCTCGGAGCCGGTATCATCCCAAACCTCCGGTGCACCTGTGGAGTCAAACGCTCGCAGATACCCGTCAAGGAGGTCAATGACGAGCAACCGTCCCTCGTCATTGGCCGCAATGCGGAGAAGTCCACTCTTGCCGCCGCCGTCCCCAAGCACGAGCACGACCGACTCTGATAGTTCCACCGGGGTTCGCGGTCCGGCGGCGCCAATCTCCCTCACCACCGGCGTCCCACTGGGCACGTACACGTCGAAGGCGTCCTGCGTGGCCGATTCGGTGCTTCCTCCGCAGCCGGCCGTCACAAGGGCCAGTCCCACAGCGTGCCTGCCGATAAGACCCACTCGACTTCGATCTCCACTGGTCACCATATCTGACAAGTTACTGGAAGCTCTCTCCTGGACAAAGCACAAAATACGAGCGCCCCCGGGGCTCGAGAGCACCGGGGGCGCGACTCAAGAGCAGCCAAGGCTAACCTCGGCCTCTTGGCGGCGCTGCGATCAGCGTCCGCACACACTCCTGCACTGACCAGCGCTGCCGCCTAAACGGACGCACTCGTTCAGGCAACCGCCGCCCTTGCCGGGTCCGGCGATCAACTGCAGGCTGCCCATCGTGGCAGCCGCCAGCACAATGGCAACGGCAATCAAACGAACAATACGCTTGTTCATTCTCATTACTCCGGGGAGGGTCTCCTCCGAGGAAACAACGGTTTCCCAGCTATGGAGGAGACGTGATGGAGAATGTTGACTTCTCACCTGAGGTGGTTGGATCCCCCTCGGCACAGGCTGTTTGGTCGGGGAGGATGAATCATCGGCACTCTCACTGTCCGCCCGCGGTGTCTGTGCCGAACACCGTGGCCTCACAGCAATTGGGGTCTGCCAATGACCCGGACAACATCTGTTGCGCAGCGAACAGCTCGTCATCGAGCGCCGCCGCGAGCATCGCGGTTTCCGTACTATCGAGCACCCCTGACCATGTGTTCCGCACCACGGCGCCCTCCTCGACGAGCATCGTGTACGGGACAATCGCCACCTCGAGATCGGCCGTGGCCTCGTCCGTGAGGGCCCACATGGGGAACTCGACGGACTCCTCGGTGACGTACTGCGCGGTCGCCTCCGCGGTATCGAGCATCACCCCCACGAAAGGCACGCCGCGCTCGGCGTACTGATCGGAGAGTTGTGCCCACACCGGGAGCATTTCCTTGCAGTAGGGACAGGTAGTGGTCAGAAACGCGATCACGCCACCGCGGGAAACCAGCTCACTCAGCGTGGCTGTTTCGCCCGCAAGGCCCACCACAGGCGTGTCCGGAATCGTGTCTCCTGCCGCAATCGAGATCTGGAGCGCCGTTGTTTCCTGCAGCGCGTTCAGCTGAGCGTAGAGGTCGGTGACCTCGGCGTTCAGTTGCTGATTCTCTGCCGCAAGACTCCAGATCAGGAACGCAGCGCC
>JAJCXS010000173.1 GCA_029263335.1 Acidobacteriota bacterium | reverse complement strand
GGCGGTGGCCGCGAAGATGGCCAAGGTCGAGCTCGGCTTCGATCCGATCTATGACGGCCAGGACGCCGAGATCTCGGATCTGAAAATTCGTCTCGATCCAGAATTGAAAATTTCCAACGGCACGGCGCACGTGAAGGTCACGTTCAAGAACTTCGGCCAGGACGCCGATCTCACCTACTTGCTCAGCGAGCAGGACGGCGCCTGGCGGATCTATGACATCAAGTACGGCTCAGGCTCCTCGCTTTCTCAAATGCTGAAAGAGGGTGAGTGATATTTGTTTATATTGAAATCGTTATAATATGCAGGTCTCAATATGCGGTGGGGTTCTTCACAGTCAAGCTGACTGAGCCCCAATTTCGCCGAAATAGAATCCGTTCTCGTAGGGGAGTACGGCAAAGTTCAGATGATCCAATGCATTCTGATATCCAAAGACTGTCGTTTCTCGCCATTCCTGAGATACAAAAGCGGTTACTTCGAGGTCCAAAGGGCTTCCTCTGTCTGCTGTAACAACAATTCCAGTCTTCTCTAAGTTCCCTTCTACCGGACCGAAGCGAGTGCGGATTTTTTGGCTTGGGCCGGCACCAAATTTGAAACCGAGTGCTACTGCAAGTTCGTTGTTCAACACTAGGAATGGAGCGGCTGTGTCTAACATCACATAATGTGCGTTGGTGGCTTTGATGTCGAAACGAATTTGAACAAATACTTTGGGCTGACGAGACGTCGAACTGCTCGCGTGATCAATGAATGTCGAACTTCCTGCGGCGTAAAACGGAATCATAGGTATCTCATGGACGCTCAATCCAATTTGAGAATGGCAATTTCATTCGCGCGAGGGTTGTCGCTGAATGTCGAAAGCAATTCAGTCAGTGTCGATGCATTTGAAATAGATTTTCCATCAAGGAAAGCGACCCAGCCATTTCCGTCAGTTTCAATATCTTCAGGTTTGGCAAGTGTAGGATAGTCCTGCGAACTCTCTCGCGCCGGTTGAAGGCTAAGAGCATCCAGTAACCTAGTCATCTCTCGATCTTTGGGATGTTGTGAGAGCCCGTTCTTCAAAATTGATATTGCGCCGGCTACATCGCCGTGTTCGAGGCGGTTGCGTGCTCGTTGAAGCGACCTACTAGCACTGCCTTCTTCGCTTACAATATGTCTGGCAGCTTCCAAGAAGCTGGGAGTCTGCGTAAATTTCGCCTGATCCTTGCTAATTTCAAGCGACGCCAAGGAAGAATGAAAGAGTTTTTCGAGAGTAGCCGCTACTTGTCGACTAAGTACCTGGGCCGCATTGCTTTGGACAACCGATTCTTTGGACCGATCCTCGAAGAACCCGATCCACAAGGGAGTCCAATCACTGTTTTCAAGATTGATCAAACGGTTAGCATTCAAGGATAAGTAATTCGAAATTCCACCGTCTTCGCGATTGGGGATTGAATATTCCACCGCATCAGCCGTGTTGATTTTCTGCATAAGGCTTGATCGAGACCGCCTGTCGGCAAACTCGATTCCTTCAAAAATGGACTGTGCACCAATCATGCCGATAACTGCCGTTTCTATCTCACGATATCGTCGTTCGATAATGCCATGCCAAACCTTTGTAAAAAATCAAAAAATAATGATCTAGATGTAGATACAATATCTGATGGTTCAACTACCTCTTCATTTAACTTGGCTGTCATGCGGACGAAGAGGCCATCAGAAATAGCAATTGAAGGTTCGATCAGAACGTCCATGCCCTGATGAAGCACTTCACTATCTAGTTCCATTGATAGAGATGCAGATACCATCCCAGCCACATGGTTAGTTCCATTGGCGATGATTGATCGGATTACGTCCAGCCCAGTAACTTCGTCGGGTCTTGCATGCATCGCGATTTGCACCTCGAAACCGGTAGTACTGATTGCCTCTCTGATGTTTTTAAGAGCGCCAATCGCGTCATTCAGAATTGTGGCAACCAGTTCAACGTTCGGATGGAGTGTTTCAAACCGGATATTGAGCTCTCCCAAGCTTACATCAATCAGTACTGGCGGTTGTTTCAGTACAAATAGGGCTCTTGCGGAGCCTAGATCCTCAGTGGCTCGTTGCAGCTTAATGTCAGACAACGTCAGGCCATAGCGCTCGAATTTTTCGAAGAATGTCTCGTATAGCTTCCCATGGTTTGGCTCCAGTAGCTCAAACAACGGTGGGCGAATGGGTAGCCTTAGGTGTGCTGATGCCTGGTCAGCTCTAAGGAGGACTAGCGACATGTTATTTTCTCCTATCAGAACCGGGGAAGGTCCGGGAACCGCATTTCGCCGCGGTGGACGTGGACGCGGCCGAGTTCGGCGCAGCGGTGCAGTTTCGGGAACACCTTGCCCGGGTTCAGCAACTGGTCCGGGTCGAAGGCGCATTTCACCCGCTGCTGCTGCTTGAGGTCGTCCTCGCTGAACATCTCGCCCATCAGGTCGCGCTTCTCGACGCCGACGCCATGCTCGCCGGTGAGCACGCCGCCGAGCCGGACGCAAAGCTTCAGGATTTCGGCGCCAAGCTCCTCGGTTTTCTCAAGCTCGCCCTCGGTGTTGGCGTCATACAGGATCAGCGGGTGCAGGTTGCCATCGCCGGCGTGAAAGACGTTGGCGACGCGCAGGCCGTAATCGGCTGACAGCTTCGCGCACTCCTTGAGGAAGGTCGCGAGGTGCTTCCTCGGGATCGTTCCGTCCATGCAGTAATAGTCCGGCGACAGGCGGCCGACGGCGGGGAACGCGTTCTTGCGCCCGGACCAGAACTTGAGCCGCTGCTCCTCGCTCTGGCTGACCTCGACGTGGGTGGCGCCGCCGTCGCGGGCAAGTTTCTCGACCCGCGCCAGCAGGGTGTCGACCTCGACCTCGGGACCGTCGAGCTCGACGATCAGGATCGCCTCGACGTCGAGCGGATAGCCCGCGTGCACGAATTCCTCGGTGGCGTGGATGGCCGCCTTGTCCATCATTTCCATGCCGCCGGGAATGATGCCCTCGGCGATGATGGCGGCGCAGCAGTCGCCGGCCTCCTCGTTGGTCTGGAACCCGAGCAACACGGCGCGGGCGACCGTTGGTTTTTGCAGGATACGCACCGTGACCTCGGTGATGACGCCGAGCAGGCCCTCGGACCCGGTGATGAGCCCCATCAGGTCGTAACCGTCGGCATCGAGATGCCGGCCGCCGAAGCGGACGATCTCGCCATCGATCATGACCATCTCGACGCCGAGGATGTTGTTGGTGGTGACGCCGTATTTCAGGCAGTGCACGCCGCCCGAGTTTTCGGCGACGTTGCCGCCGATGGTGCAGGCGATCTGGCTCGACGGGTCGGGGGCGAAATAGAAGCCCTTGCGTTCGACGGCGTCGGTGATCGCGAGGTTGGTGACGCCGGGCTGCACCACGGCGATGCGGTTGGCGTAGTCGATCTCGAGGATCTTCTTGAACTTGCCGAGACCCAGCGTGATGGCGTCGGCCAGCGGCAGCGCGCCGCCCGAG
>JAJCXS010000172.1 GCA_029263335.1 Acidobacteriota bacterium | reverse complement strand
CGCGACTCCGTGCTGGGGCACCGTGCCTCCGGTGTTCCGGGGTCCGTGGCGGGACTGTGGGAGTTACATCAGCGCTACGGCTCGCTGCCGTGGGCGGCGGTGACGATGCCGGCCATCCGCCTGGCGACCGACGGCTTCGTCGCCGACGAGGACTTTGCCGGCGCGGCCTCGGACGGGCGCTTCGAGCAGTTCGAAGGTTCGCGAGCGCTCTTCCATCCTGGCGGAGCACCGCTGGCGGCGGGTGACACGTGGCGCAACCCGGAGCTGGCCGAAGTGCTCGGCCGCATCGTCGACAAGGGCCCGTCCGCCTTTTACCAGGGCGAGACCGCCGACTTGATCGTGGCGGAGATGGAGCGCGGCGATGGGCTGATCACGCACGCTGATCTGCTCGCCTACCAGGCCGTCTGGCGCGACCCGGTGGTGTTTGACTACCGCGGCTACGAGGTGATCTCGATGCCGCCTCCCTCCTCCGGGGGGCTTACGCTGGCGCTGATGAGCAATGTGCTCGAGGGTTACGAGCTGTCGGAGATGCCATGGCACGGCGAAGGGCATCTACATCTGCTGGCGGAGGTCATGCGTCGCGCCTTTGCCGATCGCAATCACTGGCTCGGCGACCCTGATTTCGTGACCAATCCGCGCGAGATGTTCCTGTCCGAGGAATACGCCGCTGAACTTCGTTCCGGCATCAAGCTCGATGCGGCAACGCCGTCGGTGGATATCCAGCCAGGAAGCGGATCCGATGGATCCGAGGCCATGCACACCACGCACTACTCGGTGGTCGACAGCGCCGGCAATGCGGTTGCCGTTACCACCACGATCAACCACGGCAACGGTTCGGCTGTAACCGTGCAGGGTGCGGGCTTCCTGCTGAACAACGAGATGGACGACTTCGCCTCCAAGCCGGGGTCGCCGAACGCTTTCGGGCTGGTGCAGGGCGAAGTCAACGCGATCGCTGCCAACAAGCGCATGCTATCGGCGATGACGCCGACCATCGTGGTCCGTGACGGTCGCGCCCAGCTGGTGACCGGCGCCAGCGGCGGTCCGACGATCATTACCGGTGTGTACCAGGTGATGTCGAACGTGGTGGACTTCGGCCTGGCTATCAACGACGCCGTGCGCGCCCCCCGCGTTCACCAGCAGCATCTCCCGGACATCATGCTGTACGAAGGCGGTGGGCTGGGAGCTGATCAGATCGCGGCGCTGGAAGCACTAGGGCACGAATTGCGGCCAGGGCGCTTCAACATCGCCGTAGCCGCGTCGCTGTTGCGACTCGGTGATGCCTGGACGGGTACTCACGATCCCCGGGCTAGGGGTGCTGCTCGCGGGGAGTGAGCAGGTTGTCGAGTCGCTGGCCGGAACTCAATTCCGAGGGCTCCTGACCAGCCAGGAAGAGGCGTCCGCCGCGCACGCCGTCGACGGTCGCCTGCTCGCCCTCGACACGGAGCATCGCTCCTTCGCGTAGCCCCACAACCGGCTGCTGATTGAACGCGTGGAACTCTTTGATCCGGGTCTCGCGCGTTTCGCCCATGTGCGTCGAATCGGGATCGGGATCGATGTAGTGGGGGTTGATGTTGAAGGGGACCAGACCGAAGGCTTCGAACGACGGCGGCTGGACGATCGGCATGTCGTTGGTCGTACCGAGACTCATGCCGGCTACGTTGGATCCTGCGCTGCTGCCCATGTAGGGCATTCCGGCCGCGACTCGCTCTCGTACCGGCTCGACAAGCCGCTGCTCGTGAAGGGCGTTCAGCAGGACGAACGTGTTGCCGCCGCCGACGAATATGGCCTCGGAACTCCTGATCGCGGTGCCGGGATCGTCCGCTTCGTGGACCGCCAGCACGCGATAGCCCGCCGCCTCCAGGGGCTCGCGGAAGAGCTCCGTGTAACGGTCGTGCGAGATGCCTCCAGGCCGGGCGTAGGGTACGAAGAGTATCTCGCGCCTGCCGGCGAGAAAGTCGTCGATATACGGCACGGCGTACTCCATGTACCCGGTCCCGTGCACCGTTGATGTCGAGAACAACAGGATTCGCCGCATTTCGCGTCACTCCGGGTTGAAATAGCCAGGCAGGGCACCCGGGCAGAGGGTACGATTCCATGAACCACACTGCGAATCAGACAGAACAGCGAGCGAAGCCGTGCACTCCCGATTCTCCAAGAACGACGACGGTGACTATGTCGCTGCGGTCACCAAACGCGGCCGTGACATTGTTCGTGACCCGCTCATCAACAAGGGCTCGGCGTTCAGCTCTCGCGAGCGAGCGGCGCTTCGACTCGAAGGGCTACTGCCGCCCGGGGTGACGGACATCGAGCAGCAGAAGCTCCGTGTCAAAGATTCGTTGGGGCGCCTCGAGCATCAGCTGAGCAAGTACGTCGAGCTGTCGGATCTGCAGGACCGTAACGAAACGCTGTTTTATCGGTTTCTCGTCGACAACATCGAACAGCTCATGCCGATCATCTACACGCCAACGGTAGGTGAGGCGAGCCTTAACTACAGTTATCTGTTTCGCCGCGGGCGTGGCCGCTGGATCACGCCGGAGCATCGCGGGCGGATCGCCGAGGTGCTGGGCCAGATCAAGGCGGACCTACGCCTCATCGTGGTCACCGACAATGAACGCATTCTCGGCCTGGGCGACCAGGGCGCCGGCGGCATGGCAATTCCCATCGGCAAGCTGGGACTGTATACGGCAGCCGCGGGTATTCACCCGACGTTGACTCTGCCGGTTAGCCTGGATGTCGGTACGGACAACCCGCGTCTGCTCGAAGACCCCATGTACCTGGGTTGGCGTAGCACGCGCCTGCGCGGCCAGCTCTACGACGAACTGGTCGAGGAGTTCGTCGATGCTGTGCGCGAGTGCTTTCCGAACGCGATCCTGCAATGGGAGGACTTCAAGAAGGGCAATGCCTTCGACCTGCTGTATCGCTACCAGGATGTTCTGCCCTCGTTCAACGACGACATTCAAGGAACGGCTGGTGTGGCGCTGGCGGGCGTTCTCGCCGCGTGCCGTGCGCTGGGGGTGCCGCTGAAAGACCAGCGGATCGCCATACTCGGGGCCGGCGCAGCCGGCGTCGGCATCGGGCATCAATTGCGCGATGCCTTCGCCCGCGAAGGTATAGACGGCGACGATCTGATCGAGCGGTTGGCGATTCTCGATACCGGCGGTCTGCTGATGCAGGGCCGCGAGCTGTCCGACCAGTTCAAGTATCAGTTCGCCTGGCCCGATGAACTATGCGCGACCAAATACGGCTGGAGTCCCGAGATGCCGCCGGGCCTCGAACGCGTCGTCGAGGGCTTCAAGCCGACGATGCTCATCGGCACCACGGGGCAACCAGGCGCGTTCACGCAGCCGATCATCCGCAAGATGGCAAAGGCCGTCGAGCGTCCCGCGATCTTCCCGTTCTCGAACCCGACGAGCAAGAGCGAGGCTATTCCACGGGACATTCTGCGGTGGACCGATGGTCGCGCGCTGGTGGCCACCGGGAGCCCATTCGATCCGGTTACCGTGGGGGATCGCGAGATCCACATCTCGCAGGGCAACAACGTCTACGTGTTTCCCGGCGTCGGTCTCGGCGCGCTCGCGATGGGCGCTCGCCGCATCACCGACGGTATGTTTACCGCGGCCGCACACGCGCTCGCCGAGCAGGTTTCTACCTCGTGCCTGGAGAGCGGCGCACTGTACCCGCCGGTGGCCTCGCTGCGCGAAGTCACGCTCAACATCGCCGTGCACGTAGCGCAGGCTGCGCTCGATGCGGGGGTGGCGGAGTCGCCGAAGGGCTCGATCGAAGCCGCCGTCGCCCAGTGGGTCTGGGATCCCCAGTATCCGGAATTGATTCCCCGCTAGCGGGCTGATCGCGTTTCCGGCTAGCCCGTGCAGTCGAGGCCCCAGCTGGGATCGATATCGAATCGTAGCCACGTCAGCGCTGCGCAGGTGACATCGACGATCTCGAAGGGCTCGCCGGATAGCTCACCCACCAACGGGCCGCTTGCGAGGTAGTAGATGGTCAGCTCTTCGAGCGACTCCTTGCCGTGGCCGCCGTCGTCGCTACGGCCGTGGTCGGTGCTCGACAGAATGAGCCAATCTTCTTGCTCGTAGGTCGGTCGCGCGCGGACGGCCGCTACCAGCACGCCAACCTGCCGGTCCGCGGTTTCGATCGAGGCGCGGTATTCGGGCGAAAGAGATGACGTGTCGTGCGCGACGACATCCGGGTCGCCCAGGTAGATGAACGTCGCGTCGGGGTCGCCATCGCGCAGACGCGTTGCCGCAAGATCCACGGATAGAGCGTCTGCGGGCCCGTACCCGAGATTGTCGCCGTTGACGTTGATCACCAGATCTACCTTGTGGCTGACCAGCGGCCCGCCGTCCTGGCTCGTGCCGAGCGGCGGCCAGTCGAGCACAGCCAGGGTGGATAGCTCGGGGCGAAGCTGTTCGATGCGAGTCAAGAAGTCCGGATACGTCTCATAACGGTTGCTGCTGAAGTCATTGCCCTCGACGCCGTGTTTGTTCATCCAGACGCCGGTCAGCATGCTCGACCAACCGGGGCCGCTCACCGTTTTCGGACGAGTTCGCGCCGTGAAACTGATCTCTCCCGCACGAGCCAGGGCGTCGAGGTTCGGCGTATCGGCTGCCTGCAAGATGTCCACCCGGATGCCGTCGAGACCGATGAGCAGCACCTTCGGGCGGCGCTCCGATTGCGCGGCCGTGGTGCTGGTGGCGGCGGCCATGGCGATGACGAATACGGTAGCGAGCCGCGCGGTGGAACGGTGCATCGGGACCTCGATAACTGTGAGCGGAACAGACATCGTAGCGCAGCGCGTCACCCCGGTCGCCGCTGCGCTACCATGCCAGGGCACGACTGAAAATCAATTCGGAGCCGCCCCGTGCACACTGGGGCGGCCGCACCCGGAGACGCCGTGATGAGCGATCGTTTGAATGCCTTTCAGGAGAAGGTCCGCGCCGCGGGCGTCGATCTCGTGGTGCTCAACCCGGGCCCGAGCATGACCTACCTCACGGGCCATGACTTCGTTTCACACGAGCGCTTGTTTCTGCTGTTTGTGCCGGCCCAAGGCAAGGCCGGCGCCATTCTGCCTTTGTTGGAGCAGGACAATTGGGCCCACGCCGTACCCGACGTCGACAACGTCTGGCTCTGGGACGACAAGGACGGTCCCGGTGCTGCCGCTGCGGCAGCCGGGTTGGAGTACGGCGCTGCGCGAACGGTCGG
This sequence comes from Acidobacteriota bacterium, assembly GCA_029263335.1. Lineage (GTDB taxonomy): Bacteria > Acidobacteriota > UBA890 > UBA890 > WLXD01 > WLXD01. The sequence continues at coordinate 9,937 of JAJCXS010000172.1, read as the reverse complement.
CATCGAGCCTCTCGGGCTCCGATACATGGAGTTTGAGATCCTCCGCGAGCATCTCCCGGCGGGCGAGATTGTCTCGGCCGCCGCGATCGTCGACTCGATGCGCCAGTTCAAAGATGCCGACGAGGCCGGGCGCATGCGCAAGGCGGCCGAGATCGCTGAAGAAGCTCTCGAGGAGGTCGCGCAGCTGGTGCGAGTGGGAATGACCGAAAAGCAGATCTCTGCGGAGTTGGTGAGCCGCATGCTCGGCAAGGGCGGGGAGGGGATCTCATTCGGTCCGATCGTTCTCGGCGGTCCCCAGAGCGCATTGCCACACGGCGTACCCGGCGAGCGCCCGGTGGGGGCCGGCGAGTATCTGCTGATCGACTTCGGCACCAGTTGGGGTGGCTACCACTGCGATATCACCCGGACCTTCGTGGTGGGCGCCGAGCCAGATGATCGGCAGCGAGCGGTGTACGAGGCGGTCCGGCAAGGCAACGCCGACGGCTGCGCCAGGGCGACGGTCGGTACGAGCAGTCATGACGTGCACATGGCAGCGCAGGCACCACTGATGGCGCCGGAGTTCGCCGAGTTCCTCAAGCATCGGACCGGTCATGGGCTTGGTCTGGACATTCACGAGCCGCCGTCGGTGATGGAGGGCAACCACGATCCTCTCGGCGCTGGATCGGTGATCACGGTGGAGCCCGGCCTGTATCTGGAGGGGTGGGGCGGCGTTCGTATCGAGGACGACATCTGGGTAACAGAGGACGGGCCGGTGAGCCTGACGTCGTTTTCCCACGAACTCCGCGTCATCGGGAAGTGATCGGCGATGCCATCGCGGCCGCGTCGAGAAGGCTGATCAACGACGGGCTGACGAGCGGAACAGCGGGAAACCTGAGCGTGCGGGATGGCCAGCGCGTGCGGATGACCCCGTCGGGCGTGCTCCCTGAAGAGATGACCGCCGAGCAGGTGGTAGCGCTTGGCCTGGATGGGACGCGAGCCGCCGAGGGCGGGCTGAGGCCGTCGAGCGAATGGCAGTTTCACCTGGCCATCTATCGAGCCCGGCGCGATGTCGGCGCCATCGTGCATACCCATTCACCCTGGGCCACGGCTGTGTCGTGCGCGCGTCGTGACCTGCCGCCGTTCCACTACATGATGGTTGGCACCGGGGACGGCACGATCAGGTGCGCGCCCTACCACGCGCCGGGCAGCGATCGACTGGCGGCCAGCGTAGTCGACGCGCTGGGGGCGCGGGCCGCGTGTCTGCTCGCCAATCACGGCGTGGTGGCGACGGGGCCAAATCTGCGGGCCGCAGAGGCGATGGCGCGCGAGGTGGAATCGCTGGCCCAGCAGTATTGTCTGACCCAGCTTCTCGGCGGGCCCGAATTGCTCGATCGCGAGCAGGTGGACGAACTGGCCGAGATCTTCAAGGCCTATGGCCAGCGAGCGGTGGAGATCAACGAATGACGCGACCACGCGGCCCCTCGTCGGCGGCCTCCGCTGCCGATCCCGTTCAGATGTTGAGGGCTCAGCGACCGTTCCTGACATTGGTGTCGGCGGTGGCCGTACTTCGCTTTCTGCTGCCGCCTGGTCGAGTTCCGGGTGCACAAGAGACCTGGATAACCGTCGCGGCACTGTGGCTGCTGGGAATCGCATGGGTGGTCGTGACCGATCGCATCCGGCGTCCAGTGGGCGAATGCGTGGGTGATATCGGGGCCCAGAATCTCGGCATCCAGACGTTGATTGTCGTGCCCTCGGTGGTGCTCGGGCTGTTCCGCCTGGCGGCCGAGGCAGAGGAGGTCTCCACTGCCTTCCCGACCAACGCTGTGGTGACCGCCATCTTCCTGCCCCTGGCCACTCTAGTTATCCTCACACTGCTGGCGCTGCCGGTTCTCTGGGTGTTGCATGGGGCCCGAGCGCTCTTCGTTCCCGGCGCTGTTGTGGTGCTGGTGTCTGCCGCGAGTGCGGGCGGCTGCAGACCTGCGCCAGCACCCGCGCCCGATCTCGATCCGGCTGCGGCAGCGGCTGGACAGCGCACCTACATGAGCAATGGTTGCGCCAATTGCCACGGCGAGGACGGCAGCGGAAGGGGCGCCATCGGCGCCGGGCTGGACCCGCCTCCGCGCGACTATCGCGACCCGGCCGCCTACAGAGTGGGCACCGATGTGGAGACCATCGCGCAGACGATCGCGGACGGACTCCCGGCCCCGGGTGGGGGCATGCCGTCGTTCGGACATCTGAGCCTCGAGCGGCGAACGCAGCTGGCCACGTACATCTCTTCGCTGCAGCACCCGGATTCCACGCAGGTCAGCGTGCGCGACGCCTGGATCGGGGAGTCGATTCCCGGCGTCGACACAACCGGCGCATGGCTCACAATCAGCAACGCGGGTGCCGAGGACGCGGTGCTGGAAGTGCAGGTGGAGGGCGTGCGTCGGGCTCGGCTCCACGCCATGCGGCACGCCGACGGCATGATGACCATGGAACCGTTGGCGGAGCTTGGTCTTCCAGCCGGTGGCGAGGTCGAGTTGTCAGCCGGCGGCAATCACATCATGCTCGAGAGGTTGGACGAACCCTTGTCGGCGGGCGAGTCAGTTCAGATCACGCTCTTTTTGAAGAGCCGTACCGCCGTGCGCTTCATCGCGCCGGTGCGACGACGGGATGGTGCGCAATGATGAACCCTCGCTGCCTGACCGGGGCAAGCATCGCGCTGCTCGGCCTATTGGCGGTCGCGGCCTGTGCTCCGGCCGCGTCACCCGAGGCTCCCGCGGCGGAAGAACCTACATCGATCGACGATGTTCGGACGCCGCCGATTCTCCAGTCGTTCGATCTTGGCGGCGACTTCGTGCTCGCTGCTCATGACGGCACGACATTCGACCTGGCAGAGCACCGCGGCGAGGTATTTCTGTTGTTCTTCGGTTACACGCATTGTCCGGACTTCTGCCCCGCGACCTTGTCGCTACTCGGTCAGGTGTACGAGTTGCTGGGCGAAGACGGCGACAAACCGAAGACGCTCTTCGTTACCATCGACCCGGAGCGCGACACCTCGGAGGCGTTGGCCAAGTACCTGGGCTATTTCAGTGTTCCAGCCCTGGGCCTCAGCGGGCCCACCGAGGAGCTGGCGCCTGTACTCGGCGCGTACGCTGGCATGATGGAGATGGGGGAGGACGAGGCCGGCGAGGTGCTTTTCGGCCACACGACCTACACGTACCTCATCGATCACGAAGGATCGGTGCGTTACATGTTCAGACCCAATGACACCCCATTGTTCATCGCTGCCGGTGTCCACGAGCAGATGCGCATCGCGCGCGCCGAAAGCTCCACGGACCCAGCCGAGAGCGCCACGGACCAATAGGGGGCAGGCCGCTTCGCGGGGAGCCGGTCGTCGGCTATCGGCGTCGGCGCATGCGCTCGTGGATCCACTGGAGTGCGTCCTCCACGCTGCGCTCGATCGCCGACGCTAGGGCTTCTCGGTCGTCGATGTCATCCAGTTCGACCCTGGTTTCCGTCTCGTTGCCCATGTACACGTCGAGGAGATCGAGCCGCAGGTCCATGCGGCGCGGCGATCGCGCTTCGAGCTCGCGCAGGTCCAGGCGCAGGGCGAAATCGGCCGGCGATCCGAACGGAACGATGGTGATCGTTGGATCTCGCTCCAGAATGTGGCCGATATCGCGCCACACCGGTCGGAGCGCGAGCTGGGCATCGAGGTCCGGGGTTAGCGATTTGGGCAGGGCGATGCGCGGACCGCGACGGCGTGCCTGGCGGTCCGCCGGTTCGGCGGCGATCAACTCCAGGCGGGCAATCAGACCATCGGCGTCGTGGCCGATGCGCTGCAGTCGCAGCGCGTGAGTCCAGGCGGCGCCATAGTCATGCAGACGCAGCGTGAGTCGCGCAAGTCTCGAGCGCACCTCGGCGGCGCCGGGGCTCAGCAACAAGGCCTGCTCATAGGCTGCGCGGGCCTCAGCGAATCGGTTGAGCCGCTCCAGCGCGACCCCGCGGCCGAACTGGGGCGTGGACAGGTCGGGCGCCAACACCGCCGCCAACTCGAGCATGCGGAGCGCCAACCGCGTGTCCGCATTCAGCGCTTCGGTTGCGGTGCGCAGCGCGTCACTGACCTGGGCGTAGTCGGTTTCGCTGCGGTAGACACCCGGCTGGGTGATGGTCTGGTAATCGCCGGCTACCTGCACCTGCACTCGGTGCCAGCCTTCGCTGACGGGCTGTGGCGTTCGATAGCCGAGCACGTAGTAGCCGCGTAGCAGCGCCAGCACATCGTCGTAGCCGTCACCAATGTCGCGCTGGGTCACGAGGTGCCCGCCCGATACCCGCGACAGCTCCGCGAGCTGGTCCTGCAGGGATTGCCCGTAGTTGGCATCCTGGCGATATGCCTGGTGGCTCAGGTAGCGGCTCCGTTGCCGGCGCCCACCGGCCAAACCGACGGCGACCGAGAACACGGGCCGGTTGGCCTGGTGACTGGCCAGCAGCACATCTGCGTACTGAACACGGCTGCCGGAGTCCTGGCCGTCTGTCAGCACAACGATTGCGGCACGGCGTCGCAGCGACTCGTCCTGGCCGAGAGGGGCACCGCAGCTGCTCTCCGCCGGTGGTGGCGAAGTGCCAGCATGGCCTGGCGCGCGGGCATCGAGCGCACCGTGAGCCGCGCGGATCGCGTCGTACAGTTTCGTCGACCAGCCGTATGGATACTCGGCGATGATATGGCGCAGCGCGCGATCGTCGGCATTGGCCCACACTCCCGGTCCGATCTGTTCCTGGAACGGAAGCAGATACACACAGTCGCTGGGGCTGAGCGAATCGAGAAACCTCTCTGCTGCTTCTCGGGCCTGGGGGTCGGCCCACTCGGCGTCGATGCTGGCGCTGAAGTCGATCACGATGGCGACGTCGAGGGGTACGTCGGCCGGTGAGAGAACGACATCGAGTCGCTGCTGCGCGCCGTCCTCGCGGACGGCGAAGGCGTCTGCCGACAGCCCGGTCACCGGCGCTCCGTTGTCGTCCAGCACCGCGACCTTGATCCGCGTCATATCGACCCCGGATCGAAACACCGGCGGCTGTTGTTGGGCTCCGGTCGCGCTCGGCGCCAGCAGCATCAAAGCTGCGACAACGGGTACTCTCCTACGGCAAGCTGCGCGGGCAGCGGCAAGAATGCCCTGGGAGCGAGTAGTCATTCAGCTGTCGCTTCGTCGGATACGCCGAAAGCGTTTCACGTAGATGGTCCCATCGGCATCCTCGACGCGGCCGATGACGGTGTCACCATCGATATACGGCACCGGGTAGCGGCTCATCCCGGCCGGCACTTCGACGGCTCCCAGGTAACGGCCGTCGGAGCCGAAGACATCGAAGCTGCTGGTCTCTAGCCAGCACGGCTGCGACGCGAATTCGTCGTTCGTCTCGGCGGCTTCGTTGCACGGGGTGAGCCTCTCGCCGGCCCCGGCGCGCAACACCCAGACTTCTCCCGAGCGCGAGCTCATTAGCTGACCGAATGCAGGCTTGGTCGCCGGGATTTCCGGCCCATTCCACACCCAGGACGGGTCCATGTCGCGCATTTGCGCCGTTGCCTGACGCCGATACCAGTCAGCCTCGCCGGGCTGGACGGGCGTCGGTGTCGTTCGGTGCTGCACCACGACCTGACTACCGTTCGAGCGGAGAATCTGGAAGCGATACTCGGTGGCGACGCCCGAGACGACGTCCAAGTTTGGCGTCAGGGTCCAACTCTCGGTCGGCCAGAACGGTACGTTTCTCATCGACGTGCCGCCCTCTCGCCGAGCCACGATGACCCCGTCGTTGATCGTCTGCGTCGGCGGCACGATGGGCTCCCCGTGCGGGCCGTCGGGTCCGTGAGCCTGCATCCCCAGGACCCACAATCTGGAGGGGTCGTTCTCGAGCGTCTCCACGATCACGATCGTGTACGGAGTTCCGTCGGGCCCCAGCTGCATTGGCGTTCCCGTCTGGAGTCCGCCGGTGAGGGGGTACGACTCTTGGTACTCGCCGTCGCGACCATAGACGACGATCCGGCGGCCGCTATCGTCGCGCACCAGAATGCGGCCATCGTTGGCCACGGCAACGCTGGCTGGCTGCTGGTACTCGCCGGGGCCCTCGCCGACTCCGCCGAGGTCTCGCTCGTAGGTGCCGCCGGAATCGTAGATTCTGACCACCGGGACCTGCCGGTCGGCCACGATGATGCGGTCGTCGTCGTAAGCGATGGCGCTTACTGTCCCCAGCATGTATTCCTCGGCGCCTTCGAGGACGCCGATTGACGCTTCTTCCACCAGGATCGCGTCACCACCCCACACGGATCCGGACAGGTTGACCACTGTCGTTGTATCGCCTTCTGTCGCGATCGTGCCGTCCCACTCCGCAGCTGTCGAAGAGTCGGCGTCACCGCCGCCGGCGCAGGCGGAACAGACGAGGACGGTAGCGAGGGCGAGAACGAGTCCGCGCATGCGCATGACACTCCGGCTGAGGCCGCCAAACGGCGGATCGGACGAACCCGCGCACCACCCTCCAGATGGGCGCGGACAGCGCCAGCAGCCTATCAGAGCCGAAAGCGGCCCGGCTCAGTCGCGGAGTGCCTCCACGGGATCGAGCCCAGCGGCCCGGCGCGCAGGCAGGTAACAGGCGGCCAGCGCCACAATCGTGACGGTGCCGGCCACGGACGCGTAGGTGATCGGGTCCACCGCGCTCACGCCGAAGAGCAGAGCCGACATGAGCCGTGTCATCGCGAAGGCGCCGGCAAGGCCGACACCCACGCCGAGGCCGCACAGGGTCAGCCCGAAGCGCAGCACCATGCGGTTGATGTCGGTGTACTGCGCTCCCAGGGCTATGCGCACACCGATCTCACGGGTGCGTTGCGCGACGATGTAAGAGGTCACGCCGTAGATTCCCACGGCGCCGATCAACATGGCTGCCGCGGCGGCGATGCCGAGCATCGTGAGCGTGAAGGAAGTTCGCGCCATGGAGCGATCCAGGATCTCACCCATGGTGCGGACGCTGGCTACCGGGAGGTTGGGGTTGGTCTCCCAGATCGCCTGTCGCGCTTCGTCCAGCAGCGCTGCCGTGCCGACGCGGTCGGAGCGCAGTACGAAGCGCATGCCGCGGTGCACGTTGGTTCCCGGGAACCAGAAGCCATCTTGCAGTGTGGGCCAGTAGACGATGGCGCTCATCTCCTGGTCCACGCCCTCGTCGTAGACGCTGCCCACGACTCCGACGACCGTGCGCCAGGCCTGTTCGGGTGCCTGGCGAATCCGCTCGCCGATCGCCTGGGCGGGATTGTCCCAGTACTCGGCGGCGAGCTCTTCGTTGATGATGGCGACCTCAGCCCGGTCGTACATGTCGGTCCAGGTGAAATCACGACCAGCTACCAGGGGGTTGCCCATGGTGGAGAAGTAACCCGGGGCGATCCACTTGAAGCGCCGGATCATCGGAATCTGTCCTTCCGGCGTAGGCTGCGACTCGACGAACACCGGATCTGAACTGTTCCACCCGTCCATGGTCGCCGAGGTGGTCATGGCTACCGACTGGACTCCTGGAATCTCGCCCAGCGCATCCAACATCGCTCGTTGCAGCTGGAAGGTCTCGATCGGATCCTCGACCTCCGCCTCGGGAACCGCCACGCGGAACGTGAGAATGCTGTCCGGGTCGGTGAAGCCAGGTTCTACATCACGTAGCTTCTGGAAGCTTCGGATCATCAGGCCAGAGCCGATCAGCAGAACCAGTGCCAGCGCGATCTGCGACACCACCAGCGCGTTGCGCACACGGTGCCGGTCGCGTCCGACACTGCCGCCACGACCGCCTTCTTTGAGGGCGGTCACCAGGCTCGCACCGCGCAGCTTCAGCGCCGGTATCGCGCCGAACAACAGGCCGGCGACGAGCGACACCGCGAAGGTGAATAGCAGGACGTTGGCGTCGATGGTGATCTCGTCGAGTCGCGGCAGGTTGCGTGGGCCCATCGCGACCAGCAGGCGGAGACCAGCGGCCGCGAGCCCGAGGCCGGCGACGCCACCAAGGACTCCGAGGAAGACGCTCTCGCCCAGCAGCTCTCTGGCAATACGGGCGCGGCCGGCGCCGAGCGCGGTTCGCACGGCAATCTCCTGCGTGCGTCCTTCTGCGCGGACGAGAAACAGGTTGGCGACATTGGCGCAGGCGATTAGCAGAACCATGGCGACGGTGCCGAGCAGTACCCAAAGGACCGAGCCGACATCGCCGACGACATCTGTCATGAGCGGTCGAGCGTTGGCGACGAAGCCGGCGCTATCGAACATCTCGATCTCGAAGCCGGGCGGCAGTGGGAACAGGTCCAGCGACAAGGTAATCATGCGGGTCATGTCGGCGTTGGCGTGCTCCACGGTCAGTCCAGGCTTGAGCCTGGCGATACCCTGGTAGCTGAAGTTGCCGAAGAAGACTTCGCCGCGGTCGAACTGGAATGGCAGGTAGAGCGACGGCTCGAGGTCGAGAAACTCCAGATCCGCCCGCATCACGCCGATGATCTCTCTCGCGCGCCCGTTGACATCGAGAGTGTCGCCGATGACGCGCTCGTCGCTGCCAAACCGTTCCTGCCAGTACTCGTGGCTCAAGACCACGGTCAGCGGCGTCTCCGGACTGTCGTCCTCGGCGCTGAACAGGCGACCCACTTGTGGCTGCACCCGTAGCAGCGGGAAGATGCCGTCGGTTACCTGCACGGCCGAGACCTGCTCAGGCTCCTCGAGGCCGGTGACCGACACCGTGGAGTTACTCCACATGCCGCTCTCGACGAAAACCTCGCTCTCCTCGCGATAGGTGAAGTACAGCGCCGGTGATTGGTTCAGCAGGTCGAAGCCGATTCCTGGAGCGGCGTGCCAGACGCCGATCAACTCCTCGGGCTCGTCGAAAGCCAGAGGTTTGAGCAGTACGCCGTTGACGACGCTGAAGACCGCGGTGTTGGCTCCGATGCCCAAAGCCAGAGTAAACACGGCAATCGCTGTGAACAGTGGCGTGCGCGCGAGTTTGCGAATGGTGTAGCGGAGTCGATGCATGGCGACCTCTGGCGATCTTCGGAAGTGCGGCGAGCTGTTCAGGAGTACGGCACTTGGTGCTCGCAGGTTTCGTCGCGGCGGCCCGTTCGCCCCGCTCAGCCGTCTCACGGGCCCGCTGGCCGACTTGGCGGCTCACGGTGCTTGTTCCTGCGGATGTCCTGGGGCCAGCATTCAATCTGGAGAATCCCCTTCGTACGGCCTGCGCATAGGCTCCCATCGTGCTCAGAACATTCGAGGAAATACGCCAGATGAATACGTTAGGTCGATCGCGGACGCGGTTCTTCGGGACCCTTACTCTCCTGGTGGCTTGGACCTTCAGCTCTGGCATGGCGCCAGCATCGGTGCGGGAGCTATCGAACCTTGGCGCCACCGGCCTCGGAGCGATGCAGTGGAGCTTCCTCGCCCACGGCCCCGTACGGTCGAGCCCGGTCGTGGCTGGGGATCTCGTGCTGGTTGCCTCGACCGATGGATCGCTCTATGGCCTGGAGATCGACAGCGGACGCGAGGCTTGGCGTTATGACGCCGGCGCCTCGATCGCGTCGACGCCGGTTGTTGCCGGCAACAGCGCCTATCTCGTCGATCGGGCCAACCAGATCCATGCCGTCGACCTGGTGAGCGGACGGGCGACATGGAAGCGTGAAACGGGTTCCGATTTGCCTTTGGTGTGGGGCCTCGAAGGCTGGGACTACGTTACGGCGTCGCCGGTTGTCGTAGGCGACACGCTGTACGTCGGCTCTGGTGATGGTGCCGTGTACGCCCTGCGGGCCGCCGATGGCGAGCTGCTGTGGAGAAGGCAGACAGCGGGTCGAATCAGGGCAACCCCGACGATCGACGGCTCGGTGCTCTACGTTGGCGACGGCGACGGCGTCTTTCACGCTCTCGACGCGGCGTCCGGAGAGTCACTGTGGAGCTTCGAGACCGATGGGCACGGGCTCGAGTCG
>JAJCXS010000171.1 GCA_029263335.1 Acidobacteriota bacterium | reverse complement strand
GCGGATGAGCGGTGCGGATCAGAAAGTACGTAGCGCCACGCGTGTACTGTTGCCGGGGCCAGTAGACTGCCGGTCGCACGGGTTCGTCGGGCTGGAAGGGCAACATGTCGCCGACCACGCCGACGATGACCGCCGCGTGCTCGTTGACGACCACTTCTGCGCCGATCGGACTAGCGTCCGGCCAGTGCCGACGCACGAACGCCTCATTGACCACCGCCACCTTTGCGCTCCCGGCGTCGTCGGCCATCGTGATGCCACGGCCCCCGACGATCGGCACTCCCAGGGCGCCAAAGTACTCGGCGTCAATGTCGAAGATCTGAACCGCGACGGGCTGATCGCCGGAATCGCGGCCCGGGATCTCCAGGATGCCGGTCTCGATGCCACCGAACAGGGGCCCCGCCGAACTTTGACCTACGCCCTCAACCCCGGGGACCGAGGCCAGAGCCTCTGCGGCGACGCTGAACCGTTCGGCAATGGCCACTCCCGAGTCAAAACGGGTGATGTCGGCACTCACCCATGTGGTGACGAGATTGTCGCGGTCGAAACCGGGGTCCCACTGCAGCAGGCCGGCGAATCCCCGGATACCGAGGCCAGCGCCCGTTAGCAGCGTCATCGCGAGAGCCAGCTCGAGCACGAGAATTCCACGCCGTACGCGGGCGGCGTCGCGGTCGCCAAAGCGGCCCCCTCGAAGAAGGCCTCCAATGTCGGTTCGCGCCACTCGAAACGCTGGAATCAAACCAAAGAGCAAGACGGTGATCAGCGAGAGCGAGATCGCGAAAATTGCCACGTTCACGTCGACCGCCACTTCGTCCAGCCGCGGGATCCCGGCGGGCGCGAGGCGCATGCCGGTGTTCACCAGTGCGATCGCAAGAACCAGGCCCACCGCGCCACCCAGCACGGCGAGAATCATGCTCTCAGCCAGGAGTTGGCCTGCCAGTCGGACGCGCCCCGCTCCCAGCGCGGCGCGCACGGCAACCTCGGAGACCCGCGTCTGGGATCTGACGATCAGCAGGTTGGCAACGTTCGCACAGCCGATCAGGAGCAGGCAGATCACGGCCAATCCGAACAGTCTGATCATCGGCCGAGCATCGCCGGAGATCTGGTCGCGCAGGCGCACGACATCAAGGCCCAAGCCGGCCATCACCTCCGGATACTCTGCGGCGAGGCTAGCGTACGTCGTTTTCAGTTCTTCGCGCGCCTGCTCGATGCCGATGCCCGGCGCGATGCGGGCCACGGAGGTGAATCCCCGCCACTCGCGTTGCTCGGGGTTGTCCGGACTCGTGGTCACAGGCGCCCAGGCTTCGGCGTGTTCGAACTCGGGGATCCAGGCTTCGGGGCCGAGCACCCCGATCACCACGAACTCCTGAGCATCCAGCGTCACCCGACGCCCCACGACATCCGGGTCGGCGCCGGTCCAGCTCCGCCACAGTTCATCCGTCAGGACGATGACCCGGTTGGCGCCGCGCACCAATTCAGACTCCAGGAACATCCGCCCGTGCTGCAATCGCACGTCGTACGTCTTCAGGAACCCCGGCGTGGCGATTCCGACCCGCCAGGAACTCTGCTCCGCGCCATCCTGCACGCGAAAACGCCAGGTTCGCGCCACGCCCGCGGCCTCGACGGAATCCGTCAACGCGCCGAGGTCGCGGACATTCGGCGGTGAGGCCACGCAGTAGCCCAGGTCCTGGGGCTCCATCTCGCAGAGCGCGACGACCCGCTCGGATCCGGGGAACGGCAGAGGCCTCAATAGAATGCCGTAGGCAAGCGTGTAGATGGCCGTCGTGCTTCCTACCCCGAGGGCGATCGTCATGACGACCGATGCGCTGAACCACGGCTCGCGTCGCAGGGACCTTCCGGCGATTCGCAGGTTGGGCCAGATGTTCCAGGGGCTCCAGTACGTGTGGCGCTCCTGCCAGGCGCCACGGAAGACATCGGCAAGTGTCCGCGCCCATAGCGCGCCCAAGCCCCGCAATCCGCGCCGGGCGTGAACGTCGATTGCCACATCTCTGAACACCTGGGCCGCCTCTTCCGCAAAGCGACGACCGAACCAGGCGGGAAGCAGCCGCAGCAGGCCGCGATAGGCGGAAACGGACCATCGTACGGCAACGGGCAGTGAATTCATCAGACTTCCCCTCCAGCCCCGACAAGGCGTCGTCGGGCGGAATCGACAAGCGCCGCCATGCGCTCCGACTCGGCTTCCACGGCCTCCCGCCCGAGCGCGGTGATCCGATAGTAGCGGCGCCGTGTGTCGGCGTCCTCGGGCACCTCTGTCGGCGGAACCTCGGCCACCAGACCCGAGTCCAGAAGCCGTGCCAGGAGGCGGTAGAGCGAACCCGGCTGCAGGTCGCCCCGGGCGCCCGGGTTTGCCTTGGCCGCCTGCAGAATGGCATAGCCGTGCCCGGGCTCATCGAGCAAGGTCAGCAACACGGTGAAAGCCTCGGGCTTCATCGGGATCAGGCTGCGGAGTCGCTCTGCGCTGGTCACTGGTTGGCACCTCATCTGATTCGTTCGATATGGGCAAATTGAATATAGTCCACTTGCCTCGACTTGTCCGGTCGTGGGCCCGCGCACCTTCGAGATCGGCTCGCTTCCTCGCGACCGCGACAACGGCCCGCCCGGCAAGCCCACAGACACTAGAATTGGGCTGGACCTCCCTTCCCCGCGCGACGATCGACACGGAGTCGGCGATATGAACGGCACCGATTCACCCCCCGAGCAGATCGCGTCACAAGACCAGCAAGAACCGACCCGCGCCGGAGTGCTGCAACTGCGCGACCCGGACGCCACTGTCGAACGCGTGCGGCTCATTGCCATCGCCGCCACTCTGCTCCTGACGATTGCCGTGGGAGTCGTTACACGCTCCCCCTGGCAGGTTCTGGGCACGCTGGTTTCGAGCACCCTGATGCTGCTCAACTTCCAGGGATTGGTCTCGGTAACGGACACTTTGCTGGGCGGCGAGTCGGCGCGACCCAGCTTCCTCCAGGCGGCCTTCCTGATGGGCCGCTATGCGTTGCTGGGTATAGTGCTCTGTGCTATCGTCCTGACGCCTGGGGTGGGGCCGATTCCGGTCGCCCTGGGGTTGTCAGTTCTAGTCATCGCGATCCTCCTGGAAGCGATTTTCCAGCTCTTCCGCGGCACATCTCGCCGCCCGTAGGACGCCCCGCAGTACGGTCATGGAACACGAAGTTTCCGCGCTTTATAGCTGGATCTACCCCTGGCTCGATCACACCTTCGGGACCGGCTTCATTACCGACCAAACGGTGATGGCCTGGTTCCTCGTGTTGTTGTCGCTGGTGATCTTCCCGATCTTCTCGAGGCGTTTCTCGCTGTACGAGCCGGGTCCCGCACAACAGATGCTCGAGTTCGGCGTTGGGTCGATCAACACCATGTGCGATGCCTTCATCGGCGAGCACGCGCGCAAGTACGCGAAGGTGCTGGGACCGATGGCCTTCTTCATCGTGACGGCAAACCTGCTGGCCTTCTTCCCGGGCTTCCAGCCACCTACGGCGGATCTCAACACGACCGCGGCGTTGGGTCTGACGGCCTTTGTGATCTACAACTTCGTCGGCATACGGGCGCAGGGCTTCACCTACATCAAGCAGTTCACCGGTGACATCCCCGCGATGATGCCGTTGATGTTGCCGATCGAGATTCTCAGTCATCTTTCGCGGCCCACATCGTTGGCCATTCGTCTTTTCGGGAACATCTTCGCGGAGCACACCATCGCTGGCGTGTTCTTTTTCTTGATCCCGATTGGTCTACCCGTGGTGTTCGGACCACTGGGTGTATTCGTCTCGTTCATGCAGACTTTCGTGTTCATCATGCTGTCGATGATCTATATCGCCGGCGCCCTGGAACACGGCCACTGATCCGGCTGTGGCCGGCAGATAGAGAACGCCTCAAAGGAGCAACCCCTATGAACAAGCGGCACGTCCTGCTTGCAGCCACTCTGGTCCTGTTGTTGACCCCGAACCTGGCGTTTGCCCAGGATGCAGCGGACAACATCTTCTCCGGCTACGCAGCGATCGCCATCTCGGCGGGCTTCGGCATGGCCATCGCGGCCGCCGTCTGCGGCTACGCCCAGAGCAAGGCCATCGCCGCCGCGCTCGAGGGCATCGCCCGCAACCCGAGCGCTGCCGGTGCGATCCGCGGTGCGATGATCTTCGGTCTCGTCCTCATCGAGTCGCTGGCCATCTACGCACTGCTCATCGCGATCCTGCTGATCTTCCTGTTCGCGGGGAACCTCGCCACCGCGTAACACAGGGTCATCGAGAATCAGTAAGACGCCGTCGCGGTAACGCGGCGGCGTTTTGCGTTTCGGGGATGAAGGGTCGGCGGGAAGCAGAGCGCGGGCACAAGCCCCTCTGCCGCCCCGCTCGATATAGCGAGGTAGTGGAAGGCCCCAGGGAGCGAAGGGCGACTGAGGGGCTTGTGCCCACGCTCTGCCTGCCACCCACGCTGCCATCCGTAGCCTGCGCGGCCGCCACCACGCCTCAGACCTACTACGTGTCGCGTAGGAAGAACGAGAGGCTCTCGAGTTCGACCGTCAGGTCGACGTTGCGCACCGCGACTCCCTCGGGCACCTCTGGGCGCACCGGCGCGAAGTTGACGATGCCACGAACACCGGCCTTGGCCAGCCGCTCTACGACGTCTTCGGCGTTAGCCGCCGGCACGGCCACCATGCCGATGCGAACGCCGTCTGCCCGGACAATACGCTCGAGATCGTCGATGTGGTGGACGGGATGTCCTCGGCGCGAGACCGTGCCCACCATCTCATCGAGGACGTCGAACAGGGCGACGATTTCGAAGCCTCCACCGTGGAATCCAGGGTAGTCGGCCAGCGCCTGACCGAGATTACCGGCGCCAATGATGACGACGCGGCTGGCCGTATCGAGTCCGAGCAGCCCGGCGACGATCTCGCGCAGCTCGGCCACGTCGTACCCGATGCCGCGTACACCGAACGCACCGAAGCGGGAGAGGTCCTTGCGCACCTGTGCCGGGTTCAGCCGACACAGGTCGGCGATGCCGCGACTGGACACGGTGTCGGCCCCCGTCCGCTCCAGATCGGTCAGTACGCGCAGGTATAGCGACAGCCTGCGCGTAGTCGCTTCGGGAATTCGCGCTTGGTCGTCAGACATCACGCCATCCTAGCAGCGACTCCCGGCAGGGCGAGCAGGCACACTGCGCGTAGGCGCCCTTCGCTCCCTGGCCCTTCCATTACCTCGTCGCCTCGAGCGGGGCGCCCGAGTGCAGTGTGCCTGCTCGCCCTGCCGCCGCGAACGCCGGTAGGCGAGCACGGATCCGATCGACGGACACGATAAGATACGGCGTCGCGTTTCGCAACGACTCCCCCGTTCCCTTCGACCGCTTCCGAGCACCGGCCAACGATGTCCGAGTACCGCATCGACTACGACGACGTGAACGTCGACGACATCATGGAACAGGTGCGCCAGCATGCCCGTGGGC
>JAJCXS010000170.1 GCA_029263335.1 Acidobacteriota bacterium | reverse complement strand
TCCACTTGTCCTTGCAGAAACCAGCGTCGTCGTCGCCGGTCGTAATAGACCCACATCACGTCGCCCTTCTGCGTCTCGACGAAGTGATAGTCGCGGTGGACTTCGCGGACCCACCAGCCACCCGAGACCGTGTAGGGGCCGGAGATTCGAGTTGTGGAGCCCTGCTCAGGCCCACGGATTAGCCAGCCGTCGGGCTCGTGCCGTCCGCGTTGCGGTAGTGGTACGGGTTTATCGAAGATGCGACGGATGAGTGGTCGCTGTTGCACGGGCAGGGGAGAAGGGAGCCGGGCATGTTCAAGCGGTTCCCAGGAAAAGCTGGCTTCGGGCAGGTGGGCCCGCTGCAGTTGTGCAAAAACGACCGTCAGACGGCCGAATTCTGCCCGCACGCGTGCCAGGGCACGTTCAGCGGCCGACAGATCTCGCCGCGGACGTTCGCTGAACAGGTCGAGTTGCCCCCTGTCGATGGGGGTGGAGGTAACGTGCAGGTCGATCTCCACCGCCCCGGAGTCGAGACGAGTCGACTCGAGCTTCAGACGTACCAGTTCGAGAACATGCTCGATTTTTAAAGTGGGTTCCGCTGTGCGGATCTCGTCGCTTACCGTGGCGCGGTTGTCGAGTTTCAGCGTCATGCTGAGTGCGCTCACGCCATGCCCACGCCCGGCGACGCGTTGCAGTAGCAACGGCAGAACACGTTGGATCGCGAACGTCAGCCGATAAGCATCCCGCTCCGGATATTCAAGCTCGATCCAGGCCTCGAGTGGCTCCGCGGGAATCGTTGGATCGAGCGGATCAGGTACGGATTCAGACGCCTCCTGGTGCAGTTGCAGTGCGGCCTTGCCGAACCGCCGCGCCAGTCCGTCTACTGGCAATCGCAGGAACTCGCCAACGGTATGAATGTCGAGCTTGGCCAGATGCTGACGTAGCTTCGGGTCCAGATGTAGACGATCGAAGCGCACGGCGTGAGTGGCGGCCCGCTCTTGAGCTGAATCTTCGAAAACCGTTGTCGGGTGGCGGGAGCGGGCCAGCGCGTAAGCGTTGAAGCGGTGAAAGCCGACGACGATATGGCCGACGAAGTGAGCCGCACACAGCGCGCGCTGTATCTTGTCCGCCCAGGCCTGCAGCGATGTTTCGATGCCGATCAGCCCGGAAGCGTCTATCCAGAACACTCCCGGTTCCGTCTCGCTCGGCTCGACGTACGGGCTGAAGCGCAGCAGCAGCGCCAGTAATTTGTCGACGCCGATCGTGACCTCGGCCGCGGGGATCTCGGCCGCGCAGAGTTCACGGCAGATCGACAGTCCCGCTGCGTATCGCATGCCGGGCAAAACGCGGGCTCGATAGGCGTTCTCGTTGACCCACAGAATGATCCCCTGTGGGCGGTCCTCGGCGACCACGGCCATGGGGCGTGAGGTCCATTCGGGCTGTTGCTGCGCGAGTAATTGCAGTGGCAGCGCCGGGATGTCTACACAGGCGACCTTGGGGGGGGCGGACATCTTCCATCACAACCCATCGGGTCCGCGCACTACCTCATCGTGAGCCCAACCTGGGCCGCGATGCTTGTCTCTGAGTACGTTGAGGGCACAGGAAAAAAGCCCATCGTCATTGCGGCTGCGACTTGCTTCGGCACGAAGCGAAATCATCGATCCGATCGACGGTTGCTTGCGTGTCTTGCGGGTCAGAAAGACGACCGCCATGTCATGACGGTGCGCCAGGCTGCGAAGGCGTGCCTGCGTTGCCATTGGAACGTGAGGCGGCTGTGCCCGACCGAGGGCAGTAGCTTTATCGCTACTCGAACTGAGATCGGCGATTACAAGACCGAAACCACCCGAACGTGCCAGCCGATCAGTAGCTCGCAGGATGGCGTCCTCGTCGAGAAGCCGAACAACTACGAGAGAGTCGAGGTCGGCGCCGCTGCACCAGGCATCGATTGGGAAGAACGTGCTCTCCTGACGAGTTACCCAGACAACGGGTTCCGCTTGGTGCTGTGCGTCGAGCACCACCCCGAATGCCTGGGTGAGGCACGAGCTGTCGCTCAGCCCTGATATCTCGGTAAGCCGCCCACGCAGCTCATCGAGGTTCCAGCCGGCCGGCACAGGGGCCAGCCGAGTGTTGTTGCCGAGCCTGACGGCACGAACAACTCCAGGGGGGACCGGCAGGGGCAGTGCCATCACACCGCTGCCGAGTCGGGTGTTGTTATTTCAGGTGCCGGCACGTCAGACCCGTGCGCTCTGTGTGTTGGAGGTACTGCTCGCACCATATCGAGTGAGCGCGGCACGGAACGGGTTCTCGTCGAAATGGCGACGAACCTCGAGTACTTTGCCGAGCACGCTGAGCTCGTCAGGGTCGGGAACGATCGGTGCGTACTCGGGATTCTGCGGGCGTAGTTCAACGCGGCGCCCTTCGACGAATAACGTTTTGACGGTGGCTTCGCCGTCGATCATTGCCACGATGATGTCGCCAGGATCCGCGTTCGGTTGCCGTTGCACGATCACCACGTCGCCATCGAGAATGCCGGCATCGCGCATGGAATCGCCCTCGACGCGCAGCGCGAAGAGTTCTGCACCACGGAATTTGGAGCGCACTGGCAGATACGACTCGATGTCTTCAATCGCCTCGCTTAGCGGGCCAGCGGGAACTCGTCCGAGCAGGGGAACCTGGACAGGCGGATCGTCAACTGCGGCGCTGTCGGGGAGTCGGTAGCCACGCGCCTTGCTGCCTTCCTTGAGCAGGAGTCCATCTTTCACCAGATGGGTGAGGTGGGCACGCGCCGATTCAACAGCCTTGAAGTTGAAGGCTTCTTGGACTTCGCGAACGCTCGGTGGATTACCCGCCAAGAGGCGATCACGAACGAAGCGATAAATACGTTCCCGCGTTTGCCCGGGGGGTGTTTTCGGGGTCATTGCATGCGCTCCTTGAGGTGAGTCCAGAGCACATCAATAAAACAGACAAACGTCTGCTAAGCAAGGGGCTAACCAGTTTTTTGTCTGTTGCGGCCTGCTAGAACAACGAGAGCGCGGTTACCAGTGCGCTGGATGCCGTGTACTCGGATAGACCCGAAGAGTCGCGATTGGATCCAGAGCTGGCCAGGTTGCAGCACGCCACCTTCTCTTCTTGCTTCTCTGGATGGGACAATCACCAGGACGAAACGTAGTGGCGACCCGAGTAGCGCACGAGAATGAAGGCAAAGTACAAGCACACGAACATCATCGCCCGAGACTGGCGCGAGCTCGCAAAGTTCTACGAGAACGTATTCGGCTGCGTGCGTGTCCCTCCTGAGCGGCACATGTCGGGAGCCTGGCTGGAGAAGGGGACAGGCGTGGTTAGCGCCCGATTCTCTGGCGTACATCTCCTGCTTCCAGGCCAGGGCTCCGACGGCCCCACCCTGGAGATCTATGAATACTCGCAGAACGAGGCCAAGCTCGACCCGGTAGCGAATCGAGAGGGTTTCGGCCACATCGCCTTCGAAGTGGACGATGTTGTTGAAGCCCTTGCCGAGGTCAAGAAACACGGCGGCGGAGCAGTTGGCGACGTAGCCTTTCACGAGGTCGAGGGGGGAGGCCTCCTCTCGTTCATATACGCCACTGATCCCGAGGGCAACATATTGGAACTACAGTCTTGGACGTAGCGGGGCCGGACTAGGCAAGAAGGACTTCAGACGTGAGTTCGCAGCGCTGGTGAATGGAGAGAACAGGTGGCGAGAAAGCTGATAGGCCGTACCTTGTTGATGGCGTTGATCGCGCTGCCGGCGACGACGCAGTCGGTCGGGCCGGGTCCGCGGCATGGGCACGAACTCGTCTATGACGCTGGCCGCGGCGTCACGCTGTTGTTCGGCGGCTTCGGACCGGACGGAATACCGAAGGGCGACACGTGGCTGTGGAGCGGAACCGCATGGCGGCGAGTGAGCGGGGCCGGGCCTTCAGCCCGAAAGTGGGCGGCTGCCACCTATGATTCGCGTCGCCAACGCATCGTGCTCCACGGTGGTCGCACTGGCGAGGGCCAGAGCGGCCCTTCCCTCGGCGACACGTGGGTCTGGGACGGGAGTCGATGGTCACGAGTAGCGACTGACGGGCCCTCAGGCCGTGATCATCACCGGCTCGCGTACGACGCGGTGAGGGATCGCGTGGTGCTCTTTGGTGGGTGGGATGGGCAGAAGGTGGTCGGGGACACCTGGGAGTGGGATGGCACGGAGTGGGTGCTCATCGCTGCCGAGGGGCCGAGCCCTCGGGCACCGGTTGGCCTCGCCTACCATGAAGAAAAAGGCACTGTCGTGCTGGCGGGCGGGCAGGACCTCGATCGCGCGTACGGCGACGTGTGGAGCTGGGACGGACTCGAGTGGAGACTGCTCGACGCCGATCTTCCGTCAGCGCGCGGCTTCCACGCGATGGCATATGTACCCGACTCCAAAGAGCTCCTCCTGTTCGGCGGCCGTGACGGCGATCGGCTGTTCAATGAGCTTCTGACCTGGGACGGTGCGAAGTGGCAGCTCGTGTCGTCGGATGGTCCAGTGCGGAGAGGCATCTACGCGTCTGCCTACGATGCGCGGCGGGGTGAACTCTTGATCCATGGCAGCGGGACACTCGGCGATGATGGATGGGCGCTGGACTCGCGAACCTGGGTATGGCGGCGTGGCGCTGGTTGGAGCGCGGTCGCGGGGGGCGACGACTAGCAGGTCATGTCGGTTTTCAGTACCGATCGGGAAAGGCGCCTCTGGTTCGGGGCTCTGGCCGTCACGATGGCGATCTACTCCACCTTGGGGCCGGCGCGCACGCTGGTGGATGCCCTGCGGGAGCGCAACCTACTCCGGGTCGCGTTCGTGTTGGTCGTACTCCTCGTGCTTGCGGCCGTCGTCATCCAGTGGCTGCGGAGGAGGCCTGACTGGCGCGAGATCGGAGTGGGGCTGGCGGTCGCGCTGGCCTATGGGTTCGTGCTCCTTCGAATCGAGAATCCGGCAGAGCGCACCCACCTATTCGAGTACGGCATTGTTGCTGCACTTGTCTACCAGGCGCTGCTGGAACGCGTGCGCCATGGTCGCCAGGTTCTGTGGCCGGCCGCGTTGACGGTGGCGATGACAGCGCTGCTGGGTTTGCTCGATGAAGGCATACAAGCTGTGCTACCGAGCCGCGTTTTCGACTGGAACGACGTCGTCTTCAATGCCCTCGCCGGATTCATGGTGATCGCGGCACGGCTGGCGCTCGACCCGGTGCGGCTGCCGGGCTGGCGACTGTGGTTCCTGTGGTCGATGGCCGCCGCGATCGGGCTGGGCTGGAGCATGGATCCGGCTTCGTTCGGCCTACCCGGCCGCTTCGAGATTCTGCCGTCCCTTCCTGTCTTGAGCGTGCCGCGCTACGTCAGTGTGGCGGTGGGAGGCATCCTGGTCGGGGTGTTGCAGTCGCTCATCCTGCGGCGATATGTCACCGGGTCGGCGCGATGGGTGCTCGCGAGCCTAGCGGCGGCGGGGATGGGCGCGCTCGTGGTTCTCGGCGTCGGTCGATTCGATCCAGACCTGGGATGGTTGATCGGCGCATGCCTGCACGGAACTCTGGTCGGGCTGTCGCAGTGGCTGGTGCTGCGCGGGCAGGTGGCGCGGGCGGGCTGGTGGGTGATAGCCAGTACCGCTGGTTGGCTCGTGGCGATTCCCGTGGGCGACATTACGGGCCCGCCCGGATGGGCTGTGTACGGCGTGATTACCGGGAGCGCGTTGGTCTGGCTGCTGCGCCAAGGCTCCTCGGACTCCCTAGTGGAGGGGGCTTGACGATGAGCGACAAGACGGGCGAGATGCGTACCTGGGTACTGCTCCTGCGTGGCATCAATGTCGGGGGAAAGAACGTCCTGCGGATGAAGGAACTGGTGCGCGACCTGACCGCGCTCGACCTTGTGCAGGTCAAGACGTACATCCAGAGCGGGAACGCCGTGTTTCAGGCATCAGGCACCTCCTCGACCGCACTGGGCGAGAGGATCGGTTCACGGATCGAGGCGCGCCACGGCTTCAAGCCTCGCGTGCTAGTGCTCTCAGCGGACGATCTGCGATCCGCGATCGACCGAAACCCGTTTCCCGAAGCCGAGGCGGAACCCAAGACACTGCACCTGTTCTTTCTCGAGTCGGAGCCCGCGACGCCTGACATGGCAACTCTGACGAGCGTGAGGTCATCTACCGAACAATTCCAGCTCGACGGCGGAGTGTTCTACCTGCATACGCCGGACGGTCTCGGCAGATCGAAGCTAGCATCGAATGCCGAGCGACTCCTTGGAGTATCGGCAACGGCCCGCAACTGGCGCACGGTCGTGAAGCTCGCTGACCTTGCCGAGATCTCACCCTGAGGTCTGAAGAGAAGCGAGATCGCGCGGTGATGGTCGCCATTGCTTGCACGAGTATGTGTTGCGGGTTAATACTTAACGAGTTAAGTAAATTGACTCCTGGAGCAGTATTCGCGTGGAGAACGACTTCCTGAGGGAACTGGAGTTTCTCGGTGTTACCGCTCGCCTGAAAAGGCTCAGCGATGCCCTGAGCGTTAGCATCAAGGAGCTCTACAGGACGAACGGCGTCGATTTCGAGCCTAGTTGGCACCTGGTTCTGCTCTTTCTGCAGAACCGGACCGCCACGCCGACCGAGATCGCCACGGCTCTGAAGCTGTCACAGCCGGCGGTGACGACGATGCTCCGCCGCATGGTCGCCAAGGGCTACCTGGATGTGATTCCAGACCATGGCGATGGCAGAAAGAAGAACGTTCAGCTGTCGGCCAAGGCGCGAGATAGCCTGCCCGCCCTGCGGCGGGTCTGGGCCGCGGGCGAGGTGGCGATCCGGGAGATTCTCGGATCCGAAACGGCTTTTCTGGGTCAGCTGAAGGCGTTCGAGAACCAGATCGATGCCAAGAGCTTCGTACGCCGGGCCGTGGAGCATCTCGACCATGGCTGATCCGATTCGTGCCGCGGCCGCCAGGCCGACACACACATCCTCCACAGATGCATGTCGAAAAGGAGCCAGGCAACATGGAATTCATAGGTAACACACCCCTGGTGCGACTGAAGCATCTGACGGACGGGGATTCCGCTGACGTCTACGTGAAGTTTGAAGCGGCGAATCCCACCGGCAGCATGAAGGACCGCATGGCCCTGTCGATGATCGAAGGAGCTGAGGGTCGAGGCGAGCTGAAACCCGGAGGCAGGGTGGTCGAGTACACCGGCGGCAGCACCGGCAGCTCGCTGGCGATGGTCTGCGCGACGCGTGGCTACGCGGCTCACTTCGTCTCCTCGAACGGCTTCTCCGAGGAGAAGCTCCAGACCATGCGGGCTTTCGGGGCGACCGTGGAGATCATCCATGCGGAAGGCGGCATCCTGACGGCGGATGTGATCGATCGAATGATCGCGCGAGCCAGGGAGTTAATTGGCGAGCCGGGCACGTTCTGGCCGGACCAGATCAACAACCCCGACAACAAACTCGGCTACCACGGCATGGGGAAGGAGATCTTCGACGCGCTGGGGAACGGCATCGACGAATTCGTCATGGCGGTGGGCGGTGGAGGCTGCATCTCGGGCAACGCCGAGATTCTCAAGGAGAGCGTCCCTCCCGTCCGTGTCGTTGCCGTGGAGCCGTACCACGTGCGCAATATCTCCGGAGGAGATACCGGTGGGACGCACCGCCTCGAAGGCATCGGCCTGTCCTTCGTCCCCACGATTCTTCGCCGGGATCTGATCGACGACGTGGTGGCGGTGAGGGACGAGGATGCCTATCAGACCGCCAACGAGCTGGCGCGTAAGGAGGGGATCTTCGGTGGCGTCACCTCCGGAGCCAACGTCTGGGCCGCGCTGCAGAGAGCGAAGGAACTTGGGCCGGGGAAGACCGTGGTGACGGTCATTATCGATTCCGGGCTCCGGTACCTGAGCGGCGACCTGTATGGGGCCGCCTGAGGCCGGCTCGCGACAGGGCTGCAGCGCCTTGCTGACGAGGCGATGAAGGGCTAGCGTCTGAGGCGGGGCCATCTCCCCCGTGGAGAGCCACGCTCTCCAGGGCTCCCTCGCTTATGGACCATGGGCGGGACTCTCCCTTGCGCCAGGCGCGCCGAGAGCCCCGTCGGACACGAAGCAGCCCTCACGGAGTGTGACGATGAAGCGACTCCTTATCGCCCCGGTGCTCGCGAGCGTGGTACTCGGAGCGCTGGCGGTTCCCGCCTTCTCCCAAGAAGAAGACGGCATCTTCCCGTTCGAGACGCGGACCTTCGAACTCGACAATGGCCTGAAGGCCTATTTGGTCGACGCCGGGGCGCCGGGCATGCTGGCCTACGTTTCGGTGGTGCGAACGGGTGCGCGAGATGAAGTGGAGGAAGGCGTTACCGGATTCGCCCACTTCTTCGAGCACATGATGTTCCGGGGCACCGAGAAGTACCCGAACTACGACGGAGTTACCGAATCGTTCGGTGCTGCGCGCAACGCCAACACGTCGCAGGACCGCACCTTCTACTACCTGGTCGCCGGCTCGGAGTATCTGGAGCAAATCGTCGACCTGGAAGCTGATCGCTTCCAGAATCTGTCGTACGAGGAAACGGAGTTTCGGACCGAAGCAGGCGCCGTGCTCGGCGAATACCAGAACAGCGCCGCCTCCTCGTTCAGCGTGCTCGACCGAGCGGTGCGCGAGCGCATCTTTACCGCGCACACGTATCGCCACCAGACGATCGGCTTCGAAGCGGATGTGCGCGTGATGCCGGAGCAGTACGACTACTCCCGCAGTTTCTTCGAGCGCTTCTACCGACCCGAGAACGTGGTCTTGATGGTCGTTGGAGACTTCGACTTCGACAACGCCGAGGCGCTCATCCGTGAACACTACTCGGGCTGGGAGCCTGGTTATGAGACCCCGGCGGTGCCTACTGAGCCTGAGCAGACCGAGCCGCGCGAAGGTGCCGTTACCTATCAGGGCGGTACGCTGCCGTTGCTGACGATCAACTACATGGCGCCGGCGTGGAACCCGACCGACCGCATCGCGGTGGCCACCGAGCTGCTTGGCGGTCTCGCCTTTGGCCAGAACTCGGACATCTATCGCAAACTCGTCGTCGAGGAACGGCGGTTGCAGTTTCTGCAGGGTGGGTTCGCCCTGTCCCGCGACGCCGACTTTGTGCAGATTCTCTGCATGGTTGCGGAGCCTGACGACGTGGCGGCCGTGAAAGAGGAACTGTTGGCCGAAGTCGAGAGGTTCAAGACCGAGCTGGTGGATGCTCAGAAGCTCGCCGACACCAAGAGTGCGGCGCGCTACGGCTTCCTCATGCGTCTCGAGACCCCGCTTGGCGTGGCCAACTCGGTATCTCGGGTCATCGTGAATACCGGCACTCTGGACCCCATCAATGACTACTACCGGACGCTCGAGACGATAACCCCGGAAGATCTTCGTGAGGCTGCCCGCCAGGTACTGGCGGCCAACGGCCGCACGACCGTGACCCTCACGCAGGCGGAGAGCTGAGTGATGACGACCCGACGACGATTGCCACTGGGTATAGCCATCCTGCTAACGGCCCTGACCGTTGCTTACGTACCAGCCCCCGAAGAGTCCATCCCGGGAACCGTTACGCTGCGCGAAGAGGGCTCACCTTTTGTTGCCTTCAACATCTGGGTCAAAGCGGGTTCGCAGAACGATCCAGAAGGCAAAGAGGGGCTCGCCTCGCTTGCCGCCAACCTGCTGTCCGACGGCGGCACCCAGCAGCACACCTACCAGGAGATCGTTGCCAAGCTCTACCCGATGGCCACGGGTTACGGCGTTTCCGTGGACAAGGAAATGACGAATTTCCGAGGCACGGTACATACCGACAACCTGGAAGGGTTCTACGACTTGCTGCGCAACGCGCTGCTGTCGCCGGCCTTTGGCGAGTCCGACTTCGAGCGCGTCAAAGCGCAGACGATGAACTTTCTGGAGCGCGGGCGGCGCTACAACCGCGACGAGGAGCTCAGCAAGGAACTCCTGTACTGGATGGCCTACCAGGGCACCCCATACGAGCATCCGGAGGAGGGCTACGTAGAGAGCGTTCGCTCGATTACGCTCGATGACGTTCGTTCGTTCTACGAGCGCTACTACACGCGCGACGCCATCGTCGTCGGCGTCGGGGGCGGATACCCGGAGGGCTTCGTCGAACGGGTTCGCACCGACTTCGACGCGCGTCCGGAAGGCACCGCGTCCAACGTACCCGCGCCGCAGCCGGCTGCACCCGACGGGCTGAAGGTCCTCATCGTCGAGAAGCAGACCGATGCTTCGGCGATCTCCTTCGGTTTTCCCACGAGCCTCGTCCGGGGTGGTGACGAGTTCTACGCGATGAAACTCGTGAACTCCTGGATGGGCGAGCATCGCAGTTCGTTTTCCAACCTGTACCAGGTGATTCGCGAGAAGCGGGGGATGAACTACGGCAATTACAGCTACATCGAGGCATTCCCCCGCGGCTATACGACGCAGAACCGGCCGGTCAACGCGATGCGTCGCAGCAACCTGTTCGAGGTATGGATCCGCCCGATCTCGCTAACGGAACCGGGCAATCTGCACACGCGGACGCTGTTTGCCACGCGCGCCGCCATGCGTGAGCTGCTGGTCTTGGTGGAGAACGGCCTGGCGGAGGATCAGATCGAGCGGACGCAGGGGTTCCTGCACGACTTCAGCCTCAACTACGGCTCGACCGGCAGTCGTCGGCTCGCCTTCGCCATCGACGACGAGTTCTACGGGCTAGAGGGCGACGATGCCTATCTCGCGGCCATACGCCCCGAGCTTGCCAAACTCGACAAGGCCGGCGTAGATAACGCGATCCGGAGCCACCTCGGTGCTCAGGGGATGTACATGGTGTTCATCACCGCCGACGCCGAGGCGTTTCGCGACCTGCTGCTGTCGGGGGAGACCACTCCGATTACCTACGCGGGCAACCAGCCACCCGAGATCCTCGCCGAAGACGAGGAGATCTCCACCTTTCCGATTCCGGTACGCCCCGAGGACATCACCATCATGGACATCTCGGAAGTGTTCGAGACGGGGCGCTGATGCCGTTCGATCTACAACCTGTTCTGACAGGCCGGCTTGTTGAGATGCGGCCGCTGCGTGCCGACGACCTCGAGGGTCTCTTTGCCGTGGCTTCGGATCCGCTGATTTGGGAGCAACATCCGACCAAGACGCGGTCTGAGGAGAGCGGTTTTCGCACCTTCTTCGAGGAATCGCTGCAATCAGGAGGGGCGCTCGTCGCCATCGATGCCCAGACTCGGCAGGTGATCGGGTCCTCGCGTTTCCATGGCTGCGACGAGGTGCGGAGCGAGGTCGAGATCGGCTGGACTTTTCTGGCGCGATCACACTGGGGCGGTACACACAACGGCGAGATGAAACGGCTGATGCTGCAGCACGCGTTCCGCTTCGTGCGCCACGCCATCTTCATGATTGCGCCGGAGAACGTGCGTTCCCAGCGTGCCGTGGAGAAGATTGGCGCTGTGCGTATCGAATCCAGACTCGCCACGAACGGCGAAGAGCACTTCGTCTACCGGGTCAGTGTTGAGACAGAACCGTGAACGCCCCGGCGCTGAGCATCGCCGGCGTTGTTGACGGCTCGAGTTGCGACGATCACGTTCGTGACGCCCCTCTGAAGAGGAACTGCTCCGGAGCATCTGCGGCTCTCTACAGGTAAGCTAGCCCCGCTCCACGGCGGGGCACGAGTTCACGCAGTGCCGAGGGAGGCAGGTTCTTGAAGATGACACGGTGCCCGATAGCTCTTCTGGCGGTGATCCAGGTGCTCCATGTCGCTTGCGCGCAACCGGGAGGCGAAACGAGCACCCCGAACATCAGCGCCGTCGTCGACGCGACCGGCGCTTCGCTCGGGAGCGTAGCCCTCCCCGTGCTGTGCAACGAGGACTCCACACCCCATCTCAACAGGGGCCTCGCGCTGCTCCACAACATGACGTATTCCCAGGCTGAGGCGGAATTCCGCAAGGCGTCGGAACAGGATGATGAGTGTGTGCTCGCCCATTGGGGAATGGCGATGTCGTACATCCATCCGTTGTGGCCGGACGTGCCGACTGATGATGCCCTCGATCGGGGGCTGGAGTCGCTGGCGGATGCCAGGGCACTGCGCTCTCTGACCGAACTCGAAGATGCCTACGTGTCGGCATTAGAGGGCTACTACCGGGATAGCAGACAGCGGAGCGAAGGCGACCGCCTCGCCAGCTACGCCGAGGGGTGGGCGGACGCCCACATGCGTGATCCGGCCGATCTGGAGGCGAAACTCTTCAGGTCCCTGGGAATGATCGCCGTTGCTGGAGCCGCCGAGCAGAGAGCGAGCCTTCAGCTCGAGGCCGGCCGGCTTGCTGAGGAGGTTCTGGCGGAGATTCCCGATCACACCGGCGCGCTGCACTACATCATCCACGCCTACGACCTGCCGGATCTGGCGGAGCGTGGACTTCCGGCGGCGAGGATATACGGCGAGGTTGCGCCAGCGAACGCACACGCGCTCCACATGACGTCGCACATCTTTACCCGAGTCGGCTATTGGGAAGAGTCGATTGCCTACAATCTTCGGGCGGCCCAAGCAGGGCTCGACAATCCGATCAATGGCGAGACCTCCTTCCATTACCTACACGCGGCCGATTACCTGGCGTACGCTTTTCTTCAACGGCTCGATGACGAGAGAGCACGGCAGGTCTGGGCCGACATGGTGGCCATCGAAGGGCCAATCTTCGACCACCCCGCGAGCCCGTACGCGTTCGCCGCAGTTCCCGCACGAATCGCTCTGGAGCGCCGTGATTGGGAGGCCGCGAGTACTCTGGCGGTCGAATGGCCCGAGTCGGTAGCCTGGGGTCGATATCCGCACTTCGTCGCGATTTCGCAGTTTGCCCGGGGGCTAGGCGCGGCGCGGGCAGGCGATCTCGATGCGGCGCGCGAGGCGGCGGTCAGACTAGCCGAGCTCCGCGAGCCTGCAGCGGCGCTTCCAGAGCCATACGACTGGGCGATCCAGGTGGAGATTCAGGAGGCAACCGTGCGGGCCTGGATCGAGTATCAGATCGGCAACGCCGCCGACGCGCTGGCCCTCATGAGGCAGGCCTACGAACTCGAACTGAGCACCGAGAAGAACCCCGTCACGCCGGGCGAGGTGCTTCCAGCGGCCGAGCTGCTTGGCGACATGTTGGCGGAGATGGGGCAGTACGCGGAGGCGATAGGTGCCTACGAGTCAGCGCTGGCGAGATCACCCAACCGCTTGAACAGTCTCTACGGCGCCGGACGGGCTGCGGAACTGAACGGTGACAGCGATGCGGCGCGTGATTACTACGAGCGACTCGTGGCAGGGGTAGTCGAGACTTCCGAGTATCCACCCGTAACGCATGCGCGACAGTTCCTCGAGGGGCCATAGTCCTCGTACGCCATCCAGAACGAGGTTCTGCGACTCGACGAGACGGACGAGACGCCGGAGTAGGAATGCGCCCATGACGAAACCGCCAGTCGACACCTCCTTCACTACGGACGTGGCACAGTTCTACGAATCAACACTGGTGCCACTGATCTTCCAGCCCTACGCCCGCGACCTGGCGGCAAGAACAGCGTCTGTCAATCCGAACGCGGTTCTCGAGGTCGCCTGCGGCACCGGCGTCGTAACGCGAGAGCTTGCCAAGGTCCTGCCCGAAAGTTCCTCGATCGTTGCCACCGACCTGAACGAGGCCATGGTGCTGCACGGGCAGACTGTTGGGACAGCACGCGCAGTAACGTGGCGTCAGGCCGATGTGATGGCCCTCCCTTTCGAAGCGGGCACGTTCGACGCGGTTGTTTGCCAGTTCGCGACCATGTTCTTTCCAGACCGGGCGGCAGCCTATCGAGAGGTCAGGCGGGTGCTGCGGCCGGGTGGCCGTTTCCTGTTCAACGTCTGGAAGGACATCGAACAGAACGAGTTTGCCGACACCGTGACCAAGGCGGTCGGCGAGTTGTTCCCTCACGACCCACCTGTGTTTTTGGCGCGCACCCCACACGGGCATGGATCTCCGGAAGAGATCGCGACCGTTCTGGGCGCCGCAGGTTTCCCGGAGTTCGAGCTGGTTGAGCGCGATGAATGGAGCTTCGCGGATAGTCCCGAGATTCCTGCCATCGCGTACTGTCACGGGACACCGTTGCGGAACGAGATCGTGGCTCGAGGTCCTGACGGTCTTGACCGAGCAACGGAGGCGGCGACGGAGGCGGTTCGCGCCAACTTTGGATCAGGAACGGTCGAAGGACGAATCAGTGCCGTCGTTGTCGTTGCCGACCGCGCCTGAGCTGCGCGAGCGGAGGGCTACCATTACATTGCGCGGCGTTCGCGAGCGTTCGCCCGACTGATCACGTGAGGAGATAGCGATGAGTGAGAGACAGGAACCCGGTCCACCGGGCTTGCCGCCGCACGCCCAACTGATACAGATGGGGACCGCCTCGTGGGTCTCGGCGATCGTGTATTCGGCCGCGCAGATGGGCATCGCCGATCATCTGGCGACGGAGCCCCGGAGCGCGGGGGAATTGGCCGGCCCGACACGTACCCACGCGCCCACGCTCCATCGTTTCATGCGCACGCTCGCCAGCCTCGGCATCCTCACCGAGCAGGAGGCGCAGCGGTTTGCTCTGACGCCCTTGGGAGAGGCGCTCAAAGCGGATGCGCCCGGCTCGGCACGAGCAACGCTGATCGCAATGTGCGGCCCCGCGTTCTGGCACAGCTGGGAGAAGCTTTCGTATTCTCTCGAAACGGGCAAGACGGGCTTCGAGAAAGCCTGCGGCATGCCTCTCTTCGACTACCTGGCAGAGCATCCCGATGAAGCCGCCTACTTCAGCGAGGCGATGGTGGGGTTCCACGGTGATGAACCGCCGGCTGTGGCGGCGGCGTACGACTTTTCCGACATCGACACGGTGGTGGATGTCGGGGGCGCGACGGGCAACATGTTGGCGGCGATCCTGTCCAGTCATGATCGGCCGCACGGCGTGCTGTTCGATCGCCCGCATGTGGTGAGCGAAGCTCCAGCGCTGCTCGAGTCGAGCGGCGTGGAGGATCGCGTAACTGTCGAGGCGGGCGACTTCTTCGAGACCGTGCCGCCCGGCGGTGACGCCTACGTCCTGTCGCACGTCATCCACGACTGGAACGAGGAGCAGTGCCTGCAGATCCTGGGCAACTGCCGCAGAGCCATCAAGCCGGATGGCCGCCTCTTGATCGTTGAGACGGTTCTGCCGACAGGCGACACGCCGCATCCGGGTAAGCTGCTGGATATGGTCATGCTGGTCTTGCCCGGCGGCCAAGAGCGCACCGAGGCGGAGTACGCCACACTGCTCGGCAAAGCGGGTTTTCGTCTCCGCCGCGTGGTGCCGACAGAGTCTGCGGTCAGCGTGGTAGAGGCAGTTCCAGCCTAGAGCGAGGTGAACAGTCGTCCCGAGTCAATTCTGGACAGGATTGATCAGCATTAGGGCTTCGGCAGCATGGTTTAGCTCTGTAAGATACTAAAAGCTAAACATTAAAGGCTGTCGGGGGCACGTCAGGAGGGGGCGCGGCGGCCGGACGGGTAGGACCCCATGATGCCAGCGCTCACTATCTACAGCGTCGTTGCCTTGGCTCTAGCGGCCGCTTCCGCGGTGCTCGCGGGCATGGCGTACCGACATCGTCACCGCCACGGAGCTTCGTGGGCGGCGGCCCTGTTCCTGTCCGTGGGCGTGTGGATCTTCGGCTACTCCATGGAGCTGCTGCACTTCGGCGTTGAGTGGAAGTTACTTTGGTCGCAGTTCCAGTACGTCGGCATCACCACAGCGCCCGTAGCCTGGTTCTGGCTCGCGGCTTCGCACGCCGGCTGGGCACGGTCCCGATCGATCCGCTGGGTCGGGGCTACTCTGCTAGTGCCGCTCGTCACCGTGCTGCTGGCCTGGACTAACGGGTTTCATGGCCTCATCTGGGCTCATGTCGACGTGTTCGAAAGCGGCGCGCTGTCGGTGGCGACCTTCGAGTACGGACCCTGGTTCGGTCTCCACATCGTCCATTCGTACATCCTCATTGGGGCGGGGAGCATCGTTCTTCTGCGCCGAGTGGGCGAGGGCAGCATCTTCCGGTTCCAGGCGCTGGCTTTGCTGGTGGCGGCCCTTGCTCCATGGATTGGGAACCTGCTCCACATCACCCGTGCGACGGCGCTCTATCCCCTCGACTTGACGCCGTTTGCATTCGCACTCAGCACGGGCGCGGTCTGTGTCGGCCTCTTCCAGTTCGAACTCCTGCAGCTGGTGCCGGCGGCGAGGGACACGGTGGTCGAGTCGATGCAGGATGGCGTGCTCGTAATCGACGACCAGGCCCGGATCGTCGACTGCAATCCGGCCGCGACGAACTTGGTGGGCGAGGACCGCGGGGCCCTGGTCGGCGCCGACATCCGCAGTGTCTTGCCCGGCGATGCATGCCTGATCCAGACACCCGGCGAAGATGTGGCGATCCTCTCCATGACCTTTTCGCACGGCGACGCGGAGCGCCACTGCGAGGTTTCCATATCAGGTCTCGGGAGCCCGGGTGGCCGTCCGGCGGGCTCGTTGATCGTGCTCCGCGACATCACTCGCCAGAAGGAGGACGAGGCTCAGATTCAGTTCCTGGCCCTGCGCGATCCGCTTACCGGACTGCCCAACCGCGATCTGCTCAGTGACCGCCTGGAACAATCGCTCGCTCGCCAGCGCGACGGCACCCATGTCGCCGTGCTCTTCCTCGACCTCGACGACTTCAAGAAAGTCAACGACCACTACGGTCACTCGGCAGGTGATGAGCTTCTGCAACAGGTTGCGGAGCGCATTCTGAAAGTCCTTCGCGGTGGCGATACTCTCGGTCGGCCCGCCGAGGAGGATGGCAGCGAGCCTGGGCCCAGCGGCGAGGAAATGCTGGCGCGCTTTGGCGGTGACGAGTTCGTCGTGCTGCTCGACGGCCTGCCCGATCCAGCGTCGGCGAGTGCGCCGGCTCGCCGGATTCTCGAGACCATCTGCAGGCCCTTTGAGATCGAGGGAACGCGCATGATCCTCGGCACCAGCGTCGGCATCGCCGTGCACCCGCAAGACGGTGAGAATGCCGAGGCCCTGCTTCGGGCGGCGGACTCCGCGATGTACGAGGCCAAGCGCGCCGGCGGCGGCCGCTACCAGTTCTTCACATCCAGTATCGACGAAGCCGTCCGGCACCGGGTCGAGATCGAGGACGACCTGTACCGGGCATTGGAGGCGAACGAGCTAGAGGTCTATTTCCAGCCCCAGGTGGATGCCGGGACCCTACGCCCTGTAGGGATCGAGGCGCTGCTCCGATGGAACCATCCGACGCGCGGGCTGCTACTGCCCGGCGCGTTCCTGCCGGTCGCGGAGCGGAGCAGCTTGATTCTCTCGATCGATGCTTTCGTGATCGACGCGGCCTGCCGCCAGTGGAGTCGCATGTTTGGCGACCGGGCCGACGCGCCAACTCTGGCGCTGAACGTGTCGTCGCGGCGGTTTGCACACGGCGACCTGGCTGTAGAGATCACCAAGGCGCTTCGCGAACATGGCATTCCCCCCGGGAAGCTCGAGATCGAGATCGGCGAGAACGCCCTCATGGAGGACACCGAGTCGACACGAGAGGCGCTATCGGCACTCCGTGAACTCGGGGTGCGAATGGCCATCGACGACTTCGGTACCGGATATTCCTCGCTGGGCTACCTGATGGACTTTGAGCTGGATGTGCTCAAGGTGGCTCGACGTTTCGTCGCTAGCAGCGAGGAGGATCAGCGTGCCCGGCACCTCGTGGAAGCGGTTGTTGCCGTCGGTCATGCCCTTGGGCTCCGCGTGGTCGGCGAGGGTGTCGAGACGACGTGGCAGCGTGACTTCCTCATCCGCGCTGGTTGCGATCGCCTGCAGGGCTACCTGTTCGGGTGGCCGATGCGAGCCGCGGACCTCACTCCGGAGGACTTCCGCGACGAGGTCGACCCGGCAGCGGCGGGCGGCCTGCGATGCGGCTGAGGCCTCGCGCCTCTCGTTCCTTCGCAGTAGTAGCCGCGTCGCAGCCGTCGCGCTGACCCTCTATGCTCCAGAGTAGGAGGCGCACATGGACAACGAGTTCGATCTGATCATCGTCGGCGGCGGAATCGCGGGCAGCGCGGCAGCGCTCCGAGGGGCGCAATACGAACATCTGCGGATCGGTTGGCTTCTCGGCGATCGGCATACGCGGAAGCGCTCGCGGTCCCAGTGGGTGGCCAACATCGACAACATGATCGGCATCCACGACGGCATCGTGCGAGGTAAGCTCGCGCGCACGCTACGTGGTCCCGAGTTCAAGGCCGCGCGTGAGACTCTGGCGCATGGGCACGAGCACATCAGTACCCGGGACATCGTGCGCAACACGGTCGAGCGCGTCCGCGATGGCTATCCGGAGCAGGTCGAACTGCTCGAGGTGGCGGCCACAGCCGCACGCAAGATCGAGAGTGGATTCGAGGTGCAAACGGGCGATGTGGCATACCGAGCCCCAGCCATGGTGCTCGCGACGGGTGCGATGGACCGGCAGCCGCTGATCCGGCGCGCAGATGGCGATGAGGAAGTACACGATCCGAGTTGGATCTATCCCTTCGCCAATCGTGAAACGGTGCTGTACTGCATCCGCTGTGAGGGGCATCTGACCACCACCGCGCCGACCACCGTTCTCGGTCACGCCGAGGCCGCCGCACAGCTGGCGATGATGCTGCACGAGCGCTACGGCTCAGCCTGTAGCGTCATCACGAACGGTGAAACGCCATCGTGGAGCGAACGTTCGTCGCGACTGCTCGAAGCCTATTCGATCGTCGTCCGCGAAGAGCGGATCGTCGATGTGGCCGGCGAGCGTGGCGACCTGCGCGGTTTCGTTCTCGACGATGGCACGACGGTCGCGGTGCGCTTCGCGCTGGTGGCGTTGGGCCTGCACCGCGTCTACAACGACCTCGCTCGGCAGCTAGATGCCGAGCTGGCGGATCCCGAACTGCCGGAGGGCGAGCGACACGTGCTGATCAATGCCCGCGGCGAGACCAGCGTGCCCGGACTCTTCGCCGTCGGCGACATGGCGAAACGTGACGACGAACCGATGATGAAACAGGTGTACACGGCGCAGGAATACGCGGTGCGGGCCGTCGATACGATCGATGCCCGCATCCGACAGGAGCGGCGCAGGGCGGTCCTGTCCTGAGTTCCGGCCGATCAATGACTCCGACGCCAACAGGACGGCGCGATGGCTAGCGCTGCAGGCATATCGCTTACCGAGATCTGCGTGTATCCGCTCAAGGGCGCTCGCGGGTTTCGGCCAGATGCCTGGCCGCTCGAGAGTCGCGGCCTGCGGACGGATCGGCAGTGGATGCTGGTCGATGCCGACGGCCGGTGCGTGACGCAGTTGATCAATCCTCGAGTCACGCTTATCCAGACCGCTTGGGACGCCGGCGGCATCGTGCTAACGGCGCCGGGTCTCGACGCTACACGGATGCCGTTGCTGCCTGCGCGTGCCACGAAGCCGACCCGCGTGTGGATGGAAGGGGGACAGGAGACGTTCGCGGCTGCCGTCGATGGCGACGTGGACGCTTGGTGCTCGGTGGCCCTGGGCTCCGAGTGCCGTCTCGTACGCCGGCCGGAGGGAACCACTGATCGTTGGGTCGACGGACGCGTTGGTGAGGGCGCACCGCTCGACTTCCAGAAGGCATTCCCGCTTCACCTTACGTCGCAGGCCTCGCTGGATGACCTGAATCACCGGCTGCCGAGCCCAGTGACCATGGATCGCTTCCGCCCTAATCTCGTGATCTCCGGTACACAGCCGCACGAAGATGATGGATGGGAACGCATCCAGATCGGGGAGACAATTCTGAGGATCGGCAGAGCGTGCGACCATCGCTGCGGGGTGCCCAACATCGATCAGGAGACCGGCGTCTCCGGGGTGGAACCGCTCAAGACACTGGCCACCTATCGCCGCTCCAGCAAGGGCATCTACTTCGGCCAGAACGTCACGATCGAACGCGCCGGGGAGATGCGGTTGGGCGACGCAGTCTCGATTCTCGAGAGGGGCTAGCACGATCGGGACATACAAAAAGGGCCTCCGAGACATCGATCTCGGAGGCCCTGAACTCGCAGCAGGCGCCTATACGGAGATGGGCATCAAGTCCATGCCCTCGTGGACCTCGAGGTGCTCACGAATGGCCTGCGGATGGACGCCGATCATGCCGCAGATATCCTCGAACCAGCCCGAGTTGAAGAACTCGACCGGGTCGGAATCCTCTGACAGACCCCGTAGCTTCTTCCGTTCGGAGGGCGACAGGGCGTTGCGGCCGTCGATGCGACGGAGAAACTCGTAATCCTTGATCGCGAGCTGAATAATCGAGACGTATAACTGGCGATACGCCTGGTTATCCGTCAGCTCTTCTGGTGCAATGTCCGGCACGATGCCGGCGGTGACCTCGACAGGGATAAGGTCAGAGGACATAGAGCGCGCCTCCCGGGTACTTGCGTTGCATGACCGCGACCAAGAAGAGGTAGCGGCCGATTTCGGGTGTAGAGGAGTCGCCCAACCCCTCAGTAACCTGACTTCTCCTAGCTCATCTAGCGACAGAGTTGGGGGAGAATAACGGGTCGGTCGGCGGCCTCGCAATGGGTCGTCGGCGGAAAAATCGGTGTTTGTGCTCGTATTCTCGACCCGCGGGTTCGATTTGCGCCGATGACGCTTCGCGGAGGTGGTGCAGGCGCCCTGTTTTCAAGCGCGGTATCGTGCCCGCTCACCTGCCAGGTACTTCCGGCCGAAACTCGATCGAGGCTCCACGTGTCGCTGAACGAAGAGAACGTCCGTCAGGCGCTGACCGCCGTGAAATTCCCGGGACTGTCGCGCGACATCGTGTCGTTCGGCTTCCTCGAATCCGTCAGCGTCGAAGGCGGCAAGGTGACGCTGCGGCTGAATATCCCGACCGGCTCGCCCGCGCACCAGGAGCGTATTGCCGAGGACTCCCACTCGGCGGTCTCCGCGATTGCGGGAGTCACTGAGGTTGCCATCGAGATTGCGGCGCCCCAGTCGAAGGGTGTGGCGTCGAGGCCAGCTCCGGGCGCGGGCGCGGGCGCGTCTGCCGCGCCGGCGCCAGGCCCGGCACCCGGCGGTGGTTGTGGAGATCCTGCGTGTGCCCCAGGAGCGCCGAACGCGACGGTACCTCCGACGCCTGGAATTGGACCAGGTCCGGCGCCAACTGGTCCCGGCGGGGCCACCGCCACCGCCGCCGCCGCCCCGCCGCGCGCCGAGCCACTGTACGACCGCACGCCGATCCCGGGTGTGAAACATGTGATTGCCGTCGCCTCGGGCAAGGGCGGGGTGGGCAAGTCCACGGTGGCGGTGAATCTGGCTGCGGCATTGGCGCAACTGGGCGAGAAGGTCGGTCTGCTGGATGCCGACATCTACGGCCCGTCCGTGCCGACGATGCTCGGAACTCACGAGCAGCCGGTGGTTGAGGACCGCGGCGGCAAGCGCGTGCTGCTTCCGGTCAACAAGTTCGGCATGAACTTGATGTCGCTGGGCTTCATTCAGCCAGAAGACGAACCGGTCATCTGGCGCGGTCCCATCGTGATGAAGGCGATCCGCCAGTTTCTCCGCGATGTCGACTGGACCGGCTCGGAGATTCTGGTAATCGATCTGCCCCCCGGTACCGGCGATGCGCAGCTCACCCTGACGCAGTCGTCGCCGCTCGATGGTGCGGTGATCGTCACCACGCCGCAGGATGTCGCGTTGATCGATGCCCGTAAGGGCCTGCGGATGTTCCAGGAGGTCGATGTGCCGGTGTTCGGTCTGGTGGAGAACATGTCGGTGTTCTCGTGCCCCGAGTGCGGCCATCGGGCCCATGTGTTCAGCACCGGTGGCGGCCAGCGCACGGCCGAAGAACTGAAGGTCCCGTTCCTTGGTGCGCTGCCGCTCGATCCGCAGATCGCGATCGCCGGTGACGCTGGAACGCCGTACGTGGTGGAACACCCCGATAGCGACGTCGCCGCCATCTTTCGCGAAGTTGGACAGAATGTCCTCGACGCGGTGGGTGCCACTCGCGATGGCACCGAGACCGTCTCGTAGCTGGCTTCCGGATGGCGCGGGGCGGGTCCGCAGCGAAGGGCCCTAGGTGGTCTCGCTTGGCGGTCCGTCGACGTGCACGTCCATCTGCGGGAAGGGGATGCCGATGCCAGCCGCGTCGAGCTCGATCTTGGTGGCGCGCGTGATCGCTTCCCGTACAGCCCAGTAGTCCTCGGTTCTGCACCAGGCTCTGATCGTCCAGTCGATCGACGACGCGCCGAGTTCGAGCAGGTAGATCTGTGCCTCCGGCTCGGCGCGGACTCCCTCGACGGAGGTTACGGCCCGTTCGAGCACGGCGCGGACCTCGTCGAGATCGGCGCTGTAGTCGGTTCCCACCGCAACATCCACACGACGTGTCGCGTGGTAGGTGACGTTCTCGATCGTGCCACTGAAAATCAGGGCGTTCGGTACGAAGATGCGGCGGTTGTCGGAAGTATCGAAACTGGTGGTAAACAGGCCGATCTCGACGACCTTGCCGGTGACGCCGGCAGCGTTGATTACGTCGCCGACCTTGAATGGTCGGAAGACCAGCAGCATCACGCCGGAGGCGATGTTGGATAGCGTGCCCTGGAACGCCAACCCGATAGCGAGCCCGGCAGCACCGATGACAGCGGCGAAGCTGGTGGTCTGGATCCCGAACATCCCGAGCGCGGCCAGCAGCGCCATGATGAGGATCGCCCAGCGAGCGGCGTTGCTCAGGAAGATACCGAGCGTGTCGTCCACCTTGGCCGTGGTGAATCCGCGGCGGATAACACGCCGCGCCCAGCCTGCGACCAGCCACGAGGCGACCAGGAAGGCGAGCGCACCGGCGGCATTGGTGGAGAAGCTGAGGAGGTTCTCGGTCAAAGTGGCGGTGTCGAGATTTCCGAGGAGTTGTTCAAACATGGCGCGCTCGGGGCGGTTCAGTAGGGTGTAGCGGTTAGGTACCCAGGCAGCATCTTATCTGCCAGAGGCCACGCTGCCGCGGAGCTAGAGAACAGCCTTCAGATACTCGCGTCGCATGCGGCCAATGTTGAAGATCGAAATCTCCTTCGGACAGACCGCCTCGCACTCGCCGTGGTTGGAGCAGTTGCCGAAGCCCTCGGCGTCCATCGCCTCGACCATTCGAACCACCCGTCGACCTGCCTCGGTACGACCTTGCGGGAGAAGTGCATACTGCGAAATCTTCGCCGACGTGAACAGGGAGGCGGAGGCGTTGGGGCACGCCGCCACGCACGCCGCACAACCGATGCAGGAGGCCGCGTCCATGGCGGTCTCGGCCGATGCCCGCTGTACGGGAATCGCGTTGGCTTCGGGTGCCGACCCCGTGTTGATCGACACGTAGCCGCCCGCGGCCATGATGCGGTCGAACGCGGCGCGATCAACTACCAGGTCCTTGATTACCGGGAACGAAGCCGCCCGGAACGGTTCGATCACGATCGTCTCGCCGTCGCGGAAGCTCCGCATACGAACCTCACACGTGGCGGCGCCGGAGTTGGGTCCGTGGGCGATGCCGTTGATCACCAGGCCACAGGTGCCGCAGATGCCCTCGCGGCAATCGGAATCGATCGCCACCGGATCCGTGCCTTCGCGCACGAGCTTCTCGTTGAGAAGATCGAGCATCTCGAGAAACGACATCTCGGGCAGCACGTTCTCCAGGGTGAACGGGACGAGCTGTCCCGCTGCAGTTGGGCCGGATTGCCGCCAGATCAGGAGCTTTACGGTGATCGCGTTGCTGGCCATTACTTGTAGCTCCGCGTGCCGGGCTTCACATGGTCGAAGTGAAGCGGTTCCTTGTGCATCGTCGGCGCGCTATCCGGTCCCTTGTACTCCCAGGCAGAGACGTGCTGGAAGTCCGCGTCGTTGCGCTGCGCTTCGCCCTCCGCGCTCTGTGATTCGTCGCGGAAATGGCCACCGCAGGACTCGCGCCGCTCCAGGGCGTCGCGCGCCATGACCTCCCCCAATTCCATGAAGTCGGCAACGCGTGCTGCGGTTTCGAGCATCTTGTTCCATTCGTCTGGAGTGCCCGGCACGTTGACGTCTTTCCAGAACTCCTCTCGCAGCCCCTGGATCTCGCTGATGGCGGCTTCCAGGCCCGACGCATTGCGGGCCATGCCGACGTTGTCCCACATGATGCGTCCAAGCTCCCACCACAGCTCACGAACCGTGCGCTTGCCCTTGATCGAGAGCAGTTTCTTCACATCGTCCCGAATCCCCGACT
Organism: Acidobacteriota bacterium; assembly: GCA_029263335.1. Lineage (GTDB taxonomy): Bacteria > Acidobacteriota > UBA890 > UBA890 > WLXD01 > WLXD01. Next base: position 14,454 of record JAJCXS010000170.1, on the reverse strand, counting down.
CGGCGGCGGCGAACTCGGGGGCCGCAGTGGTCACCGCGGCGGGCTTGGTGTCGGCAATGTAGTTGGAGACGGTCGCCGGGACGACGAAGTAGCCGTCGGCGAGCCCCTGCATCAGCGCACTCGCCCCGAGCCGGTTGGCGCCGTGGTCGGAGAAGTTGGCCTCACCCGCCACGAACAGTCCCGGAACCGTGCTCATGAGGTCGTAATCGACCCACAGGCCACCCATCGTGTAGTGCGGCGCCGGGTAGATGCGCATGGGTGACGAGTAGGGGTCCTCGGCGGTGATCTCGTGGTACATGTCGAAGAGGTTGCCGTAGCGTCCAGCCACGGTGTCGCGACCCAGGCGCTGGATAGCCTCTTCGAAGTCGAGGTACACGGCGAAGCCCGAGGTGCCGACGCCGAGGCCGCGGTCGCAGACCTGCTTGGCCGCGCGCGACGCGATATCACGGGGCACGAGGTTGCCGAAGCCCGGATAGGTCTCTTCGAGGTAGTAGAGACGATCCTCTTCAGGAATCTGCGCCGGTGGGCGGGTCTCGTCAGCGTTGCGAGGCACCCAGACGCGGCCGTCGTTGCGCAGGCTCTCGCTCATGAGCGTCAGCTTCGACTGGTAGTCACCGGCCTGCGGGATGCAGGTGGGGTGGATCTGGGTGTAGCAGGGGTTGGCGAAATGCGCGCCGCGTTTGTAGCAGCGCCAACTTGCCGTTGCGTTGCAGTTGACCGCATTGGTCGACAGAAAGAAGACCGGGGAGTAGCCGCCGGTACATAGTACGACGGCGTCGGCGGCGAAAGTACGGATCTCACCGGTGTTCAGGTCGCGGGCCACGATGCCGCGCGCCTGACCGTCGACTACCACCAGATCGAGCATCTCGTGGTGCGCGTGCATCGTCACCGTGCCGGCGTCGACCTGGCGCATCAGCGCGCTGTAGGCGCCGAGCAGAAGTTGCTGGCCGGTCTGGCCGCGGGCGTAGAAGGTGCGCTCCACCTGTACGCCGCCGAAGGACCTGTTTGCCAGCGTGCCCCCGTACTCGCGGGCGAAAGGCACGCCCTGGGAAACGCACTGGTCGATGATGTTGTTGCTCAACTGTGCGAGCCGGTACACGTTGGCCTCGCGCGAGCGGAAATCTCCACCCTTCACCGTGTCGTAGAACAACCGGTAGATCGAGTCGCCGTCGTTGCGGTAGTTCTTCGCCGCGTTGATACCGCCCTGCGCGGCGATGCTGTGCGCGCGGCGCGGCGAATCGGAGATGCAGAAGTTGAGGACGTTGTAGCCCATCTCACCGAGCGTAGCCGCGGCCGACCCGCCCGCGAGCCCGGTTCCCACCACGATGACGGTGTGCTTGCGCCGGTTCGCCGGCGCCACCAGCTTCATGCTCGCCTGGTAGTTGTCCCACAGGTCCTCGATGGGACCCTCCGGAACGCGGGAGTTCAAAACGCTGCTGGCCGTTGCGTCTGCTGCCTGCGAGGTGACGTCGTTCATCGTCCTAGCCCCCGATCAGGGTGCCGCCGGCCACAGGGTCGACGAAGAGAAAGATGTAGATCGGAATCATCAAGAACCCGACGGTCATGAGGATCGCGAAGATAACCCCGGCGCCGTGAATAATCGGCAGGTACTTCGGGTTGGCTGCTCCGAGCGACTGGAAAGCGCTCCAGAATCCATGCCGCAGATGCGTTCCCAGGAGCAGCATCACCACCACGTAGAGCGCCACCATGGGCGCCTGGTTGAACCAATCGACCACCAGGGCATAGAGGTTGTGGGTAGCGTGGCCGTTGATCATCACATCCGCGTATTCGCGCGGGGCGAAGAAGCCGCCACGGAACTGCGCGACGTGGGTAATCACGAACACGAGCAGAACTACGCCAGTGATGATCATCGAAGTCGAGGACGAGCTCTTGCGGCTCTTGCCTCCGGCGTTGGCGCTCTTCTGATACCCGTCGGGCCTCGCCCGGCGTCGTGCCAGCGCCACGCTGATGCCGCTGATCGCGTGAGCGGTAAACAACACCACCAGGCCAACCTCGGCGAGCGGGACGAAGGCGCCGTGCAGGAGGCTGTGGAGCGTGTAGGCGTAGGTGTTGAAGGCGTCGCTGCCGAGCAGTAGCAGCAGATTGCCCGCAAGGTGCCCCACGATAAAACCGCAGAGCAGGAGGCCGGTGAGACCGTTGAGCAGCTTCTTGCCGATCGTCGAGCGGGTGACATCCGTCAGCACGGACATGGTGGACCTCGTGATGCGGAAAAAGGGACGCTACCAACGTGAGTCTAGCTCGCAGACGGCCCGCGTGCAGGCCGTCTCAGCCACTCCTGTCAGCGCGGATCCACCAGTTCGATCAGGCTGCCCACCCGCCCCCGCGCGAGGGTTGTTGGCGACGGGTCGAGCAGGCGCATCAGCGCCCGCAATTCGGCTGCCATCATGCTCGTCGAACCCGACAGGAGAGCATGGTGTGCGGTTCGCAAACGTCGCTGAATGCTGGCGGACGCGCCGCGGGTGACGAGATCTTCCTCCAGCTGGAGGAGCTCGATCTCAGGCAGTCGCAACATCGCCAGATCGTCATAGAGGAAGGCCGAGCGGTTCTGACCACGGTGGCCGCCGAGGATGACGGTTCGCGGAACATCGACTGGTGCTCCGGGGAAAAGACCTTGCAGCACTCCGTCGATACCTACCGCCACCTGTCCGGTACGCGGGTCGGATCGGACTTCGAACTCGTGCCAGGCGCGGTCGTCGAGGCGCGCCGGGATCGACCAACTCCCGTCGCTGGTCGTTACGCGCACACTGCCGCCACGGAAATCGAGCCGCACCAGAGATCTTGCGTCGGGATCCATGCGATCCCATTCGCCGTGCAGGGAGATGGATTGTTGCCCTCGGCGCCGCTTCACGGCTGCACGGAAGACAAACCCCGCGGTGCCGAACGGGGCGTCCTGGATTACGTGAACGGGACTGTCAGCCCGGCCGGTGATCGCCAGCGCGCGCAGCCCATTCCAGGCGGTGTCGGTGCCGGTTGCCGCACCGGAGTCGTCTGCCCGTGACCCCCAACCACCCACGACGAGCGGAAACGGGCTCAGCTCCGGCAGGCGAAGGCTGACGCTCTCGAACTCGAAACTTCCGGCGCCGAGCAGGTTGACCGGCGCTTCCTGGGCGAGGGCCGGCGCGGCCACGCCTGCAGCCAGCGCGGCGCATCCAGTTGCTAGGGCTAGTTTGCCGAGTTTCATGGTCAACGGGTCGCTCGGGGTGGGCGCGGAGACCGACACTGCACTCAATGGTGGCACTGGAAGTGCTTCTTGGGCAACTCATTTTGCCGTCGCGCGGCGATCTGGTGCGGGGATAAATTCTCGTGTTCGGGGCTGCAAGCCTGCACCGGGTCGCCAAAAATCTTAGAATCTGGCCGACTCCCCCCGCATTCTCTTCGTACCAGGAGCATCCGACGTGAGCGACACGCGTGCCGCAGCGCGCCTGGAGTCCGGCATCATCAAGCTGGACGGCCCAGCCATCGAGGGCTTGCCCGAGTCGCCGGGACACTACCGGCTCCTTTCCTCGGGCCAGAGCGTCATGCTCGTGGGACACGCCGGCGGGGAAGGACTTCGCGAGGCGATTCGCGTTGCCTACGAAAAGTTCCCGGTAGCGGGCGTGACATTGCTCGAATACAGCCAGACCGACACATCTGAATCGGCGGCGGCCGTTGCCGATGAAGAGGTTTCCCGCTTGAAACCCCTCTACAACGAGGGGTACAGCCGCTTTCGCAACTCCGAAATCAGTCTCCCCAAGAAGGGTCATCGGATCCGCAAGGCCATGCAAAACCCATGACGGACACAAAGCGCAAGGCCGCTCCCCGCGACACGCGCTCCATCAACCGCCGCAACCTGCTGCGTCAGGCTGGATTCCTGGGAGCCGGCGCCGTCGGCCTCGGGATGGTCGGGTGTAAGCAACGCCCCGACGACGAACTAGCCGATCCCACGACGCCAACGCAGGTGCTGCAGCAGGGCGGCACGGTGAGTGCGCGCCTGAGCGGGCTGCTCGGTGGCGCGGCGGCTGCCGGCGCGACGATGCGACTGAAAGGCCTGGGCACGGTTGAGGGTAATGATGCGGGGGCGATCGATGTCCGCGTTGAACAGACGGGCACCTATGAGGTGGAGTTTGTTGCGCCGGGACATTTCTCCCGGACGGGACGCATCGTGGTGGCCGGCAACGTGAGCCTCGCGGTCACCATGCTGGAGAACGACGAGGGCCTCTCGCAGGCCTTCCTCAACCAGTACGCGCGCGGCACCGGCGACGGCAAGGGCATCGACATCGACCCTCGTACGCCCGGTTTCACCAACCGCTGGACGAGGCCGCCGACCTTCCGCATCTATCGTCGTTTGGCCGACTCGACGAAGGAATTCGTTTCGGATACTCGTCTCGACGCCATGCGTGGCGCGATCGCGGCGCTGTTTCCTTCGCTCACCGCAGGTCGCCTCGGCCTCGCAGCGGTGGATGTGCGCAACGCCGAGCCTCCCACGAGCCTCGGGGACATCCCAACAGGCATCGTGGCGGTGGCACAGAGCAAGGCAGCGCGTCAGGCCAGCGAGCACGTTGGCGGCATCTCCGATCCGTACTCCATCGTCAAGGCGCGCATCAGCTCGGGGCTCGATTCGACCATCGAGGTCTTCAACCGCATGGTGGCCCACTCGACGGGCGCGTACGGTGTCAATTCAGGCGCTGATTCGATCGTCAGTGGCCCCGGTCGAGCGACGCTGAGCGATCGCGACACGATGGCGGCTACCTTCCTGTACTCCAGAGCAGCCGGCAACAGCGCTCCGGATCGCGATCCGGATGACGTCACGCTCAGCTGACCCCCAGAGTGCTCGGGACGCCTGGGAACGGGAGTACGAGGACGTTCACGCGTATACGACCTCGTATCGCGACGAACTGGATCGTGGCGTCGAGTTTCTGCTCGGGTACCTGAAGCGCGCGGGGATCCAGTTAGCGGGGCCGGTGCTGGAGTGCGCCTGCGGCCGAGGCCGCAACGCCATACCGCTGGCCGGCCTTGGGCACGCGGTCGTAGGACTAGACCACGCGCTGACGGCCCTGCGCCGTTTCGGCGAGCGGACTCAACGTGAGGGGTGTCGGGGTCGGGCACTGCCGGTGCGACACGACCTGCGCGAGCCGTTGCCGATTCGCGATGCGGCGGTCGGTGCTGTTCTCGACATCACGGCCATCGACAATCTCGTCGCGTCGGAGCATCGCCGGGCGTACGGTCGCGAGGTAGCCCGCGTGTTGAAACCGGGAGGTCTGGCGGTCGTCGTGACCTTTGATCTCGACGACGGCTACTACGCGCCGTTCCTGAGGCGTCCCGACGCCGCCGGCGCTGTAGTTCGCGACCCCAACACCGGCATTCGCAACCAGCTGTTTCGCGCTGCGGAACTGGATCGGTTGTTCCTGCCCGCGCTCGAGTTGCTGGCCGGCAACCGTTTCGATTTCGTCGACGAGGCCGCCCAAGAGCGTTGGACACGTCGCTTTCACCTGCGGCTCTACCGCAAGCCCGTCGCCTAACCGTGGGCAATCCCGTCGGTATCAGGCCTGGGCCTGCTACGGCTGCCAAACCTCGTCGGTAGCGAGCGCCGCCGCACCCGGGGGCGGGGCGGCGCCTTCGTCTGCCAGACGGTACTGGAACTCCGCCCGGCCAGCACCTTCGTCGCTCCAGCTGCGATAGCCGCGCACCCAACAAGGCTGATTGGGCCGTAGTCGGATGCCGTTCATGAGCAGTTCCACCGAACCAACGGCCATCTCGAGCGTTTCGCCGTCGCCATCCGCGGCAGGCAGTTCGACACGCAGAGTGCGCCAATCGATGGCACGTCGCTGCTCCGGTGTGCGCAGTTCGAGCTGGTCGCCACGGCGACGGTTGCGCATGCGGGTAAGGAAGTCCTTACGTTTCATTCGTCGTTCGCGCTCTTGGCCAGCTCTTCGAAGAAATACGCCGAGCTGGCGATGCCATCGTAGAAGTTGCCGACATCCATGTTCTCGTCGGGGGCGTGGGCATTCTCATCCGGCAGGCCGAGACCCATCATCACGGTGGGCACGCCGAACAACTCCTCCAGCGTCGCGACCAGCGGAATCGATCCACCCTCGCGGATGAACACCGTGTCAGCGCCGAAGCCGCGCTCGAGCGCGCGCGCCGCGGCCACCAGCACGGGATGGTCGCGCGAAGCCGACCAGGGCTTGCCACCGTGCATGCGGGTGATGTTCACCCTCACGCCGGCGGGCGCGAGCTCATGCATGTACGCCTCGAAGGCGTCGGCGATGCGTTCCGGGTCCTGGTTCGCGACGAGGCGCATGGAAACCTTGGCCATCGCGGTCGCCGGCAGAACGGTCTTGCTGCCTTCGCCGGTGAAGCCCGACAATAGTCCGTTGACGTCGAACGTCGGCTGCGCCCACAGGCACTCCAGGGTGGTGTGATCGCTCGGCATCAACGAATCAACGTCGAGCGATGCCCGATACTCGTCTTCGCTGAAGGGCAGGCGCGTCCAGTCGTCGCGCTCATGGGCGGGGACCTCCTGGACATCGTCGTAGAACCCCGGGATGGTCACCCGACCGTTCTCGTCTCGACATGCGGCCAGCATGCGGGCCAGCGTCTCCGCCGGGTTCATCACCGCGCCGCCGAACATGCCGGAGTGCAGGTCGCGGTTGGGGCCCTGGATATCGATCTGCATGTAGGCAAGGCCTCGCAGACCATTGGTGAGGGTCGGTAGGCCGGGCGCGAACATGGTGGTGTCGGAGACGACCACCGCGTCGCAGCGCAGCTCCTCGATGTGATCCTGCACGGCGTCGGCCACGTTGGGGCTGCCGACTTCCTCTTCGCCCTCGATCAGGTAGACGACGTTCACCGGGCATGAACCGGTGGCGCGTATCCAGGCCTCGAGCGCTTTGGCGTGCACGTACAGCTGGCCCTTGTCGTCGACGGAGCCGCGCGCGAACAGCTTGCCGTCACGCACTTCCGGCTCGAAGGGAGGGCTGCTCCACAGCTCCACGGGATCCTCGGGCTGCACGTCGTAATGGCCGTAGACCAGCACGGTCGGGGCCCCGGGGGCGCCACGCCAAGCGCCGTAGACGACCGGGTGGCCGGCGGTTTCCCAGATGGCGGTCTCGGTGCAGCCGGCCGTCGCAAGCTGGGTCTTCAACCAGTCGGCAGCCGCGCGCACGTCACCGACGCGCTCACGATCCGTGGAAATGCTGGGAATGCGGAGGAAGTCGAATAGCTCCGCGAGCCAGGCTTCGCGGCGCTCTTCAATTACACTCGGAATGGCGCTGGAATCGGTCATTCGGGTTACCTGTCGGGTGGGTTTTGCGGCCAGCCAGCCAGCTTGCGTCAGGGTGTTCACCATTCTAGCCGAGGTGGCGTCGACCGGTTCCTGCAGGGGCGGATCGTGGCGCAGCTCCCTCACAGCGAGCGCCTAGCTATTGAGACACTCGGGTCTGTTTGCTACGGTGGGCACGTCCGCGGGGTTATCTGCCGCTCCTGTCCACGGTTATCGAGGGGAACTACAGGCTTGAAGAGAACGCCGCGCGGGTTCGTTGCTGCCTTATTTGTCGTGAGTGTCATGGTCGCGCCGCCACCGGCTGGGGCGCAGGAGCTAGGAGCCAAGGCGCAACGCGTGCGCGAGTTGGTGCAAGCGCAAGGGTTGTCCACCTACCTGGTGCCGGCACCCGGCTCGCGCAGCAACGTCATCTCGGTCGATGTTTCCACGAGCCTGTTCTTCTTCCTCGAGCGCGGGTCCATCCGCGGCACCGCCGTCCAAGACTTCTACGCCGCGATCGAGGCGGGCGACATGGAGGCGGCATCGCAGGCCTTCACCGCCAACGCCAACATGACGGTGCGGGCGACCGACTACGGATGGAACGGCCTCGGTGTGCCGTGGGTCACCGATTCGGGCAGCGAAGTTCCCGACATCTTGTTCAAGGATATGGGTGGCACGTTCCGGCGCGCCGACGCGATTACCGACGAAGACTTGACCAGCTACGAGGACATGTTGGATGCGGTCCTGGCAGCGCTCGAGTCCAGCGAGTCCCCGAGTTAGATCCCCTGTACTGCAGAAAACCCAAGGTCCCCGAGGAGGGAAGGATGAACTTCACAAGGGTGCGGGCCACTGGCCTGCTACTGCTACTGGCCATGCTCGCCGTGCCGGCGATGGCCGAGCCCGTCTTTGCGACGCAGGAAGAGGGGCAGGAAGAAGAGCAAGAGACCCAGAATATCGAAGAGGTGGTCATTGTTACCGCCTCCAGGACCGAGCAGTTGCTGCTGGAGTCGCCAGTAGCCATCTCGGTCATCGATAGTGCCGATATCGCGCTCAGCCCCGCGAAGAACTACGCAGACCTGATGCGTGGCGTGCCTGGACTGAACATCACCCAGACGAGCGCGCGCGACATGAACATGAGTTCGCGCGGCGCCACGACCACGCTCGACGCGTCGCAGCTGGTGCTGGTTGATGGGCGGGCGGTGTATCTCGATTTCTTCGGGTTCGTCGCCTGGGACCTGCTGCCTCTGGACTTCGGCGAGATTGAACAGATCGAAGTCATCCGCGGCCCGGGATCGGCCGTGTGGGGCGCCAACGCCATGAGCGGCGTCGTCAACGTCATCACCAAGACGCCGCGGGCCTACGGCAACGGCTTCCGCGTGCGTGCGGGTGGCGGCGAGCGAGGCACCGGCTTCGGCGCATTCACCTGGACCGGCGCGCGTCCCAAGACCGCCTGGAAGGTGGGCGGCGCCTACTACACGCAGGACTCGTGGGATCGGCCGGGACCGTTGGAGAACGGCATCGCTCGTGATGCTTTCCCGAACTTCGGCACGGCCCAGCCGAAGGGCGACGCTCGCATCGATTTCATCACCGGACAGGAGTCCACCGTTTCGCTGTACGCCGGCATTGCCGGCACCGGCGGTACGATCCACACGGGAATCGGCCCGTTCCGGATCAACGACGGCATGACGTTCTGGTACGTCCGGGGCGACTACAACTGGCGGTCGCTCAACGTGCGCGCCTACGCCAACGTTCTCGACGGCGATGCCGTCAATCTGTTGAACGGTCTGCCGTTCGTCTTCGACAGCCAGACCTATGACATCTCGGCCACCAACACGACCGAGTTTGGCGACGGCCACGCGGTTACGTACGGCGGCAACTTCCGCAATCTCGACTTCAACCTGTCGATCGCACCGAACGACAGCAATCGCAAGGAAGGCGGCGGGTTCGCGCAGCTGGCCCTGGATGTAAGCGACTACTTCGCCATCGACGCAGGCATCAGGGCGGATAGCTTCAGCAACATCGATAGCACGGTGGTGTCACCGCGCGGAGCCATCCTGTTCCGCCCGACCGGCAGCCCGAACCACGTGATTCGCGCCGGCTTCGGCCGTGCGTTCCGGACGCCGTCGCTGATCAATAACTTCATCGAAGTGACGATCTTCAATGCCGTCGAGTTGCCCGTTGTCGGGCAGTTCGTCTTCCCGAGCATCGTCGTCGGCAACCCCAACCTCGTCGAGGAACGGACCGACCAGATCGAGATCGGTTATCGCGGTGCGATCGGCAACGGCAAGTTCTCCTGGGACGTCGCCGTATACCGATCGGAGACCAAGGACAGTCTCGATTTCTTCACCGCCGGCGCCTACACGTTCTTCAATCAGCCGCCGGGCTTCCCACCGCCGTTCCAGTGCTTCTTGCCGGGAGCACCGGTGCCGCCCTGTCCTCCTGGCTTCCCGGGAGCGATTACGTTGCCGTCGCGGTTCAGCTACCGCAACGTCGGTAAGACCATCAACAAGGGCTTCGAGCTCGGTTTGCGGATGCAGCCGATGGTTCGCAACACCCTGACGGTCAACTACTCGTACCAGCAGGACCCCGACATCACGGGCGTTCCCGAGGACGAGATCGGTCGTCCGCCAAACCACCGCTTCAACGTTGGCTGGAACGGTTACAAGGACAACTGGTTCTACGCGGCGTCCGTGAACTACACGGACGAGGCGTTCTGGACTGACGTTCTCGACAGTCGCTTCTGGGGCACGACCGACGACTTCACGACGGTCGACGCCTCGTTGGGCGTGATGTTGCTGGACGGGACCGCCGAGCTGTCGCTCCGCGCCACCAACCTGTTCGACGCAGAGGTGCTGCAGCACATCTTCGGTGACCTCATTGGCCGCCGGGTCGTAGGCGAGTTCGCGCTCACGATTCAGTAGTCGCCGACAAGTTGTCGCAATAGACACGGCAAGGGCCCGTCGCGGATCGCGGCGGGCCCTTGCTGCGTCGGCGACGTGAAGTGGCGACTACCAGTCGGGCTCCGGGTCGATGCCGAGCCCGTCCGCTATGCGATTGAGGTAAGCGAACAGGCCAGCCACCTGGGTGAGTTCGACGATGGCGGTGTCCGAGCAACCGCCCGCGCGAAGTTGCTCGATATGACGTCGGCCGATACTGGCGGGCTCGTGCGTCAGCCGGACCGCGTGCTCGCACAGCAGGCGGGTGCGCTGCGAGATCTCCTGCAGCGGGGCTGAGCGCCAGTTGGCGACGATCGCGTCGACCAGTTCGTCGTTTGCGACCTCATCCCGGAGGTCGTCGGCGTGCGCACGGATTCAGTAGTGACATTCGTTGGCGGCGGAGACTACTACCGCCAATGTCTCGCGCTCCGCTCGGGTCAGCTCCGAGGCGCCGTGCATGACGGTGATGTACAGGCGGACAGCGTCGCGTAGGGCGGCGGGTTTGAGCCCCTGAACCTGAAGAACGTTGTACAGGCGTCCCGAGCGCCGACGTGCCTTGTCGTACTCGCGCGCCAGACCGCCTTGAGCGTCCTGCTCCTCGATCACCTTGATGTATGCCATATCGCGGAAGCTAGCTGGCTGGCCACGGCCCCGTCAACCGACCCCTGGCCGTTGACGCTCCCCGACAACGTCGCGGCGCCGGACTTTCACCACAGGCCGCTAGAAGAGCGTGCTGCCCAACAACTCGGCCTGCTCGCCTCCGGCGACTTCGCGCAATACTTCGAGGTAGTGAAAGGCGCTGCGCGCGAGGGGGTCGGCATCGGCATCGCTGCGCGCGAGCGCTGCTTGCGCCTCCCGGCATAGGGTGATGGCCTCGTCGAGGCGGCCCTTCAATGCTGCCTGCCGCTCGCCCTCCGCGTAACCACCGAGCCAGTGCACCTCTGCCGCCTTGGCGTCGAGGGCACGCCGCACGCGCTCTCTGTTCACCAGACGCGTGGCAAGCGGGGTGTCGGGTGCATCCACGGCCGGCACGCTGTCGGCCACCGCGGCTGCCGCCCGGACCGGTAGTTTCACCATGGCACCGGGAAGGTAGTGGGCGTTGGCGCGCAGGTTCACCAGGCCCTCGCGCAGGTAGCGCTGCGGGTGGGCCTCGAGTTCCAGGGCCCCGCCGGCGTAGCCAACTGCCCCGGCGGCGATGGCGCTCAAGCCCAGCCGCCCGGCGTACAGGAGCATCGAAGGCGCCGTTCGACTGAGCCTGTCGAGAAGGTCCAGCACGGCCCGCACCTCATCCGGTGTGGCCTCTCGTTCATCGAGATTAACGACGGTCAGGAGGAAGAGATCGGCGTGGCTGTCGGCAAAAGCTTCGCCGTAGGCGCTGCGCGATGGCTCGGCGAGGATCGTGTCGATGTCGACGCACACGTTCACCGCCACGGGGCGATCGCCGGCACGCGCGCGAGTCTCGATTGCCGCCTCCACCGCAACCGGGAGCCAGTCGTGCCGCGGATTGGGGACCAGGAAGTACGGCGCGACGATGATGTCGGCCTCGAGATGGACCTGCACCGCGGTGACCGCCTCGATCAACTCCCGCCGCTGGTTACGGCCGAACTGGTCGGGTCGCCAAAGCGTGCCCAGGGTGCTCTTGCCCGGGCTGTAGGGCAAGGCGCGCAGGTCTTCCATGCTCAGGTAGCCCTCGAACTGGAACACCGCCGTGCGTGGATCGACGATCAACATGTCGGTTCGCTGGCGGACCGTTCTCCCGAACGGCGCGAGACGATCGCTGACGGCGGCGGTGGCCGGCAGAATGGCTGCTCGGAGCGGGCTGCAGATCGCCAGCGCACCTTCGTCCGAGGGCAGCAACAGGGGCGCGAAGACAGGTGCGTTACGGTTGAACATGTCGAGACGATGGCACAGGAACCGTCGGGCTGCGTCGCTCCCGACCGGCAAATACAGGTACGGTACTGTTCAGACCTCTACCATGGGCCGCCAGGAGGCGCCGTGTCGTCCGACATCGTCATTACCCACGGGCTGAGGACGCCGCTTGCCAAGGCAGGTACTGCCCTGCGCAATGTCTCGGCTGTGGAGCTCGGCAGACAGGTAGTAGCCGAGCTGATCGCGCGGGCTGACCTCGATCCGGAGCGCATTGATGACGTGATTGTCGGCTGCGCCGGCAATCCGATCGACGCCGCCAACGTCGGACGAGTCGTGGCACTGCGGGCGAATCTGCCGCGTTCCATCCCCGCAATGACCGTGCAGCGCAACTGCGGCTCGGGTCTGGAGGCCATCACGACAGCTGCGGAACGCATCCGTGCGGGTCGAGCGCGGGTGATCGTAGCGGGCGCGGTGGAGTCGATGAGCAACTACCCACTGCTGTACTCCGAGGCTGCAGTGCGCCAGTACGAACGCGTGTTTCGCGCCCGAGGTGGGCTGGCCCGGCTGGCCGCGATCCTGGGTTTTCGGCCGCGACATTTCAAGCCGGACGTGGCGTTGCTCACTGGCCTGACGGATCCAGTCTGTGGTTTGAACATGGGAGAAACCGCCGAGGTTTTGGCCAAGGAGTTCGCCATTTCGCGCGACGCCCAGGATGAGTTTGCGCTGCGCAGCCACCAGCGTGCTGTCGCCGCCGAGCAGGCAGGCGCCTTCGACGACGAGCGCATCCCCGTGTTCTTGCCACCGACACACGCCGAGGTGGTTGGGCGAGACATCGGACCGCGCGCGGGGCAGAGCCTGGAGGCCCTGAGGAAGTTGCGGCCAGCGTTCGATCGCAGGTTCGGCACGGTCACGGCAGGGAATGCGTGCATGGTCACCGACGGGGCGGCGGCCACCCTGGTGATGACGGAGCGGACGGCGCGCGACCTGGGCTATGAGCCGCTCGGCAGGATCGCCGGCTATTCCTGGGCCGGACTATCGCCGCGGCGCATGGGACTCGGGCCCTGCTATGCCGTTCCCGGCGCGTTGGCCGAGGCGGGCGACACGCTCGAGGAGATGGAGCGCGTGGAGATTAACGAGGCGTTTGCAGCGCAGGTGATGGCCTGCCAGCTGTGCCTACGTTCCAGTTCGTTCGCGCGCGACGAGCTCGGTCTGGCGGCGCCCGTGGGATCGATTCCCGACGAGCGGCTCAACGTCAACGGCGGTGCCATTGCGCTCGGGCACCCGGTGGGCGTGACCGGGGCGCGCCTGGTGATCACGTTGTTGCACGAGATGCAGCGCCATGGCCTGCGGCGCGGTCTAGCCACGATGTGCATAGGTGGCGGCCAGGGCGGCGCGGCGGTTCTTGCACGATGACGGCTCTCGGACGATGACGGAACGCGAGTGGCGCTCACCTCACGGGGCCCGGCTGGCCAGTGCTGCCGTGGGGCTCAGTCTCGACGTCGACGAGGATGGCCTCGCGATGATCGAGTTCGACCAGCCGGGTGCGCAGCACAACCAGCTGAGCCCGGAGATCATCGAGCGCTTTCTCGAACTCATCCGGGTGGTTCATTCGCGTGCCGATGAGGGCGCGGTGCGCGGGCTGGTGGTGGCGTCGGGCAAGCAGGATTCGTTCATCGCCGGCGTCGATGTGTCGGCCATAGCCGGGGTGCGCGGCGTCACTGCCGCGCGGGCGGGGGCACGTCAGGGGCAACTCGCGTTGCAGGCGCTGGCGGAGCTGCCGGTGACCACGGTGGCCGCGATCAACGGCACCTGTGTGGGTGGCGCGACCGAGCTTGCGTTGGCGTGTGACTATCGCGTGGCGGCGGCCAGTCCGGCGGTCCTCATCGGATTGCCCGAAGTACAGCTGGGGATCATCCCCGGATTCGGCGGCACGCAGCGGTTGCCACGACTCGTTTCCCTCGAGCGGGCGCTGCCCATGATCCTTACTGGCAAGTCGGTCAACGCTGCCAAGGCTCGTCGAATCGGCATGGTGAATGCCGTTGTGCCGCCGCCCTTGCTGCTGCGCGAGGCGGCGCGGTTCGCCCGCAAGAAGAAGCCGAACGGTCGGAAGTTGGCGCCCGAAGACGGTGGCCTGGCGCGCCGCCTACGACGTTGGCTGATGGAGAGGAACGTGTTCGGCCGCATGCTGGTGTACCGGCAGGCGGCCGCTCAGGTGGCCAGGAGCACGGGCGGCCACTACCCGGCTCCGGTGAAGGCGCTCGAGGCGGTCAGGCGCGGGCTGGCGGGCAAGCTCGGCGACGGGCTACGGCTCGAGGCGGACCTTGTCGCCGATGCCGTCGTGTCACCGGAGTCCCGCAATCTGGTGGGGATCTTCTTCATGCGCCAGGC
>JAJCXS010000169.1 GCA_029263335.1 Acidobacteriota bacterium | reverse complement strand
GCGCCGAACATGGCCTCGGCGGCGTCCGGATTCAGGCGCGGCACGACGTAGACAACCTGGTTGTCGAGCACGTCCTGCGCGCCGTCGACACCGCTCAGCAGATGGCGTACAACACCCAGCGCGAGCTCGCTACCAACGACCTGATCGCCCTCGAGATTGCCCACCACCAACACGGCGGGTCGGGTCTCGATGGGCACCGAACCGTCAGCCGCCAGCTGCACCAACCAGATGTCACGCCCTTCGATGGACGTTCCGAGCGATCTCATGCTCGCCGCGTCGGAAGAACCGACCAGGGCGCGCAGCTCGCCGGTCATGGCGTCGAAATCATGGTAACCGGGGGTCTGCGCGGCGATGCCGCCGGAGGCGGTAGATAGAAGTAGGACAACGCCTAACGCGGCACACGACGCCGTCCGGCGGCGCAACGGTGTAGACAGCACGGGCAGACTCCAGATGGGAGGGGAAATGCTGGGGGAAGGTCGTATTGTAGGAGGTCGTCCGTCCTACCGCCTCGACACCGCGCGCCCCTTTACCATTCCTTACACGGAACCTCGGACCGGGATTCGGTTCGCCGCCACAAGTACTGTTTTCATGAGTACCGCTGCCGCCATCAAGCGAGAACTGATCGAACTTGCCAACCCGGAGATCGCCGAGCACTCCCAGCGATTCTTCAAGACCGCGCCTGGAGAGTACGGCCACGGCGATCGATTTCGGGGAATCCGGGTGCCCTTGCTACGCAGGGTCGCGCGCAAGCACGCGGCAAGTCCGCGGCGCACCGTGCTGTCCCTGCTGCGATCCGCCCATCACGAAGATCGGCTCACCGCGTTACTGATCCTCGTTCATCAGTTTCAGCGCGGCGATGAAACGACGCAGCAGCGCATCTACGCCGACTACCTCGCCAACACGGGTCACATCAACAACTGGGATCTCGTCGACTCGTCCGCCCACCAGATCGTTGGTGGCCATCTGCGCGATCGGTCGCGAGCGCCCCTTTACCAACTGGCTCGCTCCGAGTCGCTGTGGGAGAGACGGATCGCGGTCATTGCCACGTTGCACTTCATCAAGGACGACGACCACGCCGATACCTTCGCCCTCGCCGAGATGCTGTTGACCGATCCCGAGGACCTCATCCACAAGGCCGTCGGATGGATGCTGCGCGAAGCGGGAAACCGCGAACCAGCGGCCGAGGAGGAGTTCCTGGGCCGGTACTACCGCCAGATGCCTCGCACCATGCTGCGGTATGCCATCGAGAAGTTTCCAGAGACACGGCGCCTGGCCTACCTGCGCGGTAACGTCTGAGACGTTGTCTCCCGGACCGGTAGGCTAGGGTACGGTCTGATTCCTTTGTTCTCACCTCGCGAATCACGGTCGCGAGGCAAGTCCGGTCCGTGCTGACGGTTTGCCAGGAGCCAGTTGATGATCAAGCGCATCGCACTCACGGGGTGCTCCCTCGCGGCGCTTCTTGCCCTCGTGTTGCCATCGACCACCGGCGCCAACGCGCTAGCGCAACAACCCGAGACCGAGCCCGAGAGGGTAGTCATCTTGGTGCGGCACGCCGAGACCGAGTTCCCTGCAGACGCGGAGGATCCGAGGGATCCGTTTCTGCACGAAGTCGGGCTGGCACAGGCGTCGAGGCTGGCCGAGAGGCTAGGGTCCGACGGCCTCGATCACGTCTTCAGCACGCGGTATCGGCGCACATGGTCTACCGCGCGGCCCACGGCCCACGCGGCGGGACTCGAGGTCGAGGAATACGACCCGCGAGACCTCGAGGGTTTCGCTGCGCAGCTCAAGACGATGACGGGCCGCATCCTGGTGGTCGGGCACAGCAACACCACTCCCATGTTGGTCCAGGCGCTGGGCGGCGAACCTGGCGCACCCATTGATGAGCGCCGGGAGTTCAATCGCATCTACACGCTGACCTGGCGCGGCGGCGAACTAGCCACCGTCGCCGAGCACTACGGCGAGGATCTCCCCGAACGCTTGCGCGGGGATGACGCGAACACGCGCCTTGCGGCGCGCATTGGCGCGGCCGAGAGCTTCACCTTCTACAGCTCATTCTGGTTCAACCTGCACGACACCCTGTACTGGCGAGCCCAGCCCCGTGGAAGCGCGCCGAAGGACATTCTCTGCATGGAGTCGCTGCGCGGTGAGGTCCAGGCGGGTTGGCAGCTCGCCGACGACTTCTACAAGGTCAGCATGGGTGGTCGCAACGCTCGTACCGACCCTCTCATGCGCGAACTTCGTTTCAGTCTGACCCGACTGTCGGCGGAGCCATTCAGCCACGAAGCCGCCGTGGTGGTGGAGTTGCTACGTGGCGCCGCGCCCGCGTACCAGCTGTGCCTGTGGAACCAACACGACCGTCGCAATCGTGCCTGGACGGAAGATCTGGCGGTGCTGCTCGGCGAGCATGAGGTTCCGCTGACCGGGAGGCTGAGCGAGCTGTACGCGGACGCGTGGCCTGAGATGATCCCGGTCGATGTGGTCAGCTACGGCAACTGGGCCGGCGCCAATACCACCGGCGAGCCGCTGCACATGACGCTGTCGTCGGTGGACCCCGACAATCTGGCTCCGGGCAGTCTCGAAATCGCCCTGCACGAGGGTTCGCATGGCGTCTTTGGTGGCGGCTGGGGCAAGACGTACGCGGCGCTCGATGCGGCCTTCTCCAGCCGTGGCCTTGATCCCGATCAGGACATCTGGCACTCGGTGATCTTCTTCACCACCGGCCAGCTAGCTCAGCAGGCATTGCGCGGCGCGGGATACCCCGCGTACCGGCCGTACATGGTGCGGGTTGGCGTATACGAGGAGTTGTATCCGCTGCTGCAAGAGACCTGGCAACCGTATCTCGATGGCGAGATCACCCTGGCTGCGGCCGCCGAACGCTACGCCGAGGCTGTCGACGCAATTCGCTAGGGCGTGTCTCGCTGCGGAAGGCACAGCCGCGGCGAGCCTCAGTTCGGGCACGGTTCGGTCGTGGAGAATCGCCCTCAGTCGTCGCGGAGGACCGTGGCGGGGTCGACCCGCGTTGCGCGGCGTGCAGGCACCCACAATGCCAGCAGCGCACTCGCCACAAGCAGCCCTGGCACCGCCGCAAAGGTCACCGAATCGAGCGGTTCGATCTCGAACAGGATCCCCTGCAGCAGCCGGCTAGTCGTCGCGGCGGCCATCAGCCCGATGGCGAGCCCCATGGCCACGGGGCGGGCGCCAGCGAGCAAGGTGTAGACCAGCACCTGGCGCTGTGGCGCTCCCAGCGCCATCCGAATCCCCAACTCGCGCTTCTTGCGAGCGACCGCATAGGCGGTAACGCCGTAGACGCCGATCATGCCGAGCAACATCGCCACCAGACCGAACGCCACCACGAATGCGGCGAGAAAACGCGACCCGGCGGCGGTGTCCGAGACGACGCTCGGCATCGCCACCAGATTGTTGATCGGCACGCGAGCGTCGACCGCGCGCACCGTGTCACGAATCCGTGGCAGGAACGCGTCCACGTCGCCATCGACACGGACCGTGAAGTACATGTTGCGCCATATCCGCTGGTCGTAGGAGATGTACAGCTCGGGGCTACTCGGCGCCGACAGGGCCTGCTGGCGCACGTCCCCAACGAGGCCCACCACGCGAGCGCTGTCGCCATCGCTTCCCGTGTGGAGCAACTTCCCGACCGGATCCTCGCCGGGCCAGGCCTGACGGGCGAGGGCTTCATTGACGACCACGACCGGCGGCCCGGCGGCATCCTCTGCCACGAACGCACGACCCGCCAGGACCGGCACTTCCATCACCGCGAAGTAATCCTGCGTCACGATACGACCGCCCACCGAACCCTCGCCGATACTCCCGTCGGCGCGGTCGTTGACAACGTACGATGTGAACCAGCCACCCGGATGCATCGGCAGGAACATGATCCCGCCCACAGCGCGCACTCCTGGAATTGCACGCAGCGCCGCGCCGATCGTTGCGTGATACTCGCGAACGTCCGCGTCATCTGGATAGACGCTCCGGGGCGGCGCCGGTCGCAGGGCGACGACACCCTGCGCGCGAAAGCCGGGATCGACACTCTGAAGACGCCAAAAACTACGCAAAAGCAGACCCGCTCCCACAACCAGGACCACCGCCACGGCGACCTGCACGGTTACGAAACTCCTGCTCAGCCTTGATTCCTCCGCCCCCGCGGTCGAGCGGCCGCCGCCTACCTGCAGTCTGGCGCCGAGCGCCCCGCGCAGCACCGGAGCGAGACCGAAGGCCAGGGTAGCAAGCGCCGTGATCACCACTGCGTACAGAAGCACGCGCCCATCGACGGTCACGCGCTGGAGCCGCGGCACATCGGCCGGTATGCCGCCTCGCACGGCGCCGACCAGCACCCATGCCGCGGCGACCCCGACAGCCGCGCCCAACGCCGCCACCAACGCCGCCTCCGCAAGCAACAGCCGTGCGACGCGCGCGCGCCCGGCCCCGAGGGCAGCGCGCAGACTGAGCTCGTC
>JAJCXS010000168.1 GCA_029263335.1 Acidobacteriota bacterium | reverse complement strand
AGCACGCGGCGGTCATCGTCGGCGTGGTCGGCGACATGTTGCCCTTCCAGCCCGACGAACCCGTGCGACCGGCAGTCTACTGGCCCCGGCAACAGTACACGCGTGGCGCTACGTACTTTCTGATCCGCACCGCTCATCCGCCAGAGGCTCTGGAGCGGATGACGCGCGAACGGCTGGCGGCGGAGTTCGACGACCTCGACTTCACGCCGTTCGGCAGCTTGCAAGAGCGGGCGGATCGAGCGCTCGTGTCGCCTCGCTTCCAGGTCATGCTCCTGGCCACGTTCGCGACGGCCGCACTCCTGCTGGCGGCAGTCGGCATCTACTCGATCGTCGCCTATGGAGTGGCGCAGGAGACGCGAGAGATCGGCCTGAGAATCGCCCTAGGCGCCCATCCCGGACGCATCGTTAGACGGGTGATCTTCGGCGGGGTGCGTCTGGCCGCCGTTGGTGGGGTGATTGGCGTCGTGGGAGCCTGGGTGCTGGCTCGCTGGCTCGAGTCGATTCTCCATGGGGTGTCGTCGACCGATCCCGGCGCGCTGGCTGCCGCGGCGACGATCTTCGTCATGATTGCCGCTGTTGCCTGCTGGCTGCCGGCCCGGCGCGCAGGTCTCGTCGACCCGGCGACGGCGCTCCGAGGCGACTAGCCCCGCCAGCGCGGCTTGTTGTCGTCGTCCGGGGTGTCATCCAGGGTTGCCGCGGCGCGCAGTAGCTCTCGCATCGCCGTGGCGACGCCGAGTACGAATCCGCCCAGCATCAACCATGGAGCGGTGTCGAACTTGCCGTCGAGCCAACGGCCAATCAGCATGCCGAAGCCGATCGACACGGGGAACATGATGCCGACGTGGCCTAGGGAACCCAACTGCCGGACCCATGCGCGCAAGCCCGCGGGGCCATCGTCGTCGGGTGGGGTGACGGCCATCAGATCCCCATCACCAACAGGCTAGAACGGCAGCGTTGCCGATTGCACCCACTCGATGAACGGGGCTGCCAGGATCACCCCGAGCACCGTCACCGCGGCGCTGAGCGCGAGCGTGACGTTCAGCGGCATGGAACTCACGAGGGTGACGTCGTCATCGACCTCGCCTACGAACATCGCCTTCACCAGGCGCAGGTAGTAGAAGATCGAGATCGCCGCGTTGATCGCGCCGACTACCGCGAGCCAGCCGTAGCCAGCGTCGATCGCGGCGCCGAACACGTACCACTTCCCGAGGAACCCGATCGTCGGGGGGATACCGCCCAGCGAGAGCAGGAAGATCACCATCGCGGTGGCTGCCCACCCGCTCCGATGGACCAATCCGCCGAAGTCCTCCACCCGGTCGCACGTCAGACCCTCGCGTCGGAACAACACGATCATTCCCCACGCGCCGATGTTCATGAACGCGTAGGCGAACAGATAGAACATCGCCGCGGCGACGCCGTACTTGGTGCCCGCCACCACGCCCATCAGCGCGTACCCGGCGTGGGCAACGCTTGAATACGCGAACATCCGCTTGACGTTGTCCTGGGTGACCGCCGCGATGTTGCCGAAGGTCATGGTCGCCACCGAAAGCACGGCGAGCAGCACGGTCCAGGAGGCGGTCATCGGTTCGAAGGCGACGAACAGCAGTCGGATCATCATGGCGAACGCGGCCGCCTTGGAGGCCACCGAGATGAACAGCGAGATCGGCGTTGGCGCGCCCGAATAGGCGTCGGGGGCCCACATGTGAAACGGCACAGCGGCGACCTTGAATGCCAGCGACGCCACCAACAGGATCAGCCCCAGGATCAGAATCGGGTTGTCCGTGGTGCCCGGCACGTTGAGCGACGTGCCAATGGCCTCGAGGTTGGTGGTCCCCGTGACCGCGTAGACCAGCGATAGGGCGTAGATGAAGATGCCCGAAGAGAGGCCGCCGAGAATGAAGTACTTGAGACCCGCCTCGGTGGACCGCCGGTCCTTCTTCAGGTAGCCGACCAGCACGTACACAGACAGCGCCTGCAGCTCGAGCCCGATGAACAGGCTGATCAGGTCGGCAGCGCGGGCCATGATCATCATGCCGATCAGCGAGGTCAGCATGAAGAAGTAGTACTCGGGAGCGTGGGCGTCTTCGTCGTCGAGGAAGCGGGACGAGGCCCCGATGGCCAACGCTGCAGCGACCAGGAACAACGCCGAGAAGAATCCTCCGAAGCCATCGACGGCGAGCTGGCCCGAGAAGGCGCTGGTAACGCCGTCGGCGATCAGCGCCGGCAGGCCGAACATTACGCCGGCCATCGCCGCCAGCACGAAGAGCAGCGTCACCGAGGCGAACCGGTGCCCTGCCTGCTTACCGCGCGCCGCGAAGGCTCCCCAGACAAGCACCACGCAGGCGCCGATGACCAGCGTGATCTCGCCGTTGAGTGCTGCCAGATCGGAGCTTGTGAAGGGCATGGTTTCCATCGAAATCAGTCGCCTTCCGGTAGGCCCTGGGGGGCGACCTGAGATGCGGCCGCCAACGGTTCTTCGCCGGGCTCCAGCTCGATGTCGGCGGCGACCCTCGCAGCCGGGATGCTAGGTAGCGGCGGCGGCGTGATGTCGGAGCCGTCGAAGTAGCCGGGATGGACGCGCTCGATGATCGCGTTCACCGGGGGCTCGATGGTCTTGAGCACCGCGTTGGGGGCGAGTCCCATCCATACGGCAAGAACGGCCAGCGGCACCAGGGTGACGATCTCGCGCAGGTTGAGATCGTTCAGGGCGGCGATCTTGTCGTCCTTGACCTCGCCGAACATGACCCGCTGGAACAGCCACAGGAGGTAGGCGGCGCCAAGGACGATGCCCCACACGGCCCAGTACGTGTACACCGGGTTCCACTCGAAGGAGCCGATGAGGATCAGGAACTCGCCGATGAAACCATTCAGTCCCGGCAGGCCCATCGAGGAGAGCGCCATGATGGCGAACAACGTGGCGAACACGGGCATGACCTTGCCGAGCCCGGAGAAGGCGGCAATCTCGCGCGTGTGCATGCGTTCGTACATCAGACCGACGACCAGGAACAGGCCGCTCGTCGAGACCCCGTGGTTGAGCATCTGAATGACGGCGCCCTGCAATCCAATCGGGTTGAGCGCGAAAATGCCCAGGGTGATGAAGCCCATGTGGGAGACCGACGAGTAGGCGACCAGGCTCTTCCAGTCTTTCTGCATCAGGGCGACCAGGCCACCGTAGAGGATGGCGATGATCGACAGAATCGCGATCGTCGGCGCGAACTGGATCGATGCGTCCGGAAGGATCGGCAGCGACAGGCGTACGAAGCCGTAGGTGCCCATCTTCAGCAGAACGCCCGCCAGAATCACCGAGCCTGCCGTGGGCGCCTGCACGTGGGCGTCAGGCAGCCAGGTGTGGAACGGCCACATCGGGACCTTGATGGCGAAGGCCAGGAAGAACCCCAGGAAGGCCCACCACTGTAGGTCGGCAGGGATCGACAGCTGGTAGTAGGCGAGGATGTTGGTGGTCCACTCGCCCGTCACCGAGTGGTTGTAGAAGTACAGGGCGAGGATACCGACCAGCATCAGAACCGAGCCGGCCAGGGTATACAGGAACAGCTTGATCGCCGCGTACATGCGGTTCTTGCCGCCCCAGATGGCGATCAAGAAGTACATCGGTACCAGCATGATTTCCCAGAACATGTAGAACAGGAAGAAATCGAAGGCGATAAAGACGCCCAGCATGCCGGTCTGCAGGATCATGAGGTACACGTAGTACTCCTTGATCCGCGTGCCGATATAGGTCCACGACGAGAGGCAGGCGATGGTGCCGAGCAGGGTGGTCAGCAGGATCAACGCCAGGGACATGCCGTCGATGCCGGTGAAGTACTCCACGCCGATCGTCGGGATCCACTGCAGACGGGTCACCCCCTGCAACTCGGTTGATCCGAAGTCGAAACCGCGTAGCAGCAGAAGCGACAGGACGAAGTCCACGAACAGGATGACGTTCGCGGCCCACTTGATCTCGTTCTCGCGCTCCTTGCCCAGCAGAAGCGCGATGGCGAGCGCTCCCAGAGCGGGCAAGAAGACGACCAATGTCAGGAGAGTTGGGCTCATCGCTGCTCCAAGCAGTCTGTGGCAGACGTTTCACGCGGCGGCCACGGCCGCCTGTTGGTGTTTCTTGTTGATGTTGCTGGCTAGCTGATCTACGCGAACTACAGGAACAGGTAAGCGGATACGAGAACGAAGACGCCGATGGCGATCACCAGGGCGTAGTTCTGCACCATTCCTGTCTGCAGGGCGCGAAATATCCAAGAGCTCGACCAAACGCTGTTGGCGACGCCGTTCACGGTGCCGTCGATGACGCGGCCGTCAAATTCATTGCTGGCTGTGGCCGACTGCTTGGTGGCTTCGGCCACGCCGTTGACCGTTCCGTCGAGCACCGCGTCGTCAAATACCCACAGGCCCTTGCCCAGGTCCTTGGCGCGGTTGACGAAGACGGCCTCATACAGCTCGTCGACCCAATACTTGTTCCACATCGCGCTGTAGAGTCCGCCGAAGCGCTTGGCGGGCTCGTCGGCGGGGGCGCCTCGACCGTAGATCTGGTAGGCGAGACCGATACCGGCAAGCGCCACCGTGGTCGAGATCAGCATCAGCGTCCATTCGAGCGCAGTGTGGTCGTCGGAATGTTCCGCGGCCGCGTCGTCCGCCTCCTGGGCGGCGAGCACGAAGGTCGGCTCGGCGCCAGCGCGCGCCGCGACCTGCGCGGCCTCGCCGCCAACCGCGGGTCCGACAAGAGTGTCCGACGGCGGCAGCATCGCGTGAGCTTCGGCCTCGCCGTGGTCTTCCTGAGCGGGAGCGTGGCCTCCGGTAACGGGCTCGAGCCAGCGAACAATGTCGACACGTTCGTGCAACGCGGCCAGCGGTCCCATCTGGAGGTTTGCGGGGATGCCGACGTAGCCGCCCACGATCGACAGGATTGCCAGCACCACCAGAGGCGCGGTCATCACCGGCGGGTTCTCGTGCACATGCGACTCGGTGTGCTCGTCCATGCGCGAGTCGCCGTAGAAAACCATGATCAACATACGGGTCATGTAGAAGGCGGTCATGCCGGCCACCAGGGTGCCCACCACCCACAGCCACGGGGCGCCGTTGGGGCCAGCCCACGCGTTCCAGAGGATCTCGTCCTTCGAGAAGAACCCGGCCAGGCCGGGAACGCCGGCGATTGCCAGGGTGCCGACCAGGAAGGTCTTGTGAGTCACCGGCATGTATTTACGCAGGTTCCCCATCTTCCACATGTCTAGTTCGCCGTGCAGGGCATGCATCACCGACCCTGCCGCCATGAAGAGCAAGGCCTTGAAGAAGGCGTGCGTCATCAGATGAAAGACGCCTACCGCGTATGCGCCGACGCCGCAGGCCAGGAACATGTAGCCCAGCTGCGACACGGTGGAGTAGGCCAACACGCGCTTGATGTCGTTTTGCACCATGGCGATCGAAGCGGCCATCAAGGCGGTCAGCGCGCCGACAACGGCGACGACGGTCATCGTCGTCGGGGCCAGCGAGAACAGCACGTTCGAGCGTACGACCATGTAGACGCCCGCAGTGACCATGGTGGCCGCGTGGATCAGGGCGGAAACCGGGGTCGGGCCTTCCATCGCATCAGGCAACCACACATACAGCGGGATCTGGGCGCTCTTACCGGTAGCCCCGATGAGCAGCATCATCGTGGCAAACGTAATCACGCCGGCGCCGACCTCGTAGTTGGCGGCCGCTGCCGCGAACACCTGGTCGTAGTCGAGCGTGCCGAACGTGAAGAACAGCGTAAACATGCCGATCAGGAACGCGGCATCGCCGACGCGGTTGGCCACGAACGCTTTCTTGGCCGCATCGCCGGCCGACTTCTTCTGGTAGTAGTAGCCGATCAGCAGGAATGAACACAGACCGACGCCTTCCCAGCCGATGAACATCATGGCGAACGAGTTGCCGAGCACCAGGATGAGCATGAAGGAGGCGAACAGGTTCAGGTAGGTGAAGAACCGGTAGAAGCCCTTGTCTGGCGGGTCATGCTTCATGTAGCCGATGGCGTAGACGTGGATCAGGAAACCAACGCCTGTGACCACCAGCACCATGAGAGCCGAGAGCGGATCGAACTGCAGGCCGAACGGGACATGGAACGGCGCCGCCGTTATGCCGGCGGCGTTGTCGTGCATGTGCACCAGCGAGGTCGAGATCCAGCTGTAGAGTTCGATCTCTACGTGCCGATCCGCCGCCGGCATGCCGGCCAGTTGCACGAACGAACCGAGGCCGATCGCGAAGGCTACGAGCATGCAGCCGCTCGCCAACGCGCCGGTGAAGGGCTGCGAGCGAATGTACCGCGACGCAAACAGCCCGTTGACGACGACCCCGACGAGCGGGATCAGCGGGATTAGCCAGAAGTATTCCAGCACGCCTTAGCCCTTCAACAGATGGAGATCGTCGACGTTGGCCGTCGCCGAGTTCCGGAACATGGCAATCACCAGGCCGAGACCGATCGCTACCTCAGCGGCGGCTACGGCAATGGTGAAGATAGTGAAAATTTGCCCGGTCATGTCCGGGCGGAATCGCGATACCGCCACGAGGTTGATGTTGGCGGCATTGAAGATCAGTTCGAGGCACATCAGCACCATGATCACGTTGCGGCGGATGAGCACGCCGGCGACGCCGATGCCGAATAGCAGTGCCGATAGCAGCAGGTAATGGTTCAGGCCGAGCGTTGCCACGTCAGACTCGCTTCTTGGACAGGTAGATCGCGCCGATCATGGCGACGAGGAGAAGGACAGACGCCACCTCGAACGGGAGCAGGTAGTCCGTGTACAGCATCATGCCGAGCGTCTCAGTGTTGCCGCCGTCAACGGCACGCAGCACCGACGCCGATGCGGCGGGGTCGGCCGCCAGCCCACCGGCGTTGCCCCACAGCAAGAAGCCGATCTGGGCGGCCAGAATCAAACTGAGCACGGTGGCCGGCAGCCACTGCCGATGCAGGAACTCGACCTGATAGGTCTCGGTGACGTTGACCAGCATGACAACGAACAGAAACAGCACGACGATGCCACCGGCGTAGACGAGGATCTGCACCGCCGCGACAAACTCGGCCTGCAACAGGATGAAGAGCGCGCCGACAGCGACGAACGAAATCACCATGTAGACAACCGAGTGCACAAGATTGCGACTCGTCACCATCAGGACAGCGCTCGAAAGCACCACGGCCGCGATGGCATAGAAGGCGTAGATTTCCAAACCCAGTCCCGTGCTTAGCGTTCGTAATGGATGATGTTGTGGCCGCTGTCGAGTATCTGCAGATCGTGGACCGCGTCGACGCGGTTGTAGACCGCCGCCTCATACTCGTTGCTGTGATAGATCGAGTCCACCGGGCACACCTCTTCGCATAGTCCGCAAAAAAGGCAGCGTGCGTGGTCGATGTAGAAATACGTGGCGTACTTGCCGCCCTTGCCCTTGGTGTACCCGCGTTCGCCCTCGAGATGAATGCACTTGTCGGGGCAGATCTTTTCGCACAGGTAACAGGCGATGCAGGTGCTCTCGTCGACCCTCAGAATGCCGCGGTAGTTCGGGTGGACCGACTCGCGCTCCAGCGGGTATTGCACCGTGACCTTCGGCCGGAAGGTGTACTTCAGCGTCAGCCACATGCCTTTGAGCAGTTCCACGAGGAGGAACCGCTCCAGGAATGTCTTTTCTGGCGCCGAAGAACTGGGGGCTGAAGAGACGATTGTGCTCATGCGAGGTCCATGCAGCGCATCAGGCTAGCAGAAGCATCACCACACCGGTGACAAGCAGATTGAGGATCGAAAGTGGGATCAGCGACTTCCAGTTGAGCGCCATCAATTGGTCGTAGCGATAGCGCGGGAAGGTTCCGCGGATCCACATATAGAAATAGAGGAAGCTCGTGACCTTGAGCAGGAACCAGATTCCGCTCGGCACGACATCGAGAAAGGCTAGCGCTTCCACGTTCGGGAAGGGGCGCATCCAGCCGCCCCAGAACAAGGTCACGTTGACCGCCGCGATCACCAGCATGGCGGTGTACTCGCCAAGGAAGAACAGCGCCCAGCGCATGCCGGAGTACTCGGTGAAGAAACCGCCGACGAGTTCCGATTCGGCCTCGGCCATGTCGAATGGGGCGCGATTGGTCTCGGCCACCATGGCGATGGTGAAGATGCCCCAGGCGACCGGCTGGATGAACACGAACCATACGCCCATATCGCGTTGGGCCTCGACGATTCCGACCATCGACAGGGTGCCGGCCACCATGAGGCCCGCGAGTACCGCAAAGGTCAGGGCGATCTCGTAGGAGACCATCTGCGCCGCGGCGCGCATGGCGCCCAGCAGCGGGTACTTGGAGTTGCTCGACCAGCCGCCGAGGATGATTCCGTAGGTGGTCAGGCCGCTGATGCCGAGGATCAGCAGGATGCCGACGTTGACATCCGCGATGACCCCGGGAATGTGATAGCCGAGCAACGTGATGCCCTGCCCGAACGGGATCATGGCCAGCGCCGTGAACGCCATCGCCACCACGATGACCGGCGATGCTACGTAGAGCAGCTTGTCCGCTGAGCCGGGAATGAGGTCTTCCTTGAGTAGCAGTTTCAGGGAGTCGGCGATTGGCTGCAGCAGGCCATGGGGACCAACACGCATGGGGCCCAGACGGCTCTGGATGAAAGCCAGCACCTTGCGCTCGGCCAGCACGATGTAGCCGGCGGCGAGTCCGAGAATGCCCAACAGGACGCCAATCTGAACGAGCGGGATGACGACATTGATGATGAGGAAATCGCTCATCGGTCGACATCTCCGAGCACGATATCGATGGTGCCGATAACCGTCACGACGTCGGCGATCAGGTGGCCCTTGCACATGGGGCCAACCGCCTGCAGATTGCAGAAGGATGGCGCCCTGATCTTGCACTTGTAGGGGATGTCCTTGCCGCCACCGATCAGGTAGTAGCCGAGTTCGCCTCGCGGGCTCTCGACCACATGGTATGCCTCTACGCCCTCGGCGATCTTGATCATCTTCGGCGCTTTACCGGTGATCTTGCCCTCGGGCATTTTCGCCAGCGCCTGCTGGACGATGCGGGTCGATTGGCGCATTTCTTCCATGCGCACCAGGTAGCGTGAGTAGGAGTCGCAGTCCGGGTACACGGGCACGTCGAAATCGACCGTCTCGTAGCCGCCGTAGGGCAGTACTTTACGCAAGTCGTGATCCACGCCCGAGCCGCGAAGCATGGGACCGGATAGTCCCAGCGCGATGGCGTCTTCGCCGCTGATGACGCCGACACCCACCGTGCGCTCGATCCAGATGCGGTTGGCATTCAGGAGCGTCTCGTATTCCTCGACGCGGGCCGGGAAGGTGCTGCAGAACTCGAGCACGGCCTCCACCCACCCTTCGGGCAGGTCGCGGCGCAATCCGCCCGGCTTGAAAGCGGACGTCGTGAGCCGATCGCCCAGAGCCGCCTCGAAGAAGTCGAGGATTACCTCGCGTTCGCGAGTACACCAGAACAACATCGTCTGGGCGCCGATATCCAGCGCGTGCGTTGCCAGCCAGAACAGGTGACTGGCGATACGAGAGAGTTCGACGATGGCCATGCGCGCATACAGCGCGCGTTCGGACACCTGGTAACCCCCGAGCTTCTCGACGGCCTCCACGTAGCCCAGGTTGTTGTACGGGGCGGCCAGGTAGTCGGTGCGATCCGTGAACGGGACGTTCTGATAGTAGTTGCGTGTCTCGCAGAGCTTCTCTGTGCCGCGGTGCAGGTAGCCCATCACCGTATCGACATCGAGGACGGTCTCGCCGTCGAGATGCAGAACCAGACGCAGCACGCCGTGCGTTGACGGGTGCTGGGGACCCATGTTCAGTTCGAATTCTTTGGTTTCCAGCATCGACTTCAGTCGCCTTCCTGGTCCGGTGCTTCCGTGTCGCTGTCTTCGGCCGGCGGCTCCCAGAGTGCGCCGACGACTCCAGGGCCTGCCATCTCTCGTTCCTGCTCGTTGATCGGCTGCTCGCCGCGAATGCGATCGAACTGGCCGCCTCGAAACGCCGCCTGCTGGCGCGTGAGCAGCTCCAGGTTTGGCCCCTCGAGCGGATAGTCCTTACGCAACGGGAAGCCTTCCCAGTCTTCCGGCAGGAAGATCCGCCGCAGGTCCGGGTGGCCGAGAAACTCGGTGCCGTACAGATCGTACGTTTCGCGCTCGAGCCAATCCGCGGCCGGCCACACGTCGACCATGCTGGGAACGCCCTCGCCGTCTTCGCAGCCACACTTCACCGTGAGGCGATGGTTCTGCCCCACGGAGTAGAGGTGGTACACGACATCGAAGCGCGGATCGCGGGTCGTGTAGTCGACAGCCGTGACGCTCGACAGGTAGTTGAGCTTCAGGTCGCCATCGCGCAACCACGTCATGACCTCGGTCAGATCGCCGTCGCCGACGCGGACAATGGGAGTGCCGCACTGGTCCTCGCCCTCATCTGCGATCCTGCCGCCGAACTGATCGGCCAGTGCCGCCAGGACGGGATGCGGCTCAGGCTCGGGCTCCGGCTCGGGGGGCGCTTCGGCAGCGGGTTTACCTGCCGCTGCTTGCGGCGCTTCCACTACCTGCGGCGCGTCTTCGGAGCTGGCCGGCGTTGTTGCCGGCTGCTCGGTACTGTCTTTGTTTGGCTCGTCAGCCATGTTCAGCCTTTGGTGGGTTCCGCGGTTACTTCCGCAGCACCTTCATCTGGTCGATCTTGTCCTGCAGTCGCAGCAGGCCATAGAGCAGAGCTTCGGGCCGCGGCGGGCAGCCCGGCACATAGACATCAACCGGAACGATGCGGTCAACGCCCTGGAGCACGCTGTAGGTCGGGTAGGGGCCGCCACAGGTCGCACAAGAGCCCATCGAGATTACCCACTTGGGGTCGGGCATCTGGTCGTAAAGTCGCTTGATGACCGGCGCCATTTTGAGGGTGACGGTGCCCGAGACGATGAGCAAATCGGCCTGACGCGGAGTGGCGCGGAAGACCTCGGCGCCGAAACGCGCCATGTCATAGCGCGAGCACGTGGTGACGATCATCTCGATGGCGCAGCAAGCGAGGCCGAAGGTCATCGGCCAGAGCGCGGACTTGCGCGCCCAATTGATGATCCCGTCCACCTGTGTGGTGAGGACATTGTCGGGAAGCTTGTGCTCGACTAGACCCATTCGAGTGCCCCGCGTTTCCAGGCGTAGATGTAGCCGAAGATCAGGATCGCCAGGAAGATCACCATTTCAATCAGGCCGAAAAGGGCCAGCTGGCGATAGCGAATAGCCCACGGGAACATGAAGACGGTTTCCACGTCGAACACCAGGAACAGCATGGCCACGATGTAGAACCTGATCGAGAAGCGTGCGTGGGCGTCGCGGGTGGGCTCGACACCGCACTCGTACGGGGCCAGCTTGCCCTCGCTCGGCGGCGGAGTTGGTCGTATGAGACGCCCGAGTACCACGGGCAGGATCGCGAATGCGATCGCCACACCCAGAAAAACCGCGATCGGTAGATACGCGACCATGCCACCGTACCCGAGAATTGAAGGGACGAGAACCCTCCGGACGGGGTTCGTGCGGGCTGAGTTTCTTGCACGCGGGACCGATAGTCAATCCGCCTTCAGCGGTGCCGGGGCCGGGCCGTGACGAGCGTCGCCGTCGCAGTGATGGCTGGCTCACAGCGGACGAACCCGCAATCTCGCAAAAACCGGAGCGCCAGGGTTATTTGGTGAGAGAACAGCGTTCCCCGGCGCTGGAAACCAACGTCGAACATTTCATGGTCAATCGGCGTCAGCGTTCGCGGCCGGGCACGCGCGTCTGCGTGTTGGCGCGACGTTGCCGCCGGTCGTCCCGAACCGGGTCAAGTCATGCTCCTGGACCTCAAGTACGGTCTTCGCCTGCTCGTCAAAGCACCGATCGCCAGCGCCGCCGCCATTCTCACACTGGCGCTGGCGATTGGCGCCAACACGGCCATCTTCAGCGTCGTGGAGGCCACCTTTCTCCGCGCGCTGCCGTTTCCCGACGCTGAGCGCCTGGCGCAGGTGGAGCGGCTTTTTCCGCCGGATGTGGCGCCCAACACCTCGGTGCCTCAGTATGTGTTCTGGCGCGACCATTCGGACTCCTTTGAAGTTCTGTGCGCCTATGACTGGCTGGACATCGGATTCAATCTCACCGAACAAGGGGATCCGCTACGGCTAGCCGGTACGCGCGTGACCGCGAGCTTCTTCGATACGTTCTCGGTGCGGCCAGAACTCGGTCGGACGTTCAACGAGAGCGAGGATCAGCCATCGGGGCCGTTGGCCGTGGTCCTGTCGAACGGTTTGTGGGGCGACCTGTTCGGCGCGGATCCCGCCATTCTCGGCAAGTCGCTGCGGCTCAACGGCAGGCTGCACGAAGTCATCGGAGTGATGCCCGCCGGATTCCGCTATCCCGCAGCCGCGCAGTTGTGGGTGCCGCTGCAGGCGGACTCGGGCAGCACCGACAGACAGGCCTACCTGCAGGTCACCGGTAAGTTGCGCGTTGGTCTGGGCGCCGTGCCGGCGGCCGCGGAGGTCACGGCCGTCAACGACGAATTCCTGAGCTTGATGGGTGCCGTTAGCGACGGCGAGGTGGTGTCGGTGCGCCCGCCACAGACGATGCTCTTCGGCGATCTGCGCCAGACACTGCTGATCGTCACGGTAGTCGCCGCATTCGTCCTGCTGATTGCCTGCGGCAACGTTGCCAGTCTGCAGTTGGCACGGGGCGCGGAGCGAAGGCAAGAGATCGCGCTGCGCCGCAGCGTTGGGGCGCCGACGTCGCGCATTGTGCGGCAGCTTTTCACCGAGAGCCTGTTGTTGGCGGCTCTGGGCGGAGTGTTGGGCTTGTTGCTGGCGTTGGGCGGTCTACGGCTCGTGCTCGACCTCGTTCCGGCCGCCAGCCGCCCGCTGGCAACGGTGGGTCTGAATGTGCCGGTGTTGTTGTTCGCGGCGCTGGCGACGGTTGGTGTCGCGACGATCGTCGGCCTGCTGCCGGTGTTGCGCGCACGGGGTGCCGGCATGGTCGGACACCTCAACGATTCGACCAGTCGCGTCGTATCGGGAGGACGGATGCGGCAGGTAGTGGTGGCCGGCCAGATCGCCCTGACGGTAGTCGCTCTGGTCGGTGCCGGACTGTTCATTCGCAGTTTTCTCCTGCTCGTCAACCGTGACGCGGGCATGGTCGCGGACGGCGTGCTGACCGCGCACATGCCAATGGCGGCTTCCGCCTACGACGGTCCCGAGGACTGGCAGGCGCTCTCGGACACGCTGGTCGAGGCGATCATGGCGATTCCCGGCGTGGAGGCGGCCACCGCAGCGACGAACTTGCCCATGGCCAACGCCCCGGGCATGACCTTCGTGATTGAAGGCGACCCGGAGCCTGCGACGGACGACGACGTTCCCTCTGCGCACTACCGACCCGGTACGCCAGGCTACTTCGAGACCTTCGGCATCGAGATCGTGCGCGGCCGCGCCTTCGACGAGAGTGATCGGCTCGATAGTGCGGGAGTTGTCGTTATCAACCAGAAGGCCGCCGACCAGTACTGGTCCGGCCGAGACCCGATCGGCGCGCAGGTCACGATCGGGCCGCCGTTCTTCCCGCCGCCGTTTCACGACGCCAGTCCGCGCACGGTGGTGGGGATCGCTGCTAACGTGCTCGAGGGAGGTCTCGATAGCGAGCCGGATGCGGTGGTCTACGTTCCGCTTGGGCAGGTGCCGGCAGGCCTCATGCGCCGCTACGTGAGTCTGCTGCCTCTGGCGCTCGCGGTCAGGGCGAACGGCGCACCGGAGCAGATGGCACCGGGCCTGCGGCAGGCAGTCCTGGCCCACGACCCGAACCAGCCCCTGATGTTGATCGAGACGCTGAACGGCTACGTGCGGGGCACCGTCGCTGATCGCCAGTCGATCATGCGACTACTGGTTGCCTTCGGCGGCCTGGCCTTGCTCCTGGCGATCATCGGGGTCTATGGCGTGGCCACTTACACCGTGCATCAGCGTACCCGCGAGATCGGCGTGCGGGTTGCACTAGGCGCCGGGAAGGGCGACGTGCGCAGTCTTGTCCTGGGGCAGGGATTCATCACCATCGCGGTTGGTGCGGCGGTCGGCATCATCGCCGCGCTTGCCCTTGGTGACTTCGCGGCGAGTCTGGTGTTCGGCATCGGAACCCGGGATCCGCTCACCCTGACGGCTGTGCCGGTGCTGCTATTGAGTGCTGCCACGGCGGCGATGCTGCTCCCCGTGGGTCGCGCCCTCCGCATCGATCCCGCCACCGTGTTGCGAGACGGGTAATGGAGTCTTGTGGGATGGCCACGGGCGGGAACTCGACGAGATAACGACGTGTTCGGTATGTAGGATGATGTGGACATCCGCTTACCGTAGTTGCGGTCGCTGTCCTCGGCTGCGACCCCGTCAGGATCCACAGTATGTTTCGAACCCTTGCCCTGCTGACGATTGCCGCCGGTCTGTTCGTTGGTCAGCAGATCGATTTCGACCCGTCGAGTCTCGAGCGCAGCGAGGACATGTCCGAGTCTCTCGCCAACGACCTGCTGCGGTTGTCGGTCGCGACGCGCGACCGCGATGCCGAGGCGATAGCCCGCCATTGGGCGGATGAGGTAACGGTCCAGGGTTTCTTCGACGGTCCGTCGGAAACGGCGATGGTGAACGATTGGCTCGATGTCCACGATTGGGGTAGCGGGCCGGCCGAGCGCGTGGCGCGCGCCGAGCTACTGCAGCGCTTCAGCCGTGTGCTCGACCACTTCGATTCCATCGACGATGCGCGTTTCAAGGTAAAGCGAGCGTCGTTTGCCGACGGTCAGGATCGCGGAACGGCGCGCATCCAGTTCAAGATCGTCGGACGTGATCGCGCGGGGCATCGGGAGTGGCTGGTCGCCTGGGCGCAGGCCGAGGCGGAGCGCGTAGGAGAGGAGGACTGGCAGATCCTCAGCTTCGCCGTGGAGTCGGCACAGTCCAAGGTGGCGACGCGGGACCTGTTCGACGAGGTCGCCGTGCCGGCCGGCGTAGGGACCACGTTTCCCGACTTCGGCAAGGCGCCGAACGACACGGTCGTGGCGCACGGGGCGGCCGTTGCCGACATCAACAATGATGGCTTGATGGATGTCCTGGCCACCGGCGTCGAGGGCAACGCTCTTTATCTGAACGATGGCGACGGTACGTTTCGCGACATCTCCGAGGAGACCCTCGTCGGTCTCACTCCGACCGCCAGCGGCGCCGTGTTCTTTGATGCCGACAACGACGGCGACCAGGACCTGTTCCTCTCTGCGGTTGGGGCGCAGATGTTCCTGGAGAATCGCCTCATTCCCGATGGTGCGCTGGCATTTCTGGATATTTCTCCCACCGCCGGCGTCTCGCGCACGGCCATCGGCTTCAGCCCAGCGGTAGCGGACGTAAACGGCGATGGGCTGCTCGATGTCTACGTGACCGGATACAACCAGTACGGGATCGTCATGCCGGACTCCTGGCACGACGCGCGCAACGGGACCGCCAATCTGCTGTTCGTGAACCAGGGCGGTCTGAAGTTCCGTGAAGCCGCTGCCGAGTGGGGTGTGCGCGATGCGCGCTGGGGCTACGCAGCCGCGTTCGCCGATATTGATGGCGACGCTGATGCCGACCTGTATGTGGCCAACGATTTCGGCCAGAACGCTCTGTACGAAAACGTCGGCGGGAAGTTCGTGGACATTGCCGCCGAGCGCGGGGTTCTGGATCCGGGCAATGGCATGGGCGTGTCGTTCGGCGATTTCCAGAACGACGGCCATCTTGATCTACATGTCACCAACATGTCGTCGACCGCAGGCAACCGAATCCTCGCGCGGCTGTTTCCTGAACAGGACAGCGGCGACCCCCTGCTGCGCAAGCTGGCGTCGGGCAACACGGTGTTTCTGGGCGACGGCGACGGTAATTTCAACGACATCACTCAGGAGCTTGGCGGCATCGGTGCTGGTTGGGCCTGGGGCGGCGGTTTTCTCGACTTCGACAACGATGGTTGGGAGGACATCTACGCCCCGAATGGCTTCATTTCGGGCAAGACCATGAACGACACATGAAGCATCTTCTGGCGCCACGTGGTGGCTGCCCAGGCGGAGGCGGAAGAGACCGGCAACTCCGAGTATCAAAACAACCACATGTCGATGATCTTCCAGGAAGGGCTGTCGTTCAGCGGCTACGAGCGCGACTATCTGGGGCTGAGCGTGGGCGGCAAGGAACTCATCGACGTGTCGGGTGTTTCCGGCCTGGACTCGATCGGCGATGGCCGCGGCGCGGCACTGGCCGACTTCGACAATGATGGCGATCTCGACATCTTCCTGGTGTCTTTTCAACACAACGCCCACGAGCTGTTCCGCAACAATGTCGGTGGGGAAAACGGCTTCATTCGCGTCGCCCTGGAAGGAACCGAGAGTGGGCGCGACGCCTATGGCGCGATTGTGCGCGCAGGCACGGCCGATGGAGTCGTCACCAAGCTCAAGTCTGCCGGTTCAGGTTTTCTCGCTCAGAATGATCCCCGCATCTTGATTGGTCTCGGCGACGCGCCTCGAGCGGATTGGATCGAGGTGTCCTGGCCGAGCGGCGCGGTGCAGCGTGTCGAACAAGTGGAGGGTGTGGAGGGCATTGCCGCGGGCACGTCTCTTCTCATCCGAGAGAGCGACGCTGTCTCGGCGGTGGAGGAGACGGCCTTCGCACTGGCAGACCCGCTGAGCAGTGAGGAGCGCACGTTCGCCGGGCTCACGTTTGATCGCGGCGATGTATTCCCCGATCTGGAGCTGCTCGACCGCGTTGTGGTGCCTAACGGTGTCGACCTGCCCGGGCAGGCGGCTACCTCCGTACACCAACTCCTTCGACCCGGGCGGCGAACGC
This sequence comes from Acidobacteriota bacterium, assembly GCA_029263335.1. Lineage (GTDB taxonomy): Bacteria > Acidobacteriota > UBA890 > UBA890 > WLXD01 > WLXD01. The sequence goes on along the minus strand of JAJCXS010000168.1, from coordinate 1,043 downwards.
TGCTCAATGTGTGGGCCACCTGGTGCGTGCCGTGCCGCCGCGAGATGCCGGAACTCGAGCAGTTGAGTGGGCCGCTGGCGTCCGCCGGCATCGATCTCGTTGGTATCAGCATCGACACGAACACGGTTGCTCGCGTTGCCCCGTTTCTCCGCGATATGGGCACTACGTATCCGGTGCATGTGAGCAATGACGACCGCATTCCGGGGCTGTTCGAGGGCGGCGCGATCGTCGTGCCGCTGTCGGTCTTGCTCGACGAGGAAGGACGCGTGCTACGAGTAATCGGCGGCTGGTCGGTGGAGACTGCCGAGCAGTTTCACGCGCTGACGGACCACTAGCTGCTCGGGGGCGGGTCCGGCCGACCGGATGAGGGTCAGGAGCGCAGGCTCCAGAACAACGGCAGCCAGAGTTCGCGAGCCATCGGCAGCTCCTGCCCGTTGATGCGCACCTCGACCGCCGACGATCCCAAGGCGCCGTCGACGAGGGCGAACAGATCGTGCAGGGCGTCAGCTTCGTCGAGCGTGAAGGTCACAAGGGAGGCCCCGGTAGGAGTCTCATCACACGATTCCGCCCGTGCCAGGGCCTCGGCCGCGACAGCGCTCGTCGCCTGGTCGAGTGGCGGATACTGCAATGTCACGCGCAGCCGCTGCGGGAATTTCTCCGGGAACAGCATGCGGGCGGTGGCCGGGTCCAGCTGTTCGAGTAGTTTCTGGTCGCGCTGCGCGTCGCGTGAATCGTTCACCGAGATGCCTCCAATGGCGGGTGCCGGTTAGGATGCTAGCAGGACCGCGCGATGCGGTCTGCTGACGGACGGTGTTTGCCTACGGGGTCACCGCGGCTCGCCAACGGCGATGCTGGTTTGCCGTCGTCGAATCGCTCTGCTCAGAGGAATTCATGACCGACGCTTCCGAGTTGTTTCGGCGCCTGCCGCGCATGGACGAGATGCTCGATCATGAGCGCGTGCTCGAGTGGATGGCGGAGGCTGGGGTCTCGCGCGAGTTCGTTCGCGAGGCGGCCACGCATGTACTGGACGCGTTACGTGAGGC
>JAJCXS010000167.1 GCA_029263335.1 Acidobacteriota bacterium | reverse complement strand
AGGCGGTGGTGACGGGCCATCGGCCGCGTCGCTCACCGATGACTGGGGACAGCCGCTCCGGCCCTTCAACTTCGCCAGCGGCAGACCCATCAAAGGCGGCTCCGAGCCCAAGGACATCTATCGGACGGTAATGACCGGGCTTACTGGAACTCCCATGCCCGGCTTTGGCGAGTTCTTGCCGCCGCATGAAGGCTGGGCGATTGCTCAGTACGTGATGAGGTTCATGGGCATCGACAAGGCGCCCTTCGCCGTGACCGGCGATATCGCATTCGAGCGCACCGCCAACAGCATGATCGTGATGGGCGAGGCGGCGGCCGAGGCCAACCCGGAAACCGGTGCTGGTGAGGTCGACCCCGAGGACGCCGCCGTCGATACCGGCACAGCCACAGCCGTGGACGCAGCGGCGGACGCGGCACCCGTTGGGGAAGCCCCGGCTGGCGATCCTCAGGTCCCGTTTGCCGACGCCAACCTGGCGCTGATGGCCGACGACTATCCACCGGTGGTGTTCCCGCACTGGCGGCACCGTATTCGCTTCAAGTGCTCGGCATGCCATCCGCAGATCTTCGAGATGAAGAAGGGCGCCAACGCGATCACCATGGACGCGATCCGGCAAGGGGAGTTCTGCGCCAAATGCCATAACGGTGATGTTGCTTTCGAAGTGACCTTCCAGAGCTGCTCCCGCTGCCACAAGCCACGATGATCGTCGACGACCGCGAAACACTTCTTCGGCGCGCCTTGGGGCCCGGGCTGGCGATCGCGTTGCTGACGGTGCTGATGGCCATTCCAGCGCCAGCCATCGCACAGCTGCCATTCATACGCCTGGGCAAGTGGGAAGCTCGGCTGGAAGCGGACGCCGACTTCGGCCGGGAGCGTACGGGCCGCGTTTCCGGACCCTTCACGCTTCGTCGCCGTCTGACCCAACAGCGCTTCACGTTTCGCAACACGGGGCTCCTCGTAGGTCGACGCCTGTTGGTGCTACGTGGCGGGGCCTCGATCGGTTTGCAGCAGGCTACCGCTACCGACGTGACCAGCGACAGTTCGTCCCGAGGCAAGGTCGTCAATTACGACATCGGCCTTGATGTGCTGCCCGCTTCTGCTTATCAACTCAATCTCGGCATCGCCCGCAGCAGCAGCGATGTCGACCTGCAGTTCGGCACTTCAACCGCCGTCGACACCGACAGTAAGACCCTGTCGCTCAGGCTTAGCAACGTGCCCTTGTCTCCGCTCATTACGGCGCGACGTTTCCACATCGACCGCCGCTCCTGGTCGGGCAACCGGGTGACGCGATCGGTAGAAACGCGCCGCCTGCTCGCCTTCCGGGCCTCGGAAAGCTGGGGTTGGCAGTCGCTGAGTCTGTCGTGGTCGTTCGACGACGTTCGCAACGAACTCTCACCCGGCCTGAGTAACCCAACGCAGTCCGCCAGCCTGGCGCACAGTCTGAGGCTGCCCTTCCTACAGAGCGATGGGCTCCAGACCAACGTGCAGATCTTCCGTCGCGGCGGTGCCAGCCCCCTCCAGCAACTCGACATCAGCGAGACGATTCGCTTTCAGATTCTGCCCAGCCTGTCGTCTTCGGCGGCCTATAGCTTCAACGAGCGACATCGTCAGGGTCAGGTCTTCGTGACAACGAGCGGGACCCTCGGCTTGTGGCACCAGCTGTACCAGAGCCTGACCACGAACATCAGCTCGGGCGCAACGATCAACCGCCTGCCGACGGGCAAACGTCTCAGCTACACGATGGCTCTGGGCTTGAACTATCGTAAGAACCTGATCGGCGGCGGCCGGCTTCTCGGGCGCTACTCACGTGCCTATCAGCGACAAGACAACGCGTTCAACGAGCGTGAGTTGGAGATCGCCGACGAGCGTCACGTAGGTCGGATCGGTGTGCCGTTCGCCCTACTGGAGCCTCATGTCATTGTCGGAACCGTGTTGGTGACCGATCAGTCTCAGGTAGTGATCTACGAGGAGAATGTCGATTACACGATCGACCACCTCGGTGATCTGGCCGAGATCACGGTCACTCCCGAAGGGCGGATCGAGGACGGACAACCTCTCTTGATCAATTACAGCGTGCAGGCCCCCTCGCTGACCCGCGTCGGCCGGCACAACCAGTCCTGGTCGGTCAGCCTCGACTATGGCTGGATCATGCCGTTCTACCAAACCAGCAAGACACGGCAGGACCTTCTGGAAGGCGACGATGACGGTCTTCTGTCTCCCTCCGACAGCCGCAGCATGGGCCTGAAGCTACGTCTCACCGGGACTCGATTTCGCACCATCGCTTCCGGGCAATACGAGAATCTCGCCTCCCGCAGTTCGGCCTTCACCCGGCTGAGTTTTAACGAGTTTCTCGGGTACCAGTTCGACAACGGCGCCACCATCAGCGTCAACCTGAGCCAATCTCGTCAGATCGCGAGTATTCCCGCGCGCACTACGCGGAGGGCGCTGGGTCGGGTCACGGCTCGCTGGCAGCTGATGCCGCCGCTCAGCGTCGACGTCTTGATGAACGCCCGATTGTGGGACGATTCCACTGGCAGGGGAGAGACGTACTACGAGACCGGTTTCGGCGCTCGCTGGGCGTACGGCCGCTTCGTGTTCGTCTCGAGTCTGCGGCACTTCTGGACTGCGCGTAACGACATTCGCAGGGCGGGCCTACGCGGGACATTGAGGCTCAGTCGCAGCTTCTGAATGTGACCAGACGCCAGCGCTGGCGAGGCCTGGGCGGCGGCGGCCTGTGCGGACGGGCAGGCCTGCCGCGGGGATAGCTTCCTTGCACCGGCACACCGGTCCTCGTTGACGGGAGTGCCGCAGCTTCCTACAGTGCCGTCACCTCATCCACCGCTGCCCTTCGCGAGGACCGATGCACAAGAACCTCTGGTCGCGTTTCGCCGCCACGATTATTCTCGGACTGCTACTTGCCGCCTGCGCCGTCGATACCGCGCAGGTACCGGCCGCACCAGCGACCGAAGCCACGCCGCCGGCGTCGGCCGTGCGGCCGACGCTACTCGACGGCAACGAGAAATCCATGGTCCTGGTCGGATACTCGACCTCGTACGTATGGCCTCAGTTGGTGCAGGACATGCTCGACGAGCATGCCGGCGGGCGGACCTACCATGTGCTCAACGCTGCGATCGGCGGATCGCCCGTTGGGCGATGGATAGCGGACCCGTCCAGCGAGGACTACCAGGCAACCTACGGTGCCATGCTGACCGATTTCTTCGGCGATACGCCGCGACTTCGGGGCGACGCGCCCGCCGCCACGGTCGTACTCATGCAGCAATCGCTACAACGCACCCCGACGCCGGAAACGCGCCTGGGCCCGGTTACGTCTGCTGACGACGAGGACGGTATCCGCGTCGGCGCCGATGCGCTCGAGACGCTGGTGAACCAGCTGCGTTCCGATGGCATCGAGCAGGTGATCATCGGCATGCACATCTACAAGGAGGGCTACGAGCCCGAGGTCGGCAACGAGCGTTTCGCCCTCGACGCGTTGCTGCGTCGCGGGTACAAGTACGTACACGCGGGGCCCGATGTCTGGTCGCTCACGATCGGTCAGCATCCAGAGGCCTTCACCGACGATCGGCTGCATCCGAACGCCCTCGGCTCCAAACTCATGGCCGAGGCCTGGTACCGGTCGATTGCGGGAGATGCCGCGCGTCAGGACATCATCGATGGCATGCATGCGCGCGACATCGATGACGACGCGATGATGCGTGAGTACCTGGACTGGCGAAGCAACGAGTGAACTCAGCTGCTGACGCGGATGCGACGCCCTCGCTAGTCGTCCTGGAGCCGTTCCTCCATTTCGACCCGACGAGGATCTACAACCCGCTGCGGGATCTAGAGAAGGGGCCTCGGGAAGGCGGCTTCAAGGAGCTGGTGCGAGTTCATGAGGGCGACCTGACCGTCGCGCAACTGGCCCCCGAGTTGCGGCGTCAGCTCGCCGAACAAGGATGGCTGGTGCCGGACAAGTTCGCGCACGCTGGCCGATTCCATCTCAAGTACGCCTCGCTGGAGGCGAATACCACCTGCAATCAGACCTGCTACTTCTGCCCCGTCGCTACGCACCCGCGCGAAACGCAGACGATGACGATGGACTTCTACGAGTTGATTGTCGGCCAACTCGCCGAGCACCGGTCAACGCTCGAGGGCGTATCGATGGTGCACTACAACGAGCCGACGGCCGATCCGTTGTTCATCGAACGCTTGGGTCTGCTACGACGCTACGATCTTCCTGCCGCGGTACTGACCAACGCCACCGGTCTCACCCCCAAACGCGTCGACGCGATCAGCGATCTCGGCGGACTGCGCTACCTGTCCGTCAACCTGTCGAGCCTGGACCCGGTTCGCTATGCTGCGGAACGCGGTCACGACCACCTCGCATCGGTGCTACGCAACCTCGACTACTGCCGCGATCTCCGACTGGCCCCGCAGATGGAAATCGTCGTGCTGGGCTGTGGCGACCGCCAACACAGGGCGGATTTCAAGCAGATTGACCGCCGCTTCGAAGGCTCCGCTTTCGAGGTCAAGTACCACGAGGTCATGGACCGAGCGGGTAACTTGCCCGTGGGGCATGGCCCGGCGGTGCCGCATGGGCGTCTGTGCGGCTGCGAGCAAACGGGCTCGCGGCCGCTGCAGTGGATCCACATCACGCCGAGTGGCCAGTGCGTTCTCTGTTGCCAGGACTATCACGATCGCCACGTCGTGGGAGATCTCGCCCAACAGCGCCTCGACGACGTTCTTGCCGGTCCGGAGTTGGCGCGCTTGCGGCGATGGGTGTACGGCATTGATGATGCACCGGATGACTTCATCTGTCGGCACTGCATCTATGCACGCACTCGTTGATTCCCGTGGCGGCGTGACGCGGCGGCGGTCGCGATGAGCGGTTCGCGGATTCACTATCTTGTGCCCGACTATGACGTGCCGAGCTGGGGCGTTGGCTTGCTCTATCACCACGTCCGCCTCCTGCGTGAAATCGGTTTCGACGCGTACGTGGTGCACCGCGGCAAGCGGTTCCGTCTGAGCTGGCTCGACCTGGAAGTGCCGGTGCTCTCAATCGAAGCGAACGAGTTCCAGCCTCGGCCCGAGGACATTCTGGTGATGCCGGAGGTCATGGCACACGATCCTGCGACGGCGACATGGGCGTGCCGGCGTGTGGTGATCGTGCTCGGCAATTTCCTCATGTGGGAAGGAACCGAGGAGGCTTTCGACTACCGCGATCTTGGCTTTGAGGCGGCGATGGCCATATTGCCGAGCACAGGGGACATCATCGCGCGTCATTGTGGACTCGAGCCGGCGTTGGTGCCCCCGTTCATCGCGCCGTACTTCTTCGCCGATTCGAATGAGCTCTCCCGACCCCGCGAACGCCGGTTGGTGATGGTGGGTAAGCCTGATTATCGCCAAGCCGGATATCTCGACTACGACATCGCGTCGAAGCTCCTCCGCCGGCAGGTCCGCCGCGTTGGCCGCGAACAGGGCAGAGACTGGGAGTTGCTCGAACTGTCGGGGCAGACGCATCGCCAGGTGGCGGAAACGATGAAGCGGGCGGCCTTTCTGCTGAACACCAACACGCTCGAGGCTTTCAATTCGACCGTGCCCGAGGCGCTAGCGGCCGGGTGCGTGGTGTTTTGTTACGACGCTTACGGCGGGCGCGACTTTCTGGAGCCCGGCAAGAACGCGTTCGTGTGGCCGAACAACCACGTCTACCCGCTGGTCGAAGAACTGTGCCGGGTGATCGAACAGTACGACCAGAGCCAGGACCGGCTAGCTGCGGTTCGTGCTGCCGCAGCAGAGACCGCCGGCCAGTTTCAGGAGGCGCAGACCGCGCGGGCGCTGGGGAGCTTGTTCGGGGGGCTCGTTCGTTGACCCCGAGCCTGGCGGGCATGCCTCGGGTGGGCCTCGGCTGTTCTCCGTATCGCCAGGGTCGACGGGTGAGCCTCGACGACGCTCTGGAGATCGCCATCGACCTGGGCTATCGCCTCTTGGATACGGCCGAGGTCTACGGCACCGAGCGCCAGATTGGCGAGGCGCTCGGGCGACCGGGTGCCCCGTCGAGAAGCGAGTTTTTTCTCGTTAGCAAGGTGTGGCAGACGAATCACGGTTTCGATGAGGTGATCGCCGCCGCGGAGGCCTCGCTACGTCGTCTCGGCGTTCGCGCGCTGGAGCTGTACCTGGTGCACGCGCCAGAATCTTGGCCCCATGCGGCGGAGCTGGGAGACGTGTCTCGCCTGGATCCAGAGACGCTGCGTACACGAGTGTTCCCGCCGCTGAACCGGGCCGCTCCGGCGCCAGCCGGTGTGCCGCTCGAAGAGACCTGGGCCGCGATGCTGGAGCTGCAGTCGCGCGGGTTGGCCGAGCGCATTGGGGTGAGTAACTTTCAGCGCTCCGACCTGGAGAGAATCCTGGAGGCCGATCTCGCTCCGCCCATGGTGAATCAGATCGAATGCTACCCCGGCAAGGCGCAGCGCGAACTCGTGCGATTTTGTCAGGATCGCGGAATTCTCGTGATGGCGCACTCACCCCTGTCGGCGCCGCGCATGCTGCAGGACGAAGCAATCCGGACCGTTGCGGACCTGCACGACAAGACACCGGCCCAGGTGGTCTTGCGATGGAACGTGCAGCGCGGCGTGGTGCCCATTCCCTCGAGCGTCCAGCGCGGCCATCTGGCTGACAATCTCGACATATTCGACTTCGAGCTGAGTGTTGATGATCTGCGGACGATCGACGGCATCCGTGCGCCGGGCCCAGTCGACGAGCAGGAGACGATGGCAGGCCAGGATCGGAAGCGTACGGAGGTCCACTGGGGCTGAGGTATGGTGAGGCCATGACACTCTCGATTTGTATCCCGTACCACGCCGGACTCGAACGACTCGGGCGCTGCCTGGCGTCGTTGCGTCGGAATCCGCCTGCCTGCGAGCACCAGGTGATCGTCGTCGATGACGCCTCGGCGGAGCCTTGCTCGCCCCTCGTTCAAGCGGAGCATCCGGACGCGCGAGTTGTCAGGATCGACGTCAACGTCGGCTTTGCCGGCGCGGTCAACCGTGGGCTCGAACGTGCGCGCGGCACGTACGTCTTGATCCTGAACCCTGACACCGAGGTGCATGCAGAGGCGATCGATGTGCTGCTCGACGCCATTAGCGGAGCTCAGGATGTGGGAGCGGTAGGGCCTCTGTTGCTGAACGTCGACGGTACCGTTCAGCCACAGTGCAAGCGTGGCCGGTTGACCCCACTGACCGGTCTCGCCTACGCGGTGGGCCTGGATCGCCTCTGTCCCAATCACCCGGTGTTGGACGGGTATCTGAGACGGGGCGAAGGCTACGACGAAGAACGAGATGTTCGCGGCCTGATGGGGAGCTGCATGATGCTTCGGCGCAGTGCTCTCGATGCGGTGGGCGGGTTGGACGAGAGCATGTTCCTGTACGGCGAGGATCTCGACCTGTCCTATCGACTCTGTGACGCGGGATGGGGAGTGCGGTTTGTTCCCGCCGCACGCGTGACTCATGTGGGAGGAGAGGGCGGCACCCAGGTTCGCTACCTGCGGTCGCAAATGCACTATCACCGCTCGCTGCAACTGCTCTTCCGGAAACATCCGCCGACGCGTTGGTACTTCGCATACGACTGGCTCGTCGGCGTCGGCTTGTGGACGCGGTTCGGCGTGATGGCGGCCGCGCACGTCGTGGGTCGCCGGAGGATTGGCGCCCGCCGCGCGCGTGGCCCCGCATCGCCGGTGGCACGAACGTCCCCATGACCCTGGGACGCGGCCGATGGCCAATGGCGGCAGCTGCCCTGCTGGTCGCGGCCTGCGTTCACGAGCGGCCCGGCCCCGACGTGATCGTGATCACCGTCGATACCTTGCGAGCAGATCGGCTCGGCTACATGGGCTACGCGGGGGCTTCGACGCCGAACATCGACAGCCTCGCCGCCAGCGGTACGGCGTTCACGCAGGCGATTACGACCATGCCGCGCACGACGCCAGCGGTCGCTTCTCTGATGACGGGGTTGTGGCCTCACCACCATGGCAGTCGCGAGGTCGGCGAGCCCATGGACGATCATCCGACGATGGCGCAGCTGTTCAGCGGCCGCGGATACGCCACCCTGGCGGTAAGTGCGAACCGGGTGGCCGGGCCTGAGCAGGGACTCAACACGGGCTTCGACCGCTTCGTGACGCCCGGCCAGATGAGGCGACGCTACGGACACCGGTTGGTGCGCGGCTTCGATTCCAAGCCCGATGGTATCGGGCTAGCGGAGGCGGTGACCGAGCAGGCCGTGAGGCAGCTGCGTACCGTCGGGGCCGGCGAGAGCGTCTTCCTGTGGGTCTTGTATTTCGATCCTCATCTGCCGTACTGGACGCGCCAGTCGAGGCCTGAGGCGGCACCTCGGTGCTGGGATCTTTATTCGCGGTGGAAGGGCGGACATGCCGAGGTCGGGGCGATCATGGCGGACCTCGATGGTGTCGCGAGCGCGGCCTTGCCGGATTGCAGCAAGCTCTACGACGAGGAGATCGCCGCGACGGACGCCGCGATCGGGCGGTTGCTCACGGCGCTCGACGAACTGGGTCGTCTCGACGACGCGATCATCGTGTTTACCGCCGACCATGGAGAGAATCTCGGCGAGGGCGGGCTCTTTTTCGAGCATGGTGACAACGTTCACGATGCTGCGGTTCGTATTCCGCTGATCTTCAGCGGGCCGCGCATCGAGGCGAAACGCGAGCGTACGAGCGGAACATCCATCGTCGACGTAGCTCCCACGATCTTGTCGCTCGCCAACGTCCCGACGAACGAGCATCCGTCAATGGATGGCGTCGATCTTTCCGGTCTGCTGGATGGAACCGCCGAGCCCACTCCCGGCCGCGTACTGTTCGCGGAGTCGGCCACTCCCATGTGGGAGGGCGCCGTCCGACAC
>JAJCXS010000166.1 GCA_029263335.1 Acidobacteriota bacterium | reverse complement strand
AGATGTAGCCCCGTCGCTTGCACAGCGAAACCAGGGCATCGAGGCTCTCGAGTCGGCTTTCGTCGGTCATCAGATGCAATCTCTCGATTCGGTTTTACAGGGTGTCTTTCATGCCGGCGGCGGCGACTCGTTCGCGTAGTTCCTTGATGTCCTGCGACCGATCGAGGCGGGCAACCAACAGCACGTCGCCAGCGCGTACGACCGCGAGCCCCTCGACCCCCAACAGGGCGACCTTCTCGCCGGGAGCGTGAACGAGGTTGCCGCGAGCATCCAAGGCAGCCACTTCACCGCGAGCGAAGTTGCCGTCATCGTCGGCCGGGAGCAGCTCGGCGAGCGCCTCCCACGAGCCGACATCCGACCAGTCGAACTGAGCCTCGACGCAGGCAACCCGCTGCGCTTGCTCCATGATGCCGTAGTCGATCGAAGTGGCCGGCATCTCCGCGTAGGCGGCGCTGCGTCCGGCTTCGTCGGCGGCGGCGAGCATGGCCTCGGCAGCACGCGCCGCGGCGGGAAGATGTTCCTCCATGGCCGCCAGCAACGCGCGCGATTCCCACACGAACATGCCGCTATTCCACAGAAACGTCCCGGCCTCCACGTATTGCTGGGCCGTCTCAGCATCGGGTTTCTCGCGAAATGCGGCCACGTGGCGAACCGGCGCGGGAGGCTCGGGATGCAGATCGAGCGGGGCGGCCACCTCAACATAGCCATAGCCTGTTTCCGCGTAGCGCGGTGGAACGCCGAAGGTCACGAGCGCACCGGTCCGTGCCGCGGCGCAGGCGGCTTCGGCCGACCGCCGCATGCCATCGATATCCTCGATCACGTGATCCGCCGGGAAAACCAGCATCAGCGAATCTGGATCGCGTCGCTGCAGCTCAGCGGCGGTCCACGCCAGGCATGGCGCGGTATTGCGCGCCTCGGGCTCGGCCAGCAGGTTCGCCGCGGGCAGGTCGGGGAGTTGCTCGCGCGTCAGGTCCGCGTAGCGCGCACCGGTCACGACCAGCACGCGCTGGGGGTCACCGACCAGCGCCAGGCATCGCCTCCACGTCTGCGACATCATCGACTCGTCGCCGACGATCGACAGAAACTGCTTCGGGTAGTCCTGACGTGACAGAGGCCAAAACCGTGTGCCGCTGCCCCCGGCCATGATCACCGCGTAGGCTTTCGGATCGAGTGTCACTGCTATGCCTCGTTTGCCGCCGCGAGTTCGTTTTCGATACGGGCGAGCTTGCCCTCCACGAGCTGGCGAATCTCGGCCAGCCGACTCTCGGTTTGAGCCTCGAAGCGAAGAATGATGTGTGGGCCGGTGTTCGAGGCCCGTGCGAGCCCCCAGCCGTCGTCGAACTCGACCCGAACCCCGTCGATGGCGATTACGGAGTGCTCCGCGGCGAGTTCGTCGCGCAGGCGTTCGCAGATCACGAACTTGTGCTCCTCGGTCGACCGATGACGGATCTCCGGGGTCGAGAACACCTCCGGCAAGTCGGCCAACTGCGACGAGAACGGGCCTTCCTGACGGGCGTAGATCTCCATCAATTTCGCACCCGCGTACACGGCGTCGTCGTGGCCGTAGAAGTTCTCGCCGAAGAACAGATGTCCGCTCATCTCACCAGCCAGCAGGGCCTCTTCCTCGCGGATCTTCTGTTTGATGAACGAGTGCCCGGTCTTCCACATAAGCGGGCGGCCGCCGTGGGCCTCGATGTCGTCGGCTAGAACCTTCGAGCACTTCACATCGAAGATCACCGTGGCGCCCGGATTGCGCGACAAGACATCGCGAGCCAGGAGCACCGTGAGCCGGTCGCCCCACACGATCTCACCGCTCTCGTCGATCACCCCGACACGATCTCCGTCACCGTCGAAGCCCAGCCCCAGATCGAAGCCTCCGGCGAGCACCCGAGCAGCCAGCTCTTCGACTGCTTCCGGCACGGTGGGATCAGGATGGTGATTCGGGAAGGTCCCGTCGACATCGCAGTACATTTCCTCCACCTCGCAGCCGAGTTCGCGATAGAGCCGCGGTGCGATCATGCCGGCGATGCCATTGCCCGCGTCGATGATCACCTTGACGGGCCGCTTCAGCGACACCCGTTCCTTGACCATCGCGACGTATGGCTCCACCAGGTCGACCTGCGTGATGGTCCCCTCACCGCTCTCGAAATCCTCCTCGAGGATCATCTTGCGGATGCCCTGGATGTCATCACCAAACAGCGTGCGCTTGCCGAGAACCGACTTCACTCCGTTGTACTCGGCCGGATTGTGACTGGCGGTGATCACAACGCCGCCGTCGGCTTCGAGATGCCGGATGCCGAAGTACACCATCGGCGTGGGGACCGCGCCGGCGTCCCACACGTCACAGCCCGCGGCATTGGCTCCCGCGGCGAAGGCCGCCGCCATCGCGGGACTGGAAAGGCGCCCGTCGCGGCCGACGAGGACCTTGTTGCCGCCTTCTCGACGCACGAGAGTACCGAAAGCCCGGCCAATGCTCTCGACGATCTTCACGTCGAGATCCTGATCGACGATCCCGCGGATGTCGTAAGCACGGAAGATCCCCGCCGGGACAGACATGTAGCGCACTCCTTGGAGAAGAAACCTGGATAGCGGCCATTCTTCCACACCTTTGCCGCGGCTACGTGCCCGCGCGAGGTGTCCGCGCGACGCGGCTACAGGGCCCAGTCGGGAAGGCCACCGCCCAGGTCAATACCGAACACGAACGGAGCAATCCAGCGGCACACCAGCGTCAACAGAAGGATGCCGATGAGGTTGAGCCAGATGCCGTGTCGCACCATCGCGCGCATCGGGATTGCGCCCGAGCCGAAGATCACTGCGTTGGGAGGCGTTGCCACGGGCAACATGAACGCGAACGATGTCGCCACCGTTACGGGGAGCATGATGATCAGTGGGTTGACGCCGATCGTCGCCACCGCCAGCGCGGCCGCCAGCGGCAACATAATCTCGGCGGTCGCCGTATTGGAGGTGATCTCCGTCATGAAGGTCAGCAGCGTCGCGGCCAGAACGATCAGCAGGACCGGTGTCAGGCCCGCCATGAAACCCATCTGCGACCCGACCCAGGCCGCGGTGCCCGAACCGGAGATGGAGTCGGCCAGAGCGAAGCCGCCACCGAACAGGAGCAGGATCCCCCACGGCATCTTGCGGCGCACCTGATGCCAATCCAGCACGGCAGTGCGGCCATCGGTTCCGCCGGCAGGGAGCACGAACAGCAACAAGCCCATGGCCATCGCTACCACCCCGTCATTGACGGCGGCACCCGGCACCAGCCCGGCCCACCCCGGAATCGTGACGAATGGCAGCGCGATGGGCTGACGGAAGATCCACAGCAGCGCGGTGCCGACAAAGACGGCGAACACCCTTCGCTCCACCGGCAGTGCTGGCCCCATATCGTGGATCTCCGCCGCAATCACCGCACTGGCATCACCACCGTCATTCTCGACGCGACGAACCAGCACCAACCAAGCGATGGGCAGAAACACCATGACCAGTGGCAAGGCGAACATCATCCACTGCCCAAACCCGATGGGCGGAGCCTCCGGATAGAGACGCGAGTAGATCCCCAGAAACGCGATGTTGGGCGGCGTACCGATAGGCGTCGCCACCCCTCCGATGCTGGCGCCGTACGCGATACCGAGCATCAGCGCGGTGGCGAACCGGGGTCGGTCCTTGAACTGCCCGACCACTGCCATGCCGATCGGCAACATCATCAAGGCCGTCGCGGTGTTAGAGATCCACATCGACAGGCCGGCGGCCGCCACCATGAAACCGAGAACAATTCGCCTTGGCCGCGTACCGATCGCTCGCACCGTGTAGAGCGCGATGCGTCGATGCAGACCACTCGCTTCCATGGAGATGGCGATCAGGAATCCGCCGAAGTAGAGGAATACTCGCCAGTTGGCATAGTTCGACGACACCCGTGCCAGGTCGAACGGGACCCCGGCCAGAAGCGGCAACAGCACCAGCGGCAGCAAGCTGGTTACCGGAATCGGCACCGCCTCGCTGATCCACCACGTGCCCATCAGCACGACCATCGCGACCACGGCGGCAACCTGCGCCGGATCGGCCGGGCTCGGCACGTCGGGACGCCACAACGTCACGATGGCCAGCGCCACCAGGATACCGCCCCAAAACGGCCTCGAGTGCGTCGTCGACAGCGCGCGGATTTCGCTCATTGGATCTGCTACGGCCTGAGGGTCTCGCGGGTGATCAGATAACGATCAAGAAGGTCTTCGCGCACGGCGTGGCCAATCCCGGCACCCGTTGGCACCGCCACGCACCCATCTTCGTCGAGCTCGACCTCCGGTTCAATAATGTCCCTTTTCCAGTACCGGCTCGACGCGGAGAGGTCGTTGGACAGGGTGAAGTTGGGAAGCGTTGCGACGGCGATATTGTGCAACCTGCCGATTCCCGCTTCGAGCATCCCGCCGCACCATACCGGCACGCCGCGTGCTTCGCACAGATCGTGTACTGCGATGCCGGCGGCGCGGCCGCCAAGACGCGAGCACTTGATGTTGATGATGCGCGCCGCTCCCATGTCGAGGGCCCGCTCGGTAACCTCCACACTCTTCGCCGACTCGTCGAGACAGATCGGCGTATCGATGCGTTCTTGCAGTGCCGCGTGCGTGCCGAGTTCGTCGTATTCGAATGGTTGTTCGATCATCATGAGATCGAATTCGTCGAGCTGAACCAGCAGGTCCACGTCATCGCTCGTGTACCCGCAGTTGGCGTCGACCATCAGGGGGATATCGCCAAAGCGGCTGCGCACGTTGCGCAGCACATCAAGATCCTGCCCACGGGCGATCTTCAGTTTGACGCGCCGGTAACCCGCAGCGAGGGCGCGATCGATTTGACCGGCGAGCACCTCGAAGTCCTCTTGGATGCCGAGTGAGATGCCAACCTCGACTCGATCTCGAGTCGGCCGCCCCCCAGCGTACAGTTCCGCCACCGGCAGCCCCCGGCGGCGGGCCTCAAGGTCCCAGAATGCCTCTTCGACGGCGGCCTTGGCCATCGGGTGCCAGGGCCACTTGCGGTGCTGTTCGGCAACGGCGTGCCCGCACCCTTGCTCCGGCCACTCGCGGCGCAGGACGTCCTCAGCGAACAGATCGGCGATGACGTGCCGCACGGTGCCGACGGTTTCGTACGTGTACAGCGGTAGCAGGTCCGCCCCCGCCTCCGCCCAGCCGAAGGCGCCTTCCGAGTGCACGCGCACCAGCAGCATGTGCCGGTCGGTGATAACACCGCGCGAAATCCTGAATGGGCTCACCAGGGGAATACTGATGTGAATCAGGTCTATCGCTTCGATTCGCACGGTCTCGCCTTCCCTGGGTGTGGGGCCTCTAGCCGGGATGAAACTCGCCGCCGCGCAGCAGGTAGTAGGTTCGACCTTCGTAACGAAGACACTCGGCCACGTGATAGCCGTCGGCAAATGCCTGCGTGAAGGCTACACGCGTCGCCATGCGCCAGCTTCTCGCCAGGTCCGGGTCCCCAGCCTTGATCGCCTGGATGTCGGCTGGAATCTCGATGGTGACCTCCGGGGCCCCGTCAGTGTCGACAATCTGCCCCGGCGCTCGCGTGCCCCTGCCATCGAGCACAGAATCCATCACGCTCGGCAGCCCGGGCAACTTCGCGACGTCGTAGGTGGGCCCCACGCCGGCCGCACGCCGCTCTACCCGCGACGAAACGAGCGGCCATTCCGCCCGCAGTCTGTCCGTAGGAATGCCGCGATGGAGCCCGCTGCTCGTCTGCCCGTATAGATCTTCCCAGTAGATGCGCGCCATCACGCCCAGCTTGGAGAAGTTCAGATATCCGTTCAGCGACTCCAGCGGGTCGTAGGTCCAGGCCATCCACTCGACACCCTGGGCGAGGACCGCATCGCGCTGGGCCCACTTCAAGGCTGCACCGAGTCCGGCTGCCTGAAATCCACTGTCGACGGCCAGCATGTGGGAGTGGTGCAGCAGATCGCCGTTGGCTCGTTTCCCGAGAAAGCTGTAGCAGAACCCGAGCATCGTGCCGTCCGCGGCAAACGCCCCCAGCACGACACCGCCGACCTTGTGGGCAGCCACCATCTGCGTGAGCGGAATGATGTCGAGATCACCGGAAAAGTTCCAGACACGGCGCTGCATCTGCTCGCAGTCGTGGTACTCCGAGATCCTTTCGAACGGTCGGATCTGCCACACGGGCGGGATCTCCGGTGCCATCTAGATACCTGTCGGCAGGTGGATCCACTCCGTCGCCACAGCGAATTGCTCGGCAAGGCGCTCCCCCGCCGCACGCACCCCGAATGTCTCCGTGGCGTAGTGGCCGCCAAAGATGCAGTTGATTCCAGCTTCCCGCGCCTGATGATAGGCGGAGTGCTTGCTCTCGCCGGTGATGAAGCAATCAGCCCCAGCCTCGATCGCCTCCTGGAGGAAGCTGCAGCCGCTACCTGTCAGCACGGCCAGTCGTTGTACCGGATCCGGGCCGAACGCCCACATGACCTGGTCGTCGCATCCAACCGCTGCCAGCTCGCCCGCCACCTCCGCCAGCGGTCGCGCCTCGGGCAGGCGCGCCAAGGTGCCCAGTTGAACACCACCGTGCTCGCCGAAGCCGGCCTCCGGTTCGGCGCCGAGCGCGCGGGATAGCAGCGCATTGTTGCCGAGCTCAGCGTGCACGTCGAGCGGCAGGTGCGACGCGTAGACGGACACACCGCCCCGAAAACACTGGGCCACGCGGGCGCCTAGAGCACCACGTAACGGCTGATCTGTTCCCCAGAAAAGACCGTGATGAACCAGCAGCAGCTGGCAACCGCGCTCGACGGCGGTCGTAATCGTCGGCAACGCGGCGTCGACGGCGATACCCACCGTGGCCACATCACCGGATGCCTCCACCTGCAGTCCGTTCAGCGAGGCGTCCTGAACACCAGCGGTATCCAGCAACCCGTCCAAGTACTCAACGATGTCAGCTAGCGGCGCGCTCAAGAGGGCCCTCCAAGAGCTAGATCGAAAGCCTGTTCCGCGTACCTTAGCAGCCCCCTGGGTCCGACTCTTCCCATCGCCGGCGGGCCTTCAGGACTCCGACACCGCCTGCAGTGGCCCGGCCACGGAAAGAGACAACGCCTCTGGATGCAGCAACTCGCTGGCCGCGGCGCTGGCCGCTTCCACGTCGATGGCGGACATGATCTCGGCGTAGCGATCCGGATAGTCCCAACCGAGGTCGAACAGCTCGATCTGATGGAGAAACCCGGCCATCCCCTCATTGCTCTCCAACGTCCGCGGCAGAGAACCGATCGCCGCCGACTTCGCGTCATCCAGCTCGCCCTGCTTTACCCCCGAGGCGCGCATGATCTCGACCTGCTCACGAATCGACGACACTGCCGCAGCCATGTGCTGCGGCTGCACGCCAGCCCGCACCGTGAACGGCCCGGCGCCGAGCCCGGCGCCAAAATCGCTATACGTGTAGTAGGCCATACCCTGCTCCTCGCGCACGACGCGGCCCAGCCTGCCGCCCATGGCGAAACGACCGAGCACCAGATTCATCAGCGCCGCGGCATAGAAGCGCGGATCCGTGCGGCGTATCCCGGAATGTCCCATGAGCAGACTGATCTGTGCCTTGTCGGGCATGTCCAGACGACGCTCGACCGCCGGGCCGATCGGCACATCCGGTATCTCGTCATGCGCAGCGCGATAACCGCCCCGGTCGGCCCCATTCCAGCCGCCGAAATGCTGTTGGGCCAGCGCCAGGGTGTCTTCCCAGCTGGCAGCGCCGACAACGATCAGCAACGCTGCCGACGGCGCGTAGTGATCGGCATGGAAGGTGCCCAACTGCTCGAGTTCGATGCTCTCAATCGTCTCGATCGTGCCCCGTACCGAAGCAGCGTAGGGGTGTCCGGCTGGGTACAGCATCTCTCGAAAGCCCCGCGCCGCCATGACATCAGGGTCGTCGTCATCCTCACGCAGGGCCGTGATTCGGTTGCCACGCAGTTTCTCGATTTCCTCCGCCGGGAAGACCGGATTGCGTACACAGTCGGCCATGAGCTCGATCAGGTCGGCAGTGTCGACCGCTCGCATCTTGGCGACAATGCTGGTGCTGTGGCGCGAGGCCGAGCTGCCCAGGTGGGCTCCGCGATAATCGAGCACCTCACCGATGTCGCGTTTGCTGCGCGATGTCGTACCGCGGCGCAGGCCCGACGCGGTCAGCGTCGCCAGGCCGCCCTGCGCGGCAGGTTCCTGCACCGCACCAGCCGCGACCGAGAGACTGGCGATCACCGCCGGGGAGATCGGATTGTGCTGGTGGATCAGTGTGAGTCCGTTGTCGAGCACGACGCGTCGAGGTGTGAACGATGACTTCATGCCGCACCTCGGGGAACGACCCAGCCGACCATTCGTTTGTCGTGACGCAATACCGCAGCCGCGACCCGACGCACCTCGTCGACGGTTGTCGCCGCCACCCGCCCCGGCAGCGCGTCGAGATCCTCCAGCGAGGCGATGGTGGCGTAGTACCCCAGCTGATGAGCGATCTGAGTGATCTGCTCCGACTCGAACGCCAGCGAGGCCAACACCTGGTTCTTTGCTTTGGTCAACGAGTGCTCGTCGACTCCGTCCTCGGCGAGCGTATCGAAGCAACCAAACAACGCATCTTCAACTCGCCGATGGTCAACCCCGTCGCGCAATGTCGCGGAGAAGCTATACAGGTAGGGATCCTCTGTCGGCAGCACCGCGGAACCCACCGACACGACCAACTCCGGCTCGATTAGTGCCGTGTACAGTGGCGACGTGGTTCTCGCGTTGCGCCCGAACCCGCCGCTCCAGAGGTTGGCCCCCTTGCCGCCGGAGAGCACTGCATCGGCCAACAGGAGCGGCACGAAGTCGGCATCCGCGAAGGCCGGCGCGCCAAAGGCAACCTCGAGATACCCGGTCGTTCCTGGCCGTTCGAGCACCACGCGGCGCTCACCGTGTTGGGTCGGTTCGACCACGGCCGGACGGGCGCCGGCGTCTCCGGCAGGAATACTGCCGAAGCGGGCCGCGACGGCGTCGACCGCAGCGTTGGTGTCCACGTCGCCGGCGACGACCACGATGGCGTTGGACGGCACATAGTAGCGCCGGTAATGATCGAGCAATGCCTGCCGGTTCATGGTCTCCACATCGCTCTGCCAGCCAATCGTGGGCCAGCCGTACCCGTGCATGCGAAATGCTGCGGCGGTGAGATCCACATCGAGTTCGTGTTGAGGATCGTTGCGGTTGCCATGCATCTCGGCGAGAACCACGGTGCGCTCCGACTCGAACTCGTCCGCTTCATACAGGCACGCGTGCATGCGCTCGGCTTCGATACGCAAGGCCAGATCGAGGGAATCGGCCGCCAGGGTCTCGAAGTAGGTCGTCTGGTCGAGCCAGGTGTACCCGTTCCAGGTACCACCAGCGCGTTCGATCCACACCTTCAGATCCTCGCGCGAGATCCCTTCGGTCCCCTTGAAGTTCATGTGCTCGACGAAGTGCGAAATGCCCGTGGTGCCGGGGCCCTCGTTCTTCGAACCCACGTGGTACCAACACCACACCGACACCAGCGGGGCCGTGTGAATGGGCCGCACCAGCACACGCAGCCCGTTGTCCAGCCGCGTCGAGTGCAGGTCCGTCAGAATCGACTCACTCATTCATGGCCTCCTGGCCGAACACGTCCGGAGAGTATTCCTGCATCAGCTCGAGCGTCATGTCGTCCGCGGGAGCGAAAGCTCCCTGCCCGACGTGCACGCGCCAGATAAACGTCTGCTCGTTGTCTACGCTCGTGCAAGACACATCCAGCGTGCCGTAGAAGCGCGAGACCATCTGCGCGACGCAACTTACCGTCCCGACGCGCCCTTCGAGAAAATCACCGAAGATCGGTCTTCCCTCGACCTGGTAGGTGGTCACGACTTCGATCGAGCGACGGATATCGCCCGCACGGTACATCTGGTTGACGGTGTAGAGAGCCACCAGCCCCATGATTGCCGCCGGAATGACCAGGAACCAGTTGTCCCAGCCGATATGCCATTTCGCCATCAGCTAGACCGCCATCCCGACTACGAAGTAGAGCAGTGTCGCACCGATACCACCGACCAACGCATACGGAATCTGGGTCGTGACGTGCTCGATGTGATCGCACCCCGCCGACATCGACGACACCACAGTCGAGTCGGAAATCGGTGAACAATGATCTCCGAAGATGCCACCGCCCATGACCGCACCGATGACTAGCGGCAGGAAGGCGCCGCCTTCGACCGCCAGCGGGACCGCCAGCGGCATCAGGATGGCGAACGTGCCCCACGAGCTGCCGGTTGAGAAGGCAATGACACAACCGGTCAGAAAGACCAACGGCGCGACCGTCGCCGGGGTAAGCAACGGCGCGACAACGCTCGCGACCCATGGACCGGTGCCGAGTGCTTTTACGATGGCCCCGATCGCCAGGGCTAGACCGAGAATCACCGCGATCGGCAGCAACTGCTGAAATCCCTTGATCGCGATCTCGACCATTTCGGTTACCCCGAACAGTCCCTGAATCCGGTACATGATCATGGCCACGACAACCGCCCCCGTGACGGCCCAGAGAACCGCCGTCGACCCCGATCCCTGCGTCCAGTCGCCATCGCCAGTCGCTCGCAGCGCAAACGGAACGATCGCCACCAGAACCAGAACGGGGACCAAGAGATTGCGCGCCTTCCTACCTTCGGCCGGAATCTCGTCGTCGAGACCCTCGCTCGAAGCTGTGCTCCCCCGCCCCTGTCGCGCTGCCTCCTCGGCGGCGCGCATCGGTCCGTAGTCACGACCCGACACGGCGATGAACACGACCGTGGCCAGTGCTAGCCACGCGTAGAAATTGAACGGAATTGCAGCAATGAGCACGCTGAGCGGATCCTCGATCCCCTCGGCGGCAAGCAAACTCAGCAGCATCGCACCCCAGGCATTGATCGGGATCAGCACGCAGATCGGTGCCGAGGTCGAATCGCAAATGTACGCGAGCTTGGCGCGCGACAGACCGACGCGATCGTACAGCGGCCTCGAGACGGTCCCCGTCACCAGGCAGGTGATGTTGGACTCGATGAAGATCGAGACTCCGAGCAACGTTGAGATCAGCTGGGCCGATTTGGGGCCTCGTACCCAGCCCCTGGCCACCATCCACTCTGCGAATCCCGTCACGCCGCCGGATCGCTGCATGAGCAGGATCATGGCTCCGATCACCAGCGTGAACAGCAAGGTGGGTGTGTTCGAGGGATCGCTCACGACCTCCGTGATCTGCTGGACGCTACCGACGAGCCCGGCCACCGGGTTGAAGTCAGCCAGCACTGTTGCACCGACCCAGATCCCGGCAAACAAGGACAGGTGGACCTGCCTCGTGCGCAACGACAGCACGATGGCAATCACTGGCGGGAGAATCGACAGCCAGCCGTAGTCGGGAGTCATGTGGTCCTTTGGCGTCTGAGAGGGTGGCCCATGGTACCCCGAGCCCTTCTCCCGTGGGTGCCGTTCCACCCCCAGATCGGGCTTTCAGCATGGCCTGCTAGACTGCGCATCATGCCCACCGCCCAAGGTCGACTGCACTACTACTACGGCCTCGAACAGGTACGCTGCCTGGCGAGCTGGATCGTGACGGTCCTGGCTTCGATCGTCTTCGGCAGCGCCGGTGTGATCGTGTCGTTCGTCGACCGACAGGGCAACGTCACGCACGCGTGCGCACGGCAATGGGCCCGCACCTTGATGTGGATCCACGGTGTGCATCTGGCCACCCACGGGCTCGAAAACCTGGAGCCGAAGCAGAGCTACGTGTTCGTCGCCAACCACAACTCGCAGCTGGATATTCCGGCGCTGTTGGTGGCCTTGCCAATCCGCTTCCGTATGTTCGCCAAGGCGTCGCTCTTTCGCGTCCCCTTCGTGGGCTGGTACATGCGGCGCGTGGGTTACGTGCCCGTGCCACGTGGCGGCGCCACCACCGATCTCGGGTATGCCGCGACACAGATCCTCGACGGCGATTCGATGCTGGTCTTTCCCGAAGGCACTCGCACCGGCGAGGCGGAACTGACGCGCTTTCGTAAGGGCGGCTTCTTTCTGGCGCGCAGCGCGGGCGTACCGCTGGTACCCGTGGCGGTACTCAACAGCGGCCGCCTCTTTCCGCGCGGCAAGATCTGGGTGAACCTCGGCGTGGTCGAGGTACGTGTGGGGCAGCCGATCGCCGCCGACGAGGCCGAGTCGCTGGCCGAACTGGCCGAACGCTGCCGGCGTCGTGTTGCTGAGCTGGCGCTGTGATACCGCTCCGTGACGAGAATCCCAGCCGCCATCGTCCATGGATGACGTGGCTGTTGCTCGCCGCCAATCTGGGGATGTTCGCCTATCAGATCCAGGTACGGGCGCTCGGCGGCGACGAGGCCTACGTGACGCTGTTCTTTCGTCTCGGCTTGATTCCCGAGGCGATCACCTCGCCCGGAGTGTGGGCCAGCATGCCGGTGCCCGCCCCCCTGACCCTGTTCAGTTCCATGTTCGTGCACGGCGACCTATTCCATCTGGCCGGCAACATGCTGTATCTGTGGATCTTCGGCGACAACGTCGAAGACGTCATGGGCCCGGTGCGATTCCTGCTCTTCTATGTTCTCTGCGGGCTGGGCGCGGCGGCCACCCAGGTCGCGCTGATGCCCGGCAGCGAGGTGCCCATGGTCGGGGCTTCGGGGGCGATCGCCGGAGTCCTCGGCGCCTATGCGCTGCTGTACCCGCGAGCACAGGTCCTCACGCTCGTGTTCCTGCTCTTCTTCATCCGAATCATGTACCTGCCGGCCGTCGTGCTGCTCGGGATCTGGTTCCTGATGCAGGTGCTCTCCGCCGGTGGCAGCGGCGGCGGCGCGGGCGTCGCCTGGTGGGCACACATCGGCGGCTTCGTTGTTGGACTGCTGTTTGTCCGCACTTTCGCAACACGGCTGCAACCGCAGGTAGTCCGGACGACGTATCGCCGTATCGATTGAGCAGCTCCGGGACGCGCGGACGCTATTCCAGGTGCTTTTCGAACCAGTGGTGTGCAATACGGCTCGTCGTTGAACGGCTCGACCTCCACGTAACCGCGGCGACGGTACATCGCGATCGCCCCGACGAGGGCGCGGTTGGTTTCCAAGGCCACTCGCGAATAGCCGAGCTTGGCAGCCCATTGTTCCAGCTCCACCAG
>JAJCXS010000165.1 GCA_029263335.1 Acidobacteriota bacterium | reverse complement strand
CGCTGCGGACTCTCAGTGCGCTGTCTCGTGGGCTTGAACGGTGGTCCGAGAGTGTCCACGAGCCCGGACACCATTGTCCTCTGGCCCAAGAGCGTCCCCGGACAGCGACGAGCGACGATGTGGCCGCGCCGTTCGGACTAGTAGTACCGGCCTGCGGGCTGCGCCGCTCGTCTAACCTTGGGCCGGTCGCCGATGTTTGACGAGAGGTGGTCACGGTGACAGTCCGCGTGACGAAATCGACTCGTCGCTGTTGCTAGCTCAGGGCGTTGTCCAGAGATATGACGCGCGCGTCTGCACCGGCGTCAACCGCCGGGTCAGTCAAGTATCCCAAGGTTCGTCCTGGAGCAACCTCTAGCTGCGCCCGGAACTGCTCGACCAGGTTCGCTGCTCGTCCCCCTGCACCGCCGAAGTCCACGGAAACGACTTGATCGATTGAGAAGGGTTCGATCCCGGCTAGATCCCAGAACCACCTGCCCATAGGCACCATCTCGCCGACATTTGGGATAACACCTATTTCCTTTTCCAGATGTGAATTGCCGCTCCAGACGAGAAGACGGGCATCTGTCGGCAGGCCCGCCAGCGCATCGGACAGGTTCTGAGCCTGCCCACGTTCGCGCCAGTTCGCCGCCTGTAGGGGATCGCCGTCTTCATCTGACGAATCAAAATCTACTTCGTAGGAAATGAGCGTCCACCCCAGATCCAGCGCGGTTTGCAGAAGGGCTCTCATGTCGTCTTGAGCCAGATATGCGTGGTCAGAGTCCGGCAGGATTCGTGTGCGGTTCGCTTCGTCCGCGACCTTCGGAGTGAGAGCCTCTGCCGCTAGGTGTCGAACCCCTGCCGCATGCGCGCGAGGCATTACCAGCCGGCCGACGAGTCGTGTTCTCCTAGAACGTAGGAGGCCGCTGTGGCCTTCGTTGAGGATCACGACCCGCGACGTTTGGTACCCAATCTCAACCAGATCTGAGACCGCAAGCAGCTCCAGTGGTGCGGCGGGGCTCTGGCCTGCCCTGCCCGTACTCGCCGTGGTTAGAACCAACACGCTCAGCAATACGGTCACCGAAACTCGTGTGCCCAACGCTACCGTTGCTCTCATGCGCGTTCCTCTCCATCAAGGCGTCGTCACCGATTCTCTTGGGTTCGAAACTACCAAGACTGGAGGACGGGTGCATAGCTCCGGCTCAAGCATGAAGACGCTGAACCGCAGTTTGCCGCCTAGCCCTACCGGGATTGCTTCGCGCCCCTACTAGTACTTCACCGTATATGGAACGCGTAGAGACATGCCTTCCCGACTCCGAATGGGGCGCCGAGCAGATTCCGTAGCGCGAGCGGCCGACGATCCCCAGGTTTGAGGCGCGGCGGCTCGTGGCTGACTGGTACCGCGACTCCACGTAGCCGAATACGTAGCCGCATAGCAGCGAACTCCAGCCCGGCGGTCGCGCGTGTCTCGCAGGGCCCGTGGAGGTTTCGTTCTCAAAGCGCGGCGTCGGATCCCAAATACTCCGGATTCAGATGCTTACGGTCTTGGATTGCAGGGCATTGGTAGTCCGCCGTCCTATCGAGGCTTGCCCTCGGCCGAACGCAGAATGCGCCAGTCGTTTCAGGGCCGGACCCAATAGCAATCGCAAGGCTGGCCCCGACACCCTGTGCGCGTAGCCGATTGCGTAGCCGGGCGCGACGCCGAGCCGCCTGAGCCGCGAGGATGACTCTCCTGCGTTGGCGCCTTCTCTGGATCTACTACGGATAACTCTCTATCTACTACGGATAACTCGCTGTTGTCTGTGTGCCGGCCGGGCTCGGAACGACCCAGATGGGCCGGCCGAGTTAGCTGCGCGACTACGGACCTGGTGCGATCGCGCGTGGCAGCGTCCTGAAACCGGGACCTCGGGGTCTGCGTATGCATCTAGCAGCACCCCATCCCATCGTCACGTCGAGGATCATCCGATGGACACGCTGCTTCAGGATGTCAGGTTCGCTCTTCGTCAGTTGTGGAAGGACAAGGGTTTTCTTGCGACCGCCGGGCTGACTCTGGCGCTGTGCGTGGGCGCCAACGCGACGATCTTCTCGGTGGTCAATTCGGTGATCCTGCGGCCGCTGCCGGTTCCTGAGCCGGAGCGGCTGGTGACCATGTGGAACGCGTATCCGGGGGCGGTCGGTGAGGGGGTGCGGGGCGGCAATGGGGTTCCCGACTTCTACGATCGCAGCGAGCTGAGCGACGTCTTCGAAGAGGTGGCGGCGTACGACTACGAGGGGCGCAGCATCGATCTGCAGGGCACCCCGCAGCGGGTGACCGCGCTCGATGTCACGCCCTCGTTCTTCCGTTTGCTGCGGGCCGAGGCCGCGGTCGGGCGGACGTTCACCGACGAGGAGAGCGAGCCGGGTAACAACCAGGCGGTGGTGTTGAGCGCCGGGCTCGCGCAGCAGCTGTACGGCGACGCCAGCGTGTCGGGCAGCGAGGTCGTGGGCAGCGAACTTCGTATCGACGGGCGCGAGTTCACCATCGTCGGCGTAATGCCGCCGGAGTTCGTGTTTCTCGACGACGACGTACGCATGTGGACGGCGCTCGCCTTCGACCCCGAACAGCGCTACGCGTACCACAACAACAACTACAGCATGTTTGCGCGCCTGCAGCCGGGTGCGACGCTGGCGCGGGCGCAGGAGCAGATGGACGCGCGCAACCTGCGCAACATGGACCTGATTCCGGAGCTCAAACCGCTCCTGATCGACGCGGGATTCCATACGCCGCTGTATCTGCTGCAGGAGGATGTCGTTCGCGACGTGCGCGGCATTCTGTTCATGCTCTGGGGCGGTGTCGTGTTCGTTCTGCTGATCGGCTGCGTGAACGTCGTGAATCTGGTGCTGGTGCGGTCCACCGCGCGCAACAAGGAAATCGCGACACGGTTTGCGCTGGGTGCGCGGCGCAGGCGAGTGGCGCAGCAGTTGCTTACCGAGATCCTGGTGCTGACCACTGCGGGCGGAGTTCTCGGGTTGTTGTTCGGGCAGGCGGGACTAGGGGTGCTCGGCGGCATGGGGCTCGATGAGTTGCCGCGATCCGGCGAGATCCGCCTCGACGCGATCGCCGTCGTGTTCACCTTGGCGCTGGCGTTGGCGGTGGGACTGGTGGTCGCGCTCATTCCGCTCGCGAGCGTGTGGCGGGTCGATCTCAGTTCCGTGTTTCGCGAGGAAGGTCGCACGGGGACGGCGGGTCGTGGCATGCGGCTGATGCGCAAGGGTCTGGTGGCGGCACAGGTCGCCTTCGCGCTGATACTGCTGGCGGGCGCCGGCCTGCTGCTTGCGAGTTTCCAGCAGATGCTGGCCGTGGACCCCGGTTTCGAGCCGGAGGGCGTGCTCACCGGCGCCGTGGATCTGCCGGCAAGCCGCTACCCGGACGGCCCGGCGCTGCAGGCCTTCATCGACGAGGCGCTGGCCGAAATCCGAGCACTCCCCGGAGTACAAGAGGCGGGCGTTACGTCGCAGATTCCCTTCGGCGACGGGTTCAGCGACAGCGTCATCCTCGCCGAGGGCTACGTTGCTCAACCCGGCGAGTCGGTGATCTCGCCGGCACGCAACACCATCACGCCGGGGTACTTCGAAGCGATGGGCATGACGATGGCGGCGGGTCGCGCCTTCGACGACCGTGACACTCGCGACGGCCAGGCAGTGATCATCGTCGATCAGCAGCTCGCCGACAGGTTCTTCACGCAGGGCGAGGCCGTGGGTAAGCGGATGCGAACTCTCGACAGTGCCGAGGACCTTCTCGATCCGGAGGGCGGCAACTTCTTCACCATCGTCGGCGTAGTCGATCCGATTCGTCTGCGCGGCCTTGCCGGCGCCGATTATCCAGGCGGCTACTACTTCCCGCTGGCCCAGCAGGCTCGTCGTGGAGTCGATATCGCGGTGAAGACGGCGCGCGACCCGCACGCGCTCGTCGGTGCGGTGCGGGGTGTGATCAGCGGCATCGACACGGAGCTGCCGCTGTTCGACATCCGCACCATGCAGGAGCGCGTCGGCGACTCGCTCACCAACCGCCGTACGCCGATGCTGCTGACCGCAATGTTCAGCGCGGTGGCGCTGCTGCTGGCAGCGGTCGGCATCTACGGCGTGCTGGCCTATCTGGTGCAGATGCGCGTCAAGGAGATCGGCATTCGTGTAGCCCTCGGTAGCGGCACGGCCGGGGTCTTTCGACTCGTGCTGCTCGAAGGCGTGGCAATTCTCGGAGTTGGCGTGGCCGCGGGGCTGGCCGGGGCGTTTGCCCTACGCCGGTTCATCGAAAGCCAGCTGTACGGAGTGTCGCCCGGCGATCCCGTTGTCCTGCTGATGGTGGCCGCGGTGCTATCGGCGGTGGCCCTGGTGGCGTGCGTGATTCCGGCGCGACGAGCCACCCGCATCGACCCGGTGGAAGCGCTGCGCGCGTAGGGCAGACAGCCGCGTCGACTCCGACGTGCTGGAACGGCATTCTACTCGTTCCAGCATGGCAGCACCTTGTTCGTGGTGTTGAACTCCGATGACCGCCCACGGACTGTCTTTGCCGGACACCATCACGTTTACCGCACCTACGATGTCGGCGGCCGTACGTACTACGGGATGGCGACCACGGGAGGCGCGAGCCCGCTGACCGGCCCGGCGGAGGGTCGATTCGACCACGTAACCTGGGTGACCATGAGCACCGATGGACCCGTGGTAGCGAACATCGCCCTGGACGGTCTGTTCGACAGCGCGATCGGCGAGCGCTGGCCAGGAGACGGTTGATCCTCGGGCCAGGACAACGTTCACGCCTCCGCCACAGGGAGCGGCAGTAGTTCCACAAGCGTGGGATCCGGGCGACGGGTGTGGATCGGGTGGTCGAGGTCGCGGGCCCTTATCGCGTTTCTCGGGCCCCCTGTGTAGGATCGCACCCCTGTAACGGGAACGCGGAGATGCTTCATGAGAGCGGAATGCAGCGGCAGATCGGCCGGTAGTCTGTTGGCAATCGGTCTCGGCGTGATTGCAGCGTCGGGCGGACCCGCCCCGGCCGCCAGTGTGGACGACATTCCACAGATCATCGCGTGCGAGGAGCACGACGCGCTGTTCATGCTCGGCTGGGTTCACGCGCAGGATCGGTTCTTCCAGGTCGAACTCGTCAGGCCGAACGGCAAGGTGGCCGCTGCCCAGGAGGTCGAACTTTCTGGCACTCGCGGCGCGAGCTTCAGGGTTGGTGATGTCGTTCCCGGGTTCAAGGGGTCCTGCGTCATTCCTTCGGGCGCCACCGCCCTGGTGCAAGGCAGGAACGCGGATGGCACAGGGACCCCGATCTACGGACCGCTCTCCTCCAGCGGTGGCTCCGATCTGCTCCCCGGCATTCGGCGTGACAAGAAAGACGGGGTGACCTCGGAGATGCTCTTGCTCAACCCGAATCAGTTTCCGTTGAACTTGGCGGTGTACTGCAACAGCGAAACGAACGAAGAGGTCGGTGGCGAGAAGCGGTTCAATATCCCCGCTCACGGAAGGAAAGGCTTTGCGTCGCGAGGGCCGGACAACCAGAACTGCGTCGTTGTCAACAATAGCGGGGCCGGGAGGGTCGTCGTGGGCGTTCGAACCGACTTCGAGGGCTCTGGTGACTACAAGTACACGCCAGGAGTACTGACCGAGGACTTCGACGGCAGGGATGTTCTGATGCCACTTCTCCCCAGCGTGCCGGGCGGATCGTATTCGACACGGGTGCACCTGCAGAATCTGGGCCCGGCCACCGAGGCGAGTTATCGGGTTCGGAACAACCGCGGTAAGTCCGGGGTGCCGCTGACGGTCGCGATGCTCGAGCGCGCGGGGGACATCTTCCCGCTGCCGGAGCCTCAGGACGCCCCGAGCACCCTGCACGTGCATTTCGGCGGACCAGGGGCCGCGTTCGCGTCGGTCGACGGATCGACCACGTTTCGTCGTACCGCTGGCGACCAATTCTCGACGTCGATACCGGGCTATACAACAGCCAATTCATCCTCGGAGACCGCCGTGGTGCTCGGGTTCGATTACCCCGCCGGAGCGACGCTGACCTACCGGGCCATGAACCCCGGCAAGAAGAAGACGACAATCAGAGTCACGATCGGGCGTCTCGATGGCACCGTGGTGAGCGCGAAGATCTCCCAGCTCAAGAAGAAGCACAAGCTGAAGAAGTACGCCACGTTGGAGATCCCCATCCCGGCGAGCGAGCAGGGCAATGACCTGTATGTGCGTACGGAGGTGCTCAAGAAGGGCCCCGTGGTGACCTACGTGGAGGTGCTGCACAGCAACGGCAGGCTCACGTATTTCCCTGGTCAGAACGAGCGCTAGATTGGCTCCGGCGCCTTGATGCATCGCGCTTGTAGTTGCAGTCGCTTGCTTCAATGTTTAGCATTGAAAGGAATTCGATACTGACTTTGCAAGGAAAACATCATGGGACGCGACTCGCTCGGTGATTTCGAACAGCTCGTGCTGCTGGCGGTGGCCCGTCTTGGCGAGCAGGCGTACGTGGTACCCATCCTCGAAGAGATCGCCGCCCGCACAGGTCGCGAGGCCAGCCACGCGGCCGTGTACGTCGCGCTTCGGCGCCTGGAGAGTAAGAACCTCGTGGCCTCGCGGCTGGGCGAGCCCACGTCTCAGCGGGGCGGCCGCGCCAAGCGGTTCTTCCGCCTCGAACCTGCTGCGATCGAGCGCTTGCGCGAATCGCGCGACGCACTGCTGTCGATGTGGGATGGAGTGGAGGAGGGTCTGCCTCGGTGAGCACATCGCGCAATCGCCGCGTGCGTCCACAGGTGCCAACGACGGCGGCCGCCTTGATTACCCGGTTCTTGCCGCCCGGATTCCGCCGCGACGTTCTCGGCGACCTGGAGGAGAATTTCCACACGACACATCGCGAGCGCGGCGGCCGGCGAGCTCGCATCTGGTACTGGCGGCAGGTGTTCGATTTCGCCTGGAAACTACCGGCGGCTGGAATCTCAGGCCGTCTCCCAAACGATCCCCATCGTGAACGCAACGTGATCAGAACGATTCTCTCGGACATGCGCTATGCCCTGCGCGGGCTGTCTGCCGAACCGATGTTCACGCTCGTCGTGGTCGCGACGCTGGCGCTCGCGGTTGGGGCCAACACGGCGATCTTCTCGGTGGTGAACGGGTTGCTCCTGAGTCCGCTCGACTACCCCCAGCCTGATCGGCTGGTGCGCGTCTACCAGTACTACGCGGAGGCCAGTCACCCTGAGGCCGCACCGCCGAGCTACGACGTGGTGTCGCCCATCGATTATCTCGACTACCGCGATCGCGGGCAGATCTTTTCCTCGCTCGTCGCGTACGGGAACTACAACCCTACCGGGTACGACCTGAGCGGCCAGGGCCAGGGCCAGGGCCAGGCCCAGCGCCTCGCGTCGCTACCGGTGACCGCCGACTACTTTGACGTGTTCGGCACGCGGCCGATCATGGGGCGGGTGTTTGAACGCGGCGAGGAAAACGCCGAGTCTCGGGTCGTGCTCATCTCGGCGGGGCTGTGGCAGAACGTGTTCGACGCAGATCCCGAGATCGTCGGACGGACGCTCCAACTCGATGGCGAAGCCTGGGAAGTGATCGGCGTGATGCCTTCCGGTTTCGTCGATCTCGTTGGCGGACGGGTCGACGTCTGGGTACCGCAGGACATGACACCGGGAGGCTTCAACGATCGCGACAACCACTACATGACGGTGGTGGGGCGACTCGCGCAAGGAGCGACCCTGGCGACGGCACAGCAGAGCCTCGACGTCTATGCGGCGGAGTTGGCGAAGCTGTATCCCGACTCCAACGAGGGGCGCTGGGCTGTAGTGGTGCCGCTGCACGAGGACTCGCTGGGGAACGCCGACACCATGCTGTGGGTGATCTTGGCCTCGACCGGTGTCGTGCTGCTGATCGGTTGCGTGAACGTAGCCAATTTGCTGATCGGCCGCGGCATCCGGAGGCGCAAGGAGTTCGCGGTCCGGGTGGCACTCGGGTCCGGCCGGTTACGGCTGGCCGCGCAGCTCCTGACCGAGAGCCTGCTGCTCGCCCTGGCCGGCGGCGTTGCCGGCACCGGTCTGGCGATGGTGTTGACGCGCGCGTTGCTGCGCCGTGCCCCGGAGTCGTTGACCATCATCAACGACGTATCGTTCGATCTGCGCGTGCTGGGTTTCTCACTGGCGATCTCGCTACTCACGGCGGCGATCTTCGGTGGCGTGCCCGCTTTTCGCAGCGTGGGTGGCCAGCTCGAGACGACGCTGCGTGAAGGGGATCGGGGCAACACCGGGGCTCGTGGAACGCAGAGGATGCGCGGGGCCCTGGTCGTGAGCGAGGTGGCTCTTGCCCTTGTCCTGCTGACTGCTGCGGGGCTGATGCTGCGCAGCTTCTGGCTTCTCCAGAGCCGCGACCTCGGTATCTCGCCCGAGAACGTCATGACCTTCGAGGTGAGCCTCCCCAACTCGCGCTATGCGACCGGCGAGGCACGCGAGGCCTTCTACCAGGATCTGCACGGACGCGTTGGGGCGATGCCGGGGGTCGAAGCGACAGGTGGCGTACAGTGGCTGCCGGTCACGGGCAGCTTCAATCGCTGGAGCTTCGGCGTTGCCGACACCGAGGCTGAGGACGGCTGGGACTACCACTCGGCCAACATCCGCACCATCTCCGGCGATTACCTGGAGACCGTCGGGATTCCGATCATCATGGGCGCTCGCTGGGGCGCCGAGCACTCCCTGGCCGGCCCGATCGAGGAGGCTCTCCGGGATGAGGAAGGTGATCGTGTCTCGGGAGAACGGTTCGCCGGCTACGTCAACCAGGCGGCCGTGCGGGAGGGATGGGGTGCGGACGCCAGCCCGATCGGCGAGGTCATCCGGGTGGCCGGCCGGGAACTTGAGATCATCGGTGTTGTCGGCGACACCTTGTTGAGGCAACAATCGCCTGCTGTGCCGAAGGTCTACTTCTCGCACAAGCAGTTCTCGACCGACCGTACGTGGAGCATGTTCCAGTTGGTACGAATCGACGGTGATGCCCCGGCGGTGATGGCCATGATTCGCGCGGAGATGGCCGACATCGATCCCGAACTGGTGGCCTACAACGTACGAACGCTCGAGCAGGCGATCGGTGGCGGGATCGCGAGCACGCGGTTCGCCATGACACTGCTCGTGGGCTTCGCGGGTGTGGCTGCCCTGCTTGCCGCACTCGGCACCTATGGCGTACTCGCGTATACCGTTGGGCAGCGGCAACACGAGATCGGCATCCGCATGGCCCTCGGCGCGCGCGCCGCTCATGTGCAGACGATGATCCTCCGCCAGGGACTCGTATTCGCACTGACAGGAGCAGCGATCGGAATGGCCGGAGCGTACGCGGCAACGCGAGTGATGAGCTCGCTGTTGTACGGCGTGACTCCGACCGATCCCGCAGTCTTCTCCGTGGTCGGTGTGGCGGTGGTGTCGATCGCCGTGCTGGCAGCATGGATCCCCGCGCGCCGGGCGACGCGGGT
>JAJCXS010000164.1 GCA_029263335.1 Acidobacteriota bacterium | reverse complement strand
CTCGCTGCTCGTGGTGGACGCGTCCCAGGGGGTCGAGGCGCAGACGCTCGCCAATGTGTACCTCGCCATCGAGAACGACCACGAGATCATCCCGGTCCTCAACAAGATCGACCTGCCCGCCGCCGAGCCCGACCGCATTCGCGAGCAGATCGAGGATGTTATCGGCATCGACGCGACGGACGCCATCGAGGCGTCGGCCAAGACCGGCAAGGGCATCGATGAGGTGCTGGAGGCGCTGGTGCACCGGTTGCCGGCGCCCAAGGGCGATGCGGACGCGCCGCTGAAGGCGCTGCTGGTGGACAGCTGGTACGACCCCTACCTCGGCGTCATTATCCTTGTGCGGGTGCATGACGGCGCCATTCGCAAGGGCCAGAAGGTCCGCATGATGCGCAGCGGCAGCACCCACGAGATCGAGCGCGTCGGCATCTTCCGGCCCAAGCAGGAGATGGTGAAGCAGCTCGGCCCCGGCGAGGTCGGCTTCATCACGGCGGCCATCAAGCATGTCGCGGACACCCAGGTGGGCGACACCATCACCGAGGAAAAGCGCCGGACCGCCGAAGCCCTCACCGGGTTCAAGCCGTCGGTGCCGGTGGTCTTCTGCGGCCTGTTCCCGCTCGACACCAACGACTTCGAGGATCTCCGCGACAGCCTCGGCAAGCTGCGGCTGAACGATTCGAGCTTTCACTACGAGGCCGAGACGTCCGCCGCGCTCGGTTTCGGTTTCCGCTGCGGGTTTCTCGGGCTGCTGCATCTGGAGATCATCCAGGAGCGCCTGTCGCGTGAGTTCGGTCTGGAACTCATCACCACAGCGCCGTCCGTCATCTACAAGGTGCACCTGACCAAGGGCGACATCATCGAGCTGCACAACCCGGCCGACATGCCGGATGTGGTGCGGATCGACCATGTGGAAGAGCCCTGGATCCGCGCGACCATCCTGGTGCCGGACGACTATCTCGGCCCGGTGCTGGCGCTGTGCGAGGAGCGCCGCGGCGAGCAGGTCGAGCTCACCTATGCGGGCTCCCGCGCGATGGTGGTTTACAAGCTGCCGCTGAACGAGGTGGTCTACGATTTCTACGACCGCCTCAAGTCGATCTCGCGCGGCTACGCGAGTTTCGACTACCAGATGGAGGAATACCGCGAGGGCGACCTGGTGAAGATGTCGATCCTGGTCAACGCCGACCCGGTGGATGCGCTGGCGATCATCGTGCCCCGCGAGCACGCCGAGGCGCGCGGCCGCATGCTGTGTCAGCGCCTCAAGGAGTTGATCCCGCGCCAGCTGTTCAAGATCGCGATCCAGGCCGCCATCGGCGGCAAGGTCGTTGCCCGCGAGACGGTCTCTGCCATGCGCAAGGACGTGACCGCCAAATGCTATGGCGGCGACGTCACGCGGAAACGCAAGCTGCTGGACAAGCAAAAGGCGGGCAAGAAACGCATGCGCCAGTTCGGCAACGTCGAAATTCCCCAGAGCGCGTTTCTCGCGGCGCTCAAGATGGGCGATGACTAGAATATGCAGCCAGTCCGGGAAAATAACTTGGCACTTACCTTTTTCGCGCCTGAATTGTAAGCTACTGGAGGTTGAAGACTTCCTTCAGCAGTAGGGCGATCTTGCGCAAGAATGGCACGGCCTCTTCAGTCTGTCCCGAAATACGCTTGCCTGGCGCTGTTGATGCTCAGCAGCCTTCTGGCTGGCCAGTCCGCCGTTGCGGGTGATCGCGTATTCGTACGTGGCTCAGAAGAGGGCCGAGGTGTCCTCCGCGAGCGAAATGGCGAGTGTTTCGTCATTACACCTGAACATGTGGTGGATAGCAGTGCGCGCATCCGGGTCATCGACGAAAAGCGTCATGAGGTCTCCGCCCGGTTCGAAGCCTCCTACGCACCGGATCTGACGGTCTTGCGGCTCGCCGCCGGGCCGGTCTCCTGTAGTTTTCTGTGGGACAAGGGGCGCGGCCTGTCGGCCCGGCTGGCGAAAGCGACGGTAGCGGTCGTGTTGGCGCAGGGCGCAACAGGCGCGACGGAGAGGTTCTATATGCGGGTCGTCTCCCACAGCGACCGCACGGTAACGATCCGGCCGCAAAGCGGCGACGACCGCTTGCGCCAGGGCCTGAGCGGCAGCATGGTCGAGATCGCCGGGCGCCCGGCGGGCATGCTGATGCAGGTAGACGCCGAGACCGGCGAGGGCCTGGTGTTCCGCCAGGATTACGTGACGTCGGTCATGGCTCCCTTCTTCGCGGTCAAGGCTGGAAAGAAGGTGGCCCGCGCCGAAGGCTTTCACGTCGAACAGAAGCGGTTTTCGGCGCTTGTGACCAAGGGGACGGCGATCCGCGCCGGGCCGAGCGTGCTCGCGCGCTCGATCCGGCAGCTTCGTGTCGGCGTGGTGGTCAATGTCACCGGCCGGGTCACCGGCCGCAACTGGTACCGCATCGACGGCGGCGCAGAGGAGGGCGGGTTCGTGCCAAGCGATGCCGTTCAGCCGCTCTAGCGAATCGATTCCATATACGGGGGAACCACTATGAACTTCAGGGCTGCTTTCATGGCATTGGTACTCGGGGCCACGCTCTCCGTGGTGCACATGCCGGTCCCAGTCGCCGCCCAGAGCGAGGCGCTCAACCGCATCAAGGAGCGCGCGGAACTGCTGCGGCAGTATCGCGAAATGCTGGCAAGCGAAGATCCGAACATCGTCGATGCGACCTTCGAAGAAGCCATCAAGAGCAAGGACGCGACCATTCGGAAGATGGCATTGGAGGTAGCGCTTGGAAGCCAAAACAAGCGGCTTCAGACAAAGGGCGTTCGGTATTTGCTCATGAACAAGACACTAATTCTTACCCCGATAACGCCAGACAACCCCGATAAAGCTCAGGAGGCAGCCTACAACCTTCACAAAGGCTGGGCCATGAAGGTCAAATATGATGCGAGTAGCGATACATTTGAGGGCGGTGGCGGAACAGGCACACTGGTGCAAGGGGGGTTCAATCTTGTCTACCGGCTACGATTTAGTCAGACCGGAAACTGTGAAATGCAGGTCCGAGTAGCATCACCAATACTCTTGACCGGCTCAGTCACGTGCGCTTTGCACGAATATGACTGGGAGGATTTCGGAACGAAAAAGACAACCATTCCTGTAAAGATCGAGTTGGGGTAGCGGCCAGTGAAATGCAAAATATCGCACTTCGCCCTGATTGCGCTTAGTGCCACGGGCACTGCGTTCCCCGGCCAAGCCGACACGATCACCGCGCAGAGCTTCGTCGAGGAATTGGCGTCAAAGGTGAACGTCTCCGGCGGCACGCGGGCGGGCCTGATGCTAGGGGCGCCGGGCGGGCCGAAATCGCTGGGAGTGCTGCACTTCCAGCTGCCGCAGCCGAGCGACAGCAAGCTCTGTGTGGAGATCACCTCGAGTGACGGCCGCTACGAGGCGCAGCTTACGGCCGATCTCTCTGGTCTCCGGCCCGGGCCGCACAGCCTGAAGTTCGCGAGCAAGCACGCGGAATATCCCGCCGACGCGGGCGACGCCAGCATCGCCGCCATTGCCCGCCTGAGTTCGGATTGCGGCCGTCCGGAGGCCGACGCCTACCTGCCGGTCAGCTGGGCGCCGATTGAGGACACGAACCTGTTGACCATCTATGTGAACTCCGGCCGGTCGAAGACGCAGATCGTGTTACCGCTCAAGTCCGGGGGCGTGAGATCATTTTCGTGCAAACCGCTCAAGGCGTCTCGCCGAATTGCATTCGATACGATCTGCCAGGTCGTTCTGTCGCCCGATGCGGAAACAAATGACATGTTCATCCGGCGCAAGCGGGGCTTCGACGAACTCGCGCGAATCCTGTTGCCGGTTCGGCGCTAGTCCCGTGGGCACCTGACTTGCTCAGCAAGCTCCCGAACTGGGCCATCGCTGTGGCGCTTCTCGCCCCCGCAGCCCTTCTGATCCTGTCGGCAATAGTGCCCTGGACCATGGGGTTCACCGTCGAGGCGCGCACGGAAGTGCTTGCATTTGTCTCCGCAGGTGAACGCATGCCTCGATGGCACCTGCGCGGCGCGCGTCTGTTGGTCGACGAAGACCGGGAGTTGCGCGGCCCAGTGCAGCTTGAGCTATCGCGACATGTCCGGGTCCGTATTCGCCGGGTCGGCGGCCAGTCCACCATCATTGAGATCGAAGGCTCGCAGCAGAGCGTGGCGTCTGGGCGGCTCGTCCGTCTGTTCGACGAATCCGACCGAGTTGTGGGCGAGGCTAAGTCCAGCCTGGTGATCGAGCTCGACGGCGACGCGCCGGCAACAACAACACTGCCAATTGCCGGCCAAATCATCGTCGGCGACGTCGTGTTCTCGCAAACCGTGTCCACGTCGCCAATTCTGCGCGAAGCAACCATATCGTTCCTCGCCGAGACGATCTTTGGAAGCGACCGCTTTCAGGCAGGATCGGCGCGCATCAACGCGGGGGAGCGGTTCTACGTTTCCGGGGGCGGCGCCGGGCCAGTATCAACCGCCAGGGGATTTGTCCGCGTCGACGCGGCGCCGGGTCTGTTTGCCGTTTATCATGCGGTTGGCCGCTATGGGCACGTGACCCGCTACGGTTCGGCGGGATATACCATTCGCGCTTCACTCTGGTCGCGCGTGTCCACTGACCCGTTCTTGCGCGCCTTGGCGGCGGTCTACGCGCCAATCTTTCTGATTCTTCTTCAGGCGCTTGTGGCGCGAATGACCGGCCGGGACATTGCGTGACGTAAGCTCTGCATGAGCGGTCAGCCGAAGCTGCGCTTCTTTTCGCGCTTGCGGCAGATGATCAGGACAATCAGGCCGACGAAGGCGGGAAACGCCCAGGCGGGAATTTCGAGGATCGTCACCAGGCCCGGATCCCACAGCTCCGGGAACAGGTTCCGCTGGATGCCGGCCTGAACCAGGTTGAGGCTGCCCCGGTCCAGCATGAACCAGATCTGGCCCAGCGAGTGATTGGCGAACTTTCCGGTCTCGAAGAAGAGCCAGATCTCCCAGATCCCCACGCCCAGTCCCGTCAGGACGAGCAGCCAGCCGAAGAAGCGGCAAATGATCATGTCGTGTCCGAAATTCAGCTAGTGTGTATTGCGCCGGGTTCCGGGGGACCATAGCCGATCCAGCAAGGGTGACAAGCGTCACTGAAGCACGGTGGCCGTCATCCGATGAAGATATCAGCGGCCCGTGGGGGCCCGGACACGCTCACCAAGCTCATCGCGCGCGGGCCATTGCTGACATCTTCCTGCCGGGCGGATCCCTGGCGCCGGGGAACTGGCTGTCCTGAGCCCATCAGACAGATTGCGCCTGATGGGCGCGGGCATTGAAAACCGCCCGGGACGCGTTTAGGTACGCTGTGAGCTCGCCCGAAGTGGCGGAATTCGGGAACCATGCCGGAGTATCGATAATGCCAGCAGCTTTTCCGCGGATCGCAGAGACGATCCAGGTCGGCAGCGTCACCCTGCCGAACCGCATGATCATGGGGTCGATGCATACCGGGCACGAGGGCTATCCCGAACGCTTCGATATTCTGGCCCGGTACTATGCCGATCGCGCCCGGGGCGGGGCGGCGCTGGTCGTCACCGGCGGGTTCGCGCCGAACCGCGAAGGCCGCATGATGGACCACCCGTGCTATCTCGACAGCGCGGATCAGGTTCCAGCACACCGCAAG
>JAJCXS010000163.1 GCA_029263335.1 Acidobacteriota bacterium | reverse complement strand
GCGGGCAACGGCAACACCACGATCTACGAGATCGATATCGAGGCCTGGAAGGTCGTACGTTCTTTCGAGGGCACCGGCAAGGGTGTCTACAACCTCGATGTGACCGCCGACGGCAAGGTGCTGGTCGGCACCTACAAGGGCGATCGCGCCGTCGGCATCTGGGACACCGAGTCGGGCGAGGAGCTGGCGCGCATCAGCACGCTGCGCCCAATTCCCCACGGCGTCGTGGTCTCGCCGGATGGCAAGTACGCATTCGTGACCATTGAAGGGATCGGCGGCGAGCCCGGCTCGGTAGAAGCCTACTCGCTCGAGACACTCGAACGGGTGAGCAACCTCGATATCGGCAAGCAGGCGGGTGGCATCGCCTTCTGGAAGGCCGAGTAGCAAGCCGGCACTGGATAACGTGCGCCGTATGCTCACCCTGCTCCTCCTCCTGCCGGTTATTGCGCTCGGCTATTGGATGGCGATCTGGTTCACGCAGCGCAACCTGCTGTACCCTGCGCCACCAGCCTCATCAGCGACCCGTCCGCCACGCGCGGCCGAGCTGATCTGGCTTGAGGCATCCGACGGCCCCACCGAGGCGTGGCTGCTGCCAGCATCGCCGATAGCGGACGGAACTCCTGCTCCGGGGCCCGCGGTCATCTTTGCGCACGGCAACGGCGAGGTGATCGACTATCTGGCGGACGGGTTCGAGCCGCTGCGCGCCGCCGGTTTCGCCGTCCTTCTGGTCGAGTATCCCGGCTACGGGAGGTCTCCCGGCAGGCCCACCGAGGCCAGCATTCGCCGAACGCTAGTGACCGGTTTTGACTACCTCGCGTCGAGCCCCGAGATCGACGCCCGCCAGATCGTCGCCTTCGGCCGCTCTCTCGGCGGCGGCGCGGTCGGCACACTCCTCGGCCAACGTGCCGTGGCCGCGGTGATCCTGCAGTCGACCTTTCGCAGCGTCGTGCACATGTCACGGCGCTTTCTCATCCCTTCATTCCTGGTGCGCGATCGGTTCGACACCATCGGCGCTCTGCGCCAGTACCGTGGTCCACTGCTACTGATCCACGGCGACCGCGACGACATCGTGCCGCTGTCCGAGAGCAAGGGGCTCCATACCGCTTACCCGAACTCCGAGCTGCTGATTCTGCCGTGCGGTCACAACGACTGCCCGCCCTCCTGGCCGGCGATCGTCACGTTCCTGGGCCAGCACGGAATCGCCCCGCGCTGATCGCGACCTAGTTGTCGACTCCGGGAGGCCCCTTCGCCAACTGCACCTTGTCATCGAAGGCCCTTTCCCCCGCTTCGATGCGCAGCGGCAGCCGGTTCTGTGGCGGCGGCAGCGGGCACGTTGCGAACGGACTGAAGGCGCAGGGTGGGTTGTACGAGCGATTGAAGTCGACCACCGTGCGGCCCCACTCGTCGGGGGCGTCCACCCACAGGAAGCGGCCGGCTCCATACGATGATTCGGCGTTGGTCTGATCACCAAACGCGGTGAAGAGGTTGTCGGGATCGCCCGAGTCTCTCCACATGTCGAGCCGGTAGGTCTCACCGCCGTACTCGAATACGACCGCGCCCAGAAGTTCCTCGTCACCCAACGAACCGAACACGTTGGGGACCTTGATCGTCCCTGGTGGATCGAGGGGATCGAGGGGATCGAAGATGGCGTTGAAACGCCATTCGACCGCCAGGTCGAAATTCTCCATGCCCTCGAAGCCCATCACCAGCGGACTGGCGCCATCCTTCAGGCGCAGGGCCAGATGGTCCTCGCGTTCGATGACGAACCACTGCAGCTCACCCCACTGCATGATCGGCTTCTCGCCGTCGATCGCCGCGTCGTACACCAGCGCTCCAGCGAACCCGCCGTCGCCGCCCGGGAGGGTGGTGTCGAGATCAGGCTCGGGATAGAACTCGACCTGGGTCTCGGTAACCACGAAGCTACCGAGCAAAGGCGGCACTCCCTCGCGCGCGTAGACCAACTCGTTGTCGGGGGCCGAACCGAGTCGGTGTGTGCCGGGCTGGAGCCAGTACAGGCCCGACAGAGACAGCCACCCATCGGGCTTCACCAGCTCACTGTGACGCCACGCGCGCCACTCCTCGACGTTCGCCTGATGGGCCGCAGCGTCGTACGGCGGCAACTCCGGCGCAGACTCGCACCCGGCCGCAACCGCCGACGCGAGTAGCGCCGCCGCCAGCAAAGGGCGCCGCACTATTGCCGTTCTCCCTGACCGGTCTCGTCTGTCTCGTCCGCCTCGGTCTCAGCCTCCACCGCTTCGGCCGCCTTGCGCGCCGCGGCTACCTCGTCGGCGATAGCCTGCGCGCGGGCCTTCAGGTGGTCGTCGATATCGAGATAGTCGACGCCGTCCTGCAGCCAACCCGGCATGCCCAGATCACGTAGATAGTGGTCGAAGAACTCGCGCATCCGCACGGTGTAGTCCTTACGGTTGGCGGGGTCGCGGAGTCCGTGGTTCTCCCCCACGTACTGCAGCATCACGACGTTCTTGTTCAAACGACGGAGCGTGTTGTAGTACTCCACGCCCTGGGTAAAGTCGACGGCCCCGTCCCTGTCGTTGTGCAGGATGATCAGCGGCGTGGTGACGTTGGCGGCGTGATAGACGGGAGAGTTGCGCACATACGCGTCGGTGACGTCCCACGGCCCGCCGGTGAACCGCCCCTGGCTGGCCTCGAAGATCTGGCCGTTGCCGATGCCGGCGTTCTTGTAGATCAGGCTGTACATGCTGATCATGTTGGTGAGCGGCGCACCCGCAATGGCGGCCGAGAAGCGATCCGTCTGGGTGATCAGGTGAGATGTCTGATATCCGCCCCATGAGTGGCCGTGCAGGCCCACCGCGTCGGCATCGACCACGCCGGTGGCGATCGCGGCGTCGAGAGCCGGCAGGACGCTCCACACGGCCGATTGGCCCGGATCGTTGAGCTCGTAGACGATGTCCGGCATCAACACGGCATAGCCGGCGCTGGTGTACACCGACTTGTTGAAGCCGTTGGCCGATGGCGCAAAGAAGTTGTTGGCGCCCTGCGAGAGCTTCTCGTAGATGTACACCATCGTTGGGTACTTCTTGCCAGGCTCGTAGTTGGCCGGCAGGAACAACGCGGCCTGCAACTTGACGCCCTTGACCGTTTCGTAGTCCACCAGCTGCACGCCCGCCGACCAGGCCAGGTCGACCTGCTGCGGATTGGAGTCGGTCACCTGTCGTCCGTCGGCCAACGAGGCGTCGGCCACGTAGTAGTTGGGCGGGTCCGCGTAGGTCTCGCGTGTGTAGAGATACACGTCGGCGTCCTCGGCCTTCATCAACGATGAAAACGCCGCATCGCCCCAGAGGAGATCGGTCACGCCGGGATGGCTACTGTCGACCCGCGCGATGCCTCGCTTCTTGGTCCACTCGCCGTAGGCAGTCACGTACAGCGGCGCCGAAAGGTCCACGCCATCCAGGTCGGGATCTAGCCGAAAGACACGTTGGTAGCGAATCTGTTGTTCGCGCCCGGTTACCGTGACATTGACCGGGTCGCTCCCGTCGGCGCCCATCTTCCAGATGTCCCACCCGTCGGACAAGAGCAGCTGATCGCCTTCGTCCGACCAGCCCAGGCCGAACTGGAACCTGGGCGGCTTCACTACGTTGTGGTCGTCGTCCACGTTCCAGAACGGGACACCGAGGTCGCCGGTCAGATTGATGGACTCCCCTGTCGCCAGGTCCAACGAAAAGAAATTACCTTCGTCATAGTGAAGCAAATGCGTTCCGGCTGGCGAAACGCCGAACACCCACCGGGCGCCCTCGATCGCCAGCCGACGGTCGCCGCTATGCATGTCGATGACCCAGACGTCGGCCAGATTCTGACCGTCGAGACTCTCCTGCCGTTCGTAATCATCGTTGTCACGACCGATCGCCCAGCGATCGCCAGGCGCCGCGCTGACGCTGCGAACCTCGTCGTCGGCAAGCTGGATGAAGCGTCCGTCGTCGATCCTGTATGTGCTCAGGTAGCCAAAATTCCGATCGGTGTTTTCCACCACCTGCTGACGAGACTGCAGACGCCGATCGCGCCAGTGCCATATCACCAGGTCCGCCGTATCGACATCATCGCCAGCGGCGGTCGGCGAGGCCATCTCGTCTTCGGCTTCCTTCGCTTCGGCTGCGGCGGCTGCTTTCGCCTCCTCGGTCATGTCGGCCGCGTGGATGCGGAATACCAGCGCATCGCGGGAATCGCTCCAGGCCGGGGCGTGATTGGCGTTGATCGTCATGCCGGATGGAAACGCTTCATCCTCGGCCGGGTCATACACCACACCGCGCTGGGCTTCTGTGGCAAAGTCGGCAAAACCCAGGACCGCCACCAACTCGTCCTCGTAATCGTCGTTCTTGACGCTACGAAGTACCGCGAAGGCATCGCCCTCCTCGGTCCAGCTGATGCGCCGGTAGGCCGCCTCGGCGGAGTCGAGCGGCAGCACGCGCCCGCTGGACATCTCGCGTACCTGCACGCCGTTGCCACTGCGCCCTTCCGTGTCGATGGCGGTGGCCAGCCAGTCGCCGGACTCGTCGAACGCGTACTCCGAAACGTTACCGACAGTGAGCGTGGTGCCGTCGCTGGCGCGGCGTAGCAACAGGTCGGCTCCCTTCCAGTCGTCATCGTCGCGACCATCGGGCGCCATCTTGTGGATGGCCAGCCAGGTCGCATCCGTGCCACCGAAACTCGACCCGCGCACGCGCTCGAACTCCGTCATTTCGCCGCTGGCGAGATCCACCAAACCCAGGGAATTAGGCAGTGGTTTCTTGCTCTTGGCTGCCTTGTCGCGACCCGGCCGGATCTGGAACGAGAGCCACGTGCTGTCGCCGGAAAACTCGATGCGGCCGCCACCGAACATCGGCAACTCGCCCGCCGCGAAGCGATACTCCGCATCGTCCGTCAAGGAGCGCACTACGACCTCGCTATCGCCCTCGGTCGGTGCCAGATAATAGGCAAGCCACCCACCATCCGGGGACACCGCGCGCGCGCGAATCGACTTCCAGGCGAGAATGTCCGGCATCTCGATCACACGAGAGGCTTCCTGCGCCGCGACGGGGCCGACTGCGAGCACCGCCAGCGCGAGAGCGAGGCCGATAGCTGCGAAACGAGTTACTGCGCGCATCACTGTTCTCCAGGTCTGGGGGCGCTCCGAGCGGCGTGCACGCATTGGCGCGCTCGCTGCTCGA
Source organism: Acidobacteriota bacterium (assembly GCA_029263335.1). Classification (GTDB taxonomy): domain Bacteria; phylum Acidobacteriota; class UBA890; order UBA890; family WLXD01; genus WLXD01. The sequence continues at coordinate 2,454 of JAJCXS010000163.1, read as the reverse complement.
TCACGTCGAAACGTTGTTCGCGAAGATCATCCGGGTCGAAGAGGCTGGCGACGAAACCAACGGCAAAGACTCCAGCATCGAGCCACGCGGCCACATTGTCCGCAGTCACTCCACTGGTCGGTACCAGCCGCAAGAACGGCAGCGGGCCAAGGACCATGCGTGCGTAGTCGGGTCCGAGCGCCGGTGCGGGGAACAGTTTCTGCAGCTGGGCACCTGCCCGATGGGCACTGTACAACTCATTGGCGGTGTAGGCACCGGGCATGGCGATGGCGCCGAGCTCCAAGGCTGTGCGAATGACCGCTTCATCGGTTGTGGGCGACACGATGAACGACGCGCCCGCATCCACTGCGCGCCGAGCCTCCTCGCAGGACATGACCGTGCCAACACCGACGACAAGACCCGGGTCGCGTGTCACAAAGTCTTCGACCAGTTCGTAGGCGCCGGGGCACCCGAGAGTAAACTCGACGACCCGGAATCCGCCACGCACCGCCGCGTCCATGGCGCCTGCAGCTTTTTCCTGGCTGTCCGTGCGAATGATCGCGACGGCACGCTCCTCGTACAGTCGCGCCAGCAACGCCTGCTCGTCCACCCTTGCCTCCCTCGACGATAACCGCGACGCCGGCGGGCGCCACCAAGCCGGGAGGGTAATCCGTGGCCACCAACCGCGACAAGGCATTGTCGCGGCCGCCTGGATGCGATTGACTTGCGGTGATCCGCTCCGCACCGCAGAGGTACTTATGGACCCGTTGTTTCGTCGCTCGCACCTCCTCGCCGCCACCGCGCTGGCGGCTCTCGCTGGTTTCGGGCCGGCCACCGTTGCGCAGACCATGCCGGCAGCCGAGATCATCGCCAGCAGCATCGCATTCCACGACCCGGACGGCCTCTGGGAAGACGGCAGTTTTCGGCTCGAGATAATCCAGACACGCCCCCTTGGCGGGTACACCGAGGTCGAGGCCATCATCGACAACAGCCTGGGACGCTTCTGGATGCAACGCGAACGCTTCAGCCGCGTCATCGAGACGACCGTCACCGGCGACGAGTGCTGGACCAAACTCAACGGATCGAGCGACTACACCGAGCAGGAAGAACAGCGGTTCGACCTGGATTGCGAGTCCATGCGATCGACCCGCGACTACTACACCTATCTGTACGGCCTGCCGATGAAACTCCGCGACGGCGGTTCGATCATCGAGCCCGACGCCGTGCGCAGCGAGTTCGAGGGCGACGACGCTTGGCAGATACGGGTGACCTACGACCCTGAGGTAGGCACCGACACCTGGTACTTCTACTTCAGTCCGGACGACTATTCGCTCATCGGGTATCGCTTCTATCACGACGAAGAGGCCAACGACGGCGAGTACATCGTCCTCGATCGGGTCGAAGAGGGAGATCTACGCCTGCCCAAGGTGCGCTCGTGGTTCACGCACGCCGAGGACCGTCACCTTGGCACCGACAAGATCATGACCATCGAGCGCATCAGCCGTGACCGCTGATCTGGAGCCCTGCCTAGACTTCGCGCGGCGGCTCATTCGCACTGAGGGTCTACCCGGAAACGAGCGCGCCACCGCCGAGTTGGTACGCGACGAGATGAACCGACTCGGTTACGCCGACGTCCAGATCGACGCCGCCGGAAACACCCTGGGTCGCATCCCCGGTGGCGACGGCTCTGCGATGATGTTCAACACCCATCTGGACCATGTCGACGTGGGCGATCATGATCGCTGGCCCCATCCCCCGTTTGGCGCCGAAGTGCACGATGGTTGCATCTGGGGTCGGGGGGCGGTCGACATCAAGGGACCGCTGGCAGCACAGGTCTACGGCGCAGCCCGCCTGCTGCAAGACACCACCCCGCCCGCGGGCGACGTCTGGGTCAGCGCGGTGGTGCAGGAGGAAATCGGCGGTCTGGGCGCGCGCCACCTGGCCACCCAGATGCAGCCACCGGTGGCGGTCATCGGCGAGCCCAGCAAGAACGAGCTGCGCCGAGGGCACCGCGGGCGCTCGCTGCTCACCGTACACATCACCGGTCGGAGCGTTCACGCCAGCGTGCCGGACAAGGGCGTCAGCCCGTACGACGTTCTCGCCCGGGTGCTCGCCCGACTTGGCGAGCTGGACATGGCCACTCATGACGATCTCGGCACGAGCTCGATCGCGCCCACGTTGATACGCACCGACCAGACCAGTAGCAACGTCGTGCCCGGCGAGCTGTGGCTCGAGTGCGACTGGCGCCACGTGCCCGGGGAGAGCGGTCACGATGCGCGGTTGAAATTGCAGGCGCTGCTGGATGACTGCTTGATCGATGGGGCCACGGCCACTGCGATTCTGCCGGTGGAACACCTCACCAGTTGGACCGGCTTCCAGACCGAGATGGAAGGCAACAACCCCGCCTACGTGCTCGCCGCGGACCATCCGGCCCTGCTTGCGGCCAGTGCCGCTCTGGAGCCGATCATCGGCCCC
>JAJCXS010000162.1 GCA_029263335.1 Acidobacteriota bacterium | reverse complement strand
TCTGCCTCGAGTACCGCATGCCCCGCATCGGTGAGGCTGAACAGCCGCTTCCCCCGCGGGTCCTCCACGGCCGGACGTTCGTCGAGCAGCCCGGCTTCGGTCATCCGTTGCAGGGTGCCGTAGAGCGTTGCCGGCCACAGGCGCATGGCTCCGCCGGTCCTGGACTCCACCGACTCGCGAATGGCGTAGCCGTGCTCATCTCCGGTGGCGATCGACAACAAGACCTGGTGCCAAACGGGCTTCATGGGCACGTGGGCCTGGATGGCGGCTGCGCTGCGGGATTCGAGCATGGTCATCTCCGGGTGGGACTCTCGCCGACGCGGGCGATTCTCTCCTTTGACGCGAATTGATAGCTATCAGTTTATAGGTATAAAAAGATATCTATCAAACTCGTCGCAGGAGCCTCCCATGCACCCGGCGATTCTGACCACGTTGGGCGGTGACTGGCACGGATAGTGTCGATCCGATACTTTAAGTGTCAAATTGACATATTCGCAAAAGGACTTGGCTGCCATGGACTCTGCCCAGATCACCACATACCTGCCCCTTCACCCTCTCGAGTTCCGCATCCTACTGGCGCTTGCAGGCGGCCCAAACTACGGGGCCCGCATAGTCCGCCACGTCGAGGAACACGAGTTGCACGGGGGCAAGCTGTACCCGGCGAATCTGTTTCGGCGAATACGGGACCTGCTGGAGCGCGAACTGCTCGAGGAATGCGAGGGCCCCGAGGATGCCGACGCACGCCGCACCTACTTGCGCATGACTCATCTGGGAGAGGAAGTCGCCCTCGCCGAGGCAGCGCGACTCGAAGCCCTACTGGGCGACGCCCGTGACCTCGACCTCGTACGGGGGCGCTGAGCTATGTCTTCGCAAGCTCGCCGCTGTTACGACCTTCTTCTTCGCCTCCTGCCCCCGGAGTTTCGCCAGCGCTGGGCCGCAGACATGGCGGACGTACTCGAAGCACGCCTCGACGGCGCCTCCGGCCCCCTGGGCCGCACCGCAGTGTGGTTTCGCGCGATCCTGGATGTCGCCGTGTTCGCCCTACGTGAGCGCCTGGTGGGCAGCCGGCGGGCCGCGTCTGTCGCCAATCCGAGTCTGCCGGCGCTAGCCATTCAGGACTTCAAGTACGCCGCACGCACACTGCTGCGATCGCCGGGCTTCACGCTTGTCGCCATCGCCACGTTAGCGGTCGGCGTCGGCGCGTCCACCGCGACGTACTCGGTGGTGTACCCGGTACTGCTCGAAGCGCCGCCCTATCCCGACGCCGAGCAGCTCGTCGTCATCTGGCCGGAGGCCAACCTCAACCGAACGGCAGTCGGCATGGCCCAGGACGACATGGCCAGCCTGTCACGGGTATCGGGGCTCAGTAACTGGAGTCTGACCCTCACCGGGACCGGGGACCCCATCGAGATCACGGCTACGCTGGTCTCGCCACAGCACTTCGAGTTGCTCGGAGTGAGTCCCCTGCTTGGCCGCACCTTCGTCGCCGAGCACGAAATCCCAGCGAATGCTGGCGTCGTCGTGCTGTCTTATGACTTCTGGGTGCGCGCGTTCGGCGCTGACCCCGACATCCTCGGTCAGGTGATCGACCTGGCGGGCGCCGACCACGAGCGTCGCGAGATCATCGGTGTGATGCCGCTCGACTTCCGTCCGATCGATGCCAGCACCGAGGTTTGGGTACCGCTCCAAGGCGACCCGACTTTGGCCCTCGAGGAGGACACCTCCTGGTACGTCAATACGCGCATTGGCAGGCTTGCCCCCGGCGTCGACCTCGAGCAGGCCAACGCGGAGATCCGAGCACATGCGCAGGCCGTGCGCGACAGAATACCGTCGATCATCGACGCCGAGACGGCACAGTCCGCCACCGTGGCACCGCTGTCCCAACATCGCGCCAGAGGCATTGGAAATGCGTTGTGGGTGGCGCTCGGCGCTGTCTTCATGGTTCTGCTCATCGCTTGCGCCAACCTTGCCAACCTCCTGCTCGCACGCGGTGAGGCGCGCCATCATGAACTCGCGGTGCGTGCTGCGCTCGGTGCCGGGCGTGGCCGCATAGGCCGCCTCGTTCTGGCCGAAACGCTGCTGCTCGGAGCGATGGGAGGTGGCCTCGGCGTCGCGACGGCATTCGGCCTGGTGGAGTTACTGGTCAGCCAGGCACCTGCCGACTTCCCGGCGATCGCCGATGTCGCTGTTAGCACCCCGGTACTCGGCGCTGCGCTTGGGGCCACACTGCTGGCGACCGTCCTCGCCGGACTCGCACCGGTGCTCAAGGCGAGCCGCGCCGACGCGGCTGCGGCGCTCGCCGGCGCGGCCCGCGGCGCCACCGGATCGCAGCGCGCGCGGTTGGGCACTGCCCTGATCGGCGTGCAGGTCGGGCTTGCGGTCGTCGTCACCGTGGGGTCCGGACTCATGCTCCGCTCGCTCGGCGAACTGCTCGCCGTGAATCCCGGACTCGATCCGCAAGGGGTAGTCGCTTTTCGCCCAAGCCCGCCGGCCGGTCGCTATCCCGACGGGATCGCCATGAGGGCCTACTACGACCGCGTGACCGAGCAGGTTGCGTCACTCCCGGGGGTCGAGTCCGTCGGCGCAATCCACCTCCTGCCGGGCACAACCAGCAACTGGAGCTTCCCGACCTACCCTGAGGGCGTGGAGATTCCCGAAGGCACCGCAGTTCCAAGTGTGAACTTTCGCGCGACTCGGCTCGGCTACTTCCGCACCGTTCGGATACCGCTGCTCGCCGGCCGGCTTCTGAAGGAAACGGATCACGCCGACTCGGAGCTCGTTGTCCTGGTCAACAGCGCTCTTGCGAACCACTTCTGGCCCGGCGAGGATCCGCTGGGCAAGGAGCTACGGATCTTCTCGCGCACGAACGACCCGGCTCGGGTGGTAGGCGTGGTGGGCAACGTCCGCCAGCACCGCCGCGACATGGATCCGCTGCCCGAGATGTACTACCCGCACGCGCAAGTAAGCTGGAATCAGCTCACGATGTCGATCACCGCACGATTCGACGACGACGAACCGCTGCGACGCGCTGGCGAACTGCGCCAGGCGGTCTGGGCAGTCGACGCGGACGTGCCGATCTCAGATATGCAGGAGCTCAGCGAGGTTCTCGCGACCTCCACCCGGCCGACTCGTTTTCTGGCCCTTCTTCTGTCCGGTTTCGCCAGTATCTCCCTCGCGCTCGGGGCATTTGGTGTGTTCGGCGTCACCAGCTACACCGTCGGTCGCCGCAAGTCGGAGTTCGGGGTCCGGCTCGCGCTGGGTTCGTCGCGCTTTGGCCTCGGCGCGGCCGCCATGGGGCGCAGCCTGCTTCCCGTGGCGGTTGGTCTGGCGGGAGGCATCGCGGGCGCCGTGGCAGCGTCGCGGTTGCTCGAGAGCGTTCTCTATGGGGTCGGAGCCACGGACCTCGCCACGTTGGTCGGCGTAACGCTGCTGCTCGGGATGGTCGCGATAGCCGCAACGCTCGTGCCGGCGTGGCGCGCCAGCCGCGTGGATCCGGTCGCGGTACTCAACGCCGACTAAGCCAGCCGCTACACGCAACAACGCGCAGGCGGCCGAAGCCGCCTGCGCGCTGAACGTCTCCTGGCTGTGTCTGCCGCCTATCGCATGCGTTCGATCAAGCGTTCCAGACGCGCCCGAGCTGGGCCGACCCGAGCCTCCAGCTCCTTGACACGGTCGTCGACGTCCATCGCGTCGATCTCCGCTTCGATGCGGGCGATGTTGGAGTCGAGCTCCAGGGCTTCGAGATCATCCTCGAGCACGGCGAGCTTGCCCTGCAGATCGTAGTCGCTGATCCGAGCCTCGACCGCGGCCACCTGCCCCTTGAGTTCCATGGCCCCGAGTTCCTGCTCGAGCGCCTCGACGCGAGCCTTCACATCGAACTTCTCGATCTCACGCTCGATCTCCGCGATTCGCGTCTCGTGCTGCTCAATGCGGCGATTAATCTCGGCACGTTCCTCACTGTCGGCCTGGCGCTGCCTCGCGCGCAGACTCGCGATGGACCCACGCTCCGACGCGGCGGAACCCCTCATGGTCGCGACTTCGCCGCGGACCGTAGCCATCCGGCCGCGCATGGTGGCCCCTTGGCCATTCGTCGTGGCGATCTGCCCCCGCAGGCTGGCTACCTGCCCGCGCGCCGACGCCATCTGTCCGCGAACGCTGGCCGCGGCTCCACGAATGGAAGCCATCTCACCGCGCTTGCTGGCGGCCCTGCCGCGCAGGGTCGAGATCGCCCACTGGCCGGCCACAACCTCGCGCATGGACTCATACCAGGCGCGGGCGTCGGCGTCGTATTGCCGTTCGGCACCATCCACGCTCCACGTGTAGTCGTCTCCGGCGCGCACCTCGAGGTGCTGGACAACGTCGCCGTAGCGCGCCTCCCACACCACCACGCCATCGCGGCCTATGCTGACGACCTCACCGGTCTCGCGATTGATTTCCACATCGCCCTCGGTGCGCATGCAGACGATCTTGTCGTCGAGGCGCTGAACGAAGACGAAGTTGCCGTCCTGAGTGCCAACGCGCTCATACACGGTGTAGCCGTCGTCGGTGTCACCGGTCATCGACATGGAGCCGCTGAAGTTACCGGTCCCCTCCGGCGAACAGGCCGACTCGCGCGTAATCTCGGAGATCACCGGCAGCGGCGCGACCTCCACAACGCTCGGTGCCAGAGACACCGCAACCACAGGCGCAACCGGCGCCACGACCTGCGGCGCAAGGGATACCTTCACCACTGGGGCTACGGGTGCCAGCTTCACGCTTACTGCTGGCAAGACCTTCACCACTGGCTTCGGCTTCTGCGGCGCGGCAGCAGCCACCGAAAGGGTGGCGATACTGGCCACGGCCACGAGTACGATGACGGCTGGCCGACGCAGCGGGCGTCGATTCTCACGAAGAATGTTCATTACTCGCTTCTCCATTTGCGAACGTTGGATCATTGGCAGCGCGGCGATGCGCGCCGTGTTTGGGGAATGCAGAAGGTCGTTCAGTTCGAGCAACTCGCGCGCGTAGCTCGAGGGTCTGGCGCCCAGAGACAGCACATGCTCGTCGCACGCCTGCTCGCGGGCACTTATCGCTCGGTGTGCGGCCAGCCACGCGAGCGGGTTTGGCCAGTGCAACACGAGTGCCAGTCGCGCGACGAGGTGTCTGACCGGATCGCGACGATCCAGGTGTACGAGTTCGTGCAGAAGGACGAAGCGCCGTCGTTCGGAGCTCCAGCGGCGTGCGATGTCAGGCACCAGCACCACGCTATGCCAGAGCCCTCCAGCCATGGGAGTGCCGATTTGTGCACTCGCGCGCAGCCGCACAGGTTTGCGCATACCAAGCAAGGCGCGGGCATGAAACAGGTCGGTGCGCCAGCCGATATCCAGGAGATCACCGGCCCGCGCCATCAGCCCTGCGGCGCGGCGAAACGAGACCAGCAGCAGAGTAAGCGCAACCAGCGCCCCAACCGCCCATGCCGCGATCACACTAGTGGGCGCCGACTCCACCAGGCGCTCCGCGATCATGGCGCCGTAGCCAATTGCTCTGGACTCGGCTACGTGTTCGTTCGGTGGGATGGACTCAATGACGTGGCTCCGACCCGACATTGTGGCGGGCGCGGCGCCCCGGGGCCCATTCTCATCCCGCTCAGCACCGTCGATGCCTGTCGGGTCGCCAAGTCTGTCGTTGTCTGCCGTCGATCCACCTGCGCCAGCCTCCACCGTTGACGCGGCGAGCGGCAGCGTCAGGCCCGGTACCGGCAAGGTCGGCAGCACACCAGACAAGATCGGCAACGCCAGCAATGCGACAAAAACAGCGGTCCACATCGCGTGCCGCGTGTGCGCCGGTGCCCGACGGAGCAAGCGGTCCGCGAGCAGCGCAAGCATGAGCAGGACCGATGCCTTCGCCCACAGCGCCAGCAACCAGGGGAACAACGTGCCGATCATCGTCCCTCTCCGGTGGCCTTGTCGATCAGACGCTTCAACCGAGCGCGCTCGTCCCGTGAAAGATCCTCACCGCCCAGTTCGAGCAGCGTGGTCATGGCGCTCTCGGTGGAGCCGCCGAAGAATGTCTGCAGCACATGCTCGAGTTCCGACCGACTCGCTGCCGCGCGTGGCACGGTCGGCGAATAGTCGTAGCGCCGCCCGTCGCGCGCCACCCGCAGGTGCCCCTTCTCGAGCAATGCTCGCAAGGTGGTACGAACGGCAGCATCGGTAGGCGGGTCGGGCATGGACTCCCGAACCTCAGCGGCGGTTGCGTGCCCGCGTGCGTAGATGATGTCCATCATCTCCTGCTCGCGCCGGCTCAACCGAGTCTTGGCTTCGCTCAAGATCGAACTCTCTGGGGATCGTTCGAAAACGAGACTACAAGACCAACTGTTTAAAAAGCAACAGTCAATTGTTGTTTTTTCAACATTTGTCTTTGCCAGTGGCTCCCCGCCTCGGTAGCGAGCACCCAAACCGCGGCACACAGAGGATGCAGCGATCCCCTCGTAACCTGGCCGCCTTGGCTGTTTACTCTGGTGTCGGATTAGCCCACGGGGCGGATCAATCCGGAACGGAGGTGTGATGTTCCAGCGAGAGACGATTGCGGCCGGACGCCGCGCCGTGCCCCTCTGCTTGGCTCTGGCCTGCGTGGCGTGCGCTGATGGGGCGCCGGGCCACACGTTCGAGGTCGTCGACGAGGACGGCGTCAGCGTCGCCGTCAGCTCGGCGGTCCCCAAGCACACAGAGGAACTGTTCACCTACGAGAAGGTCCTTGAGATCCGCGCCGACCCGGACCTTGCCGACTCCTTTCTGTTCCGCCCGGTGTCGTTCACGCTCGGCGATGATGGCCTCTACTACGTCGCCGACACGGATAACCACCGGGTTGCCGTCTTTGACGGGGAAGGGACCTTCGTCCATGCCATTGGGAGCGAAGGGGAGGGTCCGGGTGAACTCCAATACCCCTACACGGTGCTGGTGCAAGACGGCATCCTGACGGTGTTCGCCAACAAGACGACGCGCTTCACCACTGGCGGCGCGTTCATCGACAACCTCGCCGTTCCTCAGCCGCCGGTCTATCGAAGTAGCGATGGGCTTTTCGTTTCGTTTGGCACCCCGCAGGGCGCGCGCGAGGACGGCTACTACTACGTGGGTCTGCGCGCCGAGATCACCACGGCGGCACGGGAGACCATAGCGGTGGTCGAGAGCCCGCAACTCCGGTACGCGCGGCTCGAGGGAAGAACCCGTCATGAGCTACATTTCGGCGGATACCCCGTGGCTCTGTATGGCACCGACGAGATTCTCGTGACCTCCGGGGCGGAGCCCGTGGTGAGCTGGTACGACCTGGGCGGCAGACTACGGCGGCAAGTCCGTATCGAGCTGGCACCCCAGCCCGTGGGGGATGAAGACCGCGCGCTGGTAGAGGATCGCTACGATCGTCTCATCGAATCGGCGCGCAACGCCGGCTCCGAGGAGCTCGCGCAGACGCTTCTGAACCGCAAGGCCCGCGTTGAATACGCCGAGCAAAAGGCGTACTGGCGGCGTCCGCTTGCGGATGACGGCGGGTGGCTGTGGCTGCGCATCCCGGTTCCTGATATCGGTATCTACCGAATTGACGCTGCGGCCGTCACCCAGCCGCAGTCGTTTCGGATCACCGACCCGCGAGGCGAATACATCGGGCTCACCGACTGGCCCCCCGAGGTGCGGAATATGGGCTCGCTGATAACGCGTGGCCACCTGTTGGCCATGATCCCGGACCCCGTGACAGAGGAGACCATCCCGACCGTCTATGCGATCCGCTCTGCCATCGCCGGACTGGACTACCCCGGTGATGGGCAAGAATGACTGGGCCAACGGCGATCCTGCGCGAGTCCTGAAAGCTCGGGGCCGCGCCACCCCGACGCAGCGCAGCCTCATGAACGGCGCCAGCGCTCAGTCGCGCAGGGCCACGGTCGGGTCGGCGCGCATGGCTCGTAGGCCGGGAATCGAACTGGCGGCGACTACGACGCCCAGGAGGCCAGCCGCGACGCTCAGGAAGGTCACGGGGTCCGTCGGTGGTATCCCGTAGATCAGCCCCGCCAGCGCGCGACTCAGGGCCAGCGCACCGAGGAGGCCCAATGGCAGACCCCACGCCATGATGCGCAGGCCTTCGCGCACGGCGAGACCCAGCACGTCAGCGCCCCTGGCGCCCAGCGCGCGGCGGATGCCGAACTCGCGACCACGCTCGGCGACCGACTGCGAGATCACGGCGTACACGCCGACCGTAACCAGCAGCAAGGCCAGCGACGCGAAGACGGCGAGGACCTGAACGGTAGCTGCAACCGGCGCATTGGCATCGTCGAACCGCGCCTGCAGCATCGTCATGTTGTAGACGGGAAACGTCGGTTCGATATCGGAGATCAACGCCCCGCCGGTCTCCAGAATGGTCGGAACCGATCCCTGAGTGCGTATGGCGATCGTCATGGTCCGCAATGGCCGCTGATCGAAGGGCAGGTAGATCTCCGGCTCGGGATCCGGAGGAATGGCCGAACTCCGCACGGCGCCGACGATACCAATGACTCGACGCGGCTCATTGCGACCATCGAGCATCACGATCTCGTCTCCGAGGGCATCGCCTCCCGGCCAGTACATTTCAGCCGCCACCTGATTCACCAAGACCACCGGTTCCCCGCCGGCCCACGGCCCCGGATCGAAGCTCACACCCTCCACTACCGGGATTCCCAGCGTGCGGAAGTAGCCCGGCCCCACGACACGCAACGAGGCGCGTGCTTCCGAGCCGGCCGAGACGCCCGGCTGAGAGCCGATCGTGAAGGGCGTAACGCGGAAGGCACTCTGCGGCGGCATCCGATCCGCCGTGGTGGCCGAAGCCACTTCCGGACGTGTCTCCAGTTCGCCGACAACTCGGGAGAAGAAGGCGGCCTGCGCCTCCGGCGTCTCGTACCTGGCGCCCCGAACCCCTGTGCGCAAGATCGCGACCCGGTCGGTCTCCACGCCCACGTCCATTTGCTGCAAAGCTGCCAGGCTTCGCACCATCAGTCCCGTGCCCGCGAGCAGCACCAATGACAGCGAAATCTCGGCGATCGCGAGGCCGCCGCGCAGTCGTCGGCTATGCGCCGTCTCGCTGGTGCGTTTGGTACTCACTAACTGGCCGGGCACGGAGCGTCGCAGGAGCCCGTATGCCGGCGCGCACCCCGTAACGATAACGGTGGCCACGGTGACAGCCACCGTGAAGAGAATGATCGACGAGTTCACCGACGCGGTCGCATAAAACTCGGTATCGAGCGTCGGCGGAATGAGATGCGCCGTGAACGGCTCGGTCCAAACCGCTACGAACAGCCCCAGCGAAGACCCCATAGCCGCGAGGACGCACGATTCGACCAGCAACTGCCTCACGATACGGTTGCGGCCGGCGCCGATCGCCATGCGGAGCGCCACCTCGTCGGCCCGCCCGATCGCCCTCGACAGCTGCAGGTTCGCCACATTCAGACAAGCGATCAGCAGCACGAAACCTACGGCAGCCATCAGTAACGACAGACCCGTGCTCGCCCCTTGCACCGCCGCGTCGTGTAGCGAATCGGTGCGCGCGCCGCGGTCGCGATTGGTGTCGGGATAGCGGTCCCCGAGAACCTCGGCGATCGCGGAGATCTCCGCGCGAACCGTTTCGATGCTGACATCGTCACGCATGCGACCGAACACGAACAGGCGACCCTGTTCGCGATCGTCCCAATCCTCGATCACCATCGGCGCCCACATACGCTGACTATTGCCACCAACCGGGTAGCGATAGCCGGCCGGCATCACGCCGACAATGACCGTGTCGCGCTGATCGAACTCGAGGACGCTACCGATCACGTCGGGGTCACCCCCAAGCTGTTGCCACAGCTCGTGCGACAAGATGGCAACCGGGCTCGCCCCAAGTTCGCCATCCTCGGCAACGAAGCCACGACCCATCGCTGGAGCAATGCCAAACAGGTCGAAATAGTTGGTCGCGATGAACTGCGTCATCTGCGCCTCCGAGCCCTCCTGCGCGGTGAGGCTCCGTGAGCCGTTGTACGCCGCGGTCAGCTCCGCCAGCGTCGTGCTACTCGACTGCAGATCGCGGAAGTCCGCCGCCGTGCTCAGGCCGATCGCGTCCCGGCCCGACTCCGTATCCAGGCTCCACAGGGCAGTAAGGCGATCGGGCTGGTGAAAGGGCAAAGGCTGCAGTAGAACCCGATGCACAACGCGAAACACGGTGGCGTTGGCAGCGATGGCAACCGCGATCATGCCCACCATGACAAGTGTCGGCGCGGGTCGCTTGCGCAGGACGCGCATGGCGAAACGAATGTCGCCGCCAAGACCCTGCGTCAGCCCGCGCCTCATACCGGTGGCCGATTCGGCGATTACACCGAGAATCTCACGCGCGAACAAACGCTGCGTGGCCAACGGCCGGCGAGACCGAGCCGCTTCTTCGTACAGGTCAGCGAAGGCGGCGCCGATCTGCTCACCGTAGCGCCGTCGAAAACGGGGAGATAACAGTCCCACCGTGGCGGCGTGCAGTCGAACCATCAGCGGACGACCGCCGCTCATCGGCTTCCCCTGTCGGGCCGGCTAGCGAAGATACGCTCGTCCGCCACCCGCACCGCATCACGCAAGCGCTGCGCTTCGATCTCAGCTCCGCGGCGCCCCAGCTCCGTGATGCGGTAGTAACGTCGCGGGGGCCCGCCGGAATGCTCTCCCGGCTGATCGCCTGCCTCGGCCACCAAGCCCTGCGCCAGCAGTCGTTCGATACCGCGGTAGAGCGTACTGGTCGACAGCACCACACGATCTTCCGTGCGAGCCCGGATATCGCTGATGATTCCATAGCCATGTGCGGGCCCGTTCGCCAGGGCGAGCAGAATCTCGAAGAGATGGGCGCCGAGCGGCGCGGCCGGGTCGCGATCATTCGGGAAAGCAGGCATCGAAGCTCCAACACGCGGGGCAATTAACTAATCCCATTTCAACAATAGTATAGATGGGATTAGTTCCCGGCAAGGACCGCCACGGTATCGGCCGGTGCGCCCTAACGTCGGGCGACGAGATCGCCGACGTTGGCGATCCAGATGTCCCGCCCGCCGAGATTGGCGGTGAACAAGATCTGGTCGGGTGCCAGCCCCCAGTCGGGCGGCGATTCAACCGTCGCATCGTTGGTGATCCGTTCGAGCACAAGCCCCTCGGCGCTAGCCGTGTAGATGTCGGTGGTGCCGTCGCGCGACGAGATGAACGCTATGCGCTGCTCGTCCCGCGACCACCGACCGCCCTCCCCGACACCCAGCGTAACGGCATCGTTCAATTTCGCGTCGAGCGTCAACCTTGCGAGCCATTGCGAACGGTTGCCATCGAGCATCACCGAGTAGAGCAGACGAGTCCCGTCCAACGAGCAGTCGGTCGGCCACTTGTCTCCGGGCGTTGTAGTGATCTGCACCGGTTCGCCACCGATCGCGGGCACTCGCCATAGCTGGTTGGGGCCGTCGCTCGTTGCCGAGTGTTCAACGGTGTAAACGATGAACTGTCCGCACCAAACCGGCCGTCGCACGTAGCCGGAACTCGTCAGCGAGACGATCTCGCCGCCGCCGACGGGCATCGTCGCCACATTGTTGGTGCGAGGTCCGCCGCCCGAACTCCGCTCGAACGCCAGCCGCGTGCCATCGCTCGACCAGGACGGGCGCGCGTTGTAGGTGGTTTCGTCCGTCAGTCGCACGATGTCGTTGGTCCGCAGATTCATCACGAACAGATCCGCCTCGGTGCCCACGCCGACCGATTCGAAGGCCAGCGACCCGCCGTCAGGGGACGATGCGATCTCGACGACGGTATGGGTACCCCGAGTCAACTGAACCGTTTCGCCCCCGGCTGCGGACAGCGAGTACAGCTCATCCTTGGTGGCCAGCTGGGAGAAAGCCAGTGCGGCACCGTCGGGCGACCAGGCGGGCAGACTGCCGACGCGACCATCGGTCGCCACGGGCGTGGCATCGGCCCCGTCGGGCCTACTGATCCACAGGCCCGATTTCGACGCGCGGTCCGAGTTGAAGGCGAGCCACCGGCCGTCCGGCGACCAGGCCGGAAGAAAGTCCTCCACCTCCAGGTCCGTCACCTGCGTTAGGGCGCCGGTGGCGACATCGGCCGTCCAGATATCGGTCATCGCCTCGCCCCAGGTGGTGTAGAAAACCACACGATCGCCCTGCGGCGACCATTGTGGCCACCACTCCTCCCCGTCGCGCGACGTGATCTGGAGCCTCGGCCCGCCATCCACGGGAACGCCCCAGAGGTTCTGCTCCCTACCGAACGAGATAACGAGCACGAACTGGCCGTCGGGCGACCAGCCATACGGGAGATGATCGCCGGCGGTCGTCAGCGCGCGTAGCCCAGATCCGTCGGGCGACACCAGCCATGCCTGACGTCCGCTTTCGGCGCGAGCTCCGAAGACAATCGACCGGCCGTCGGGGGACCAGCGTGCGCGCCGGGCCGGAAGCTCCGGTGGCACCAGCTGAATTGGCTCGCCGCCGGTTGAGGACACGACCGCCACCGTTTCCGCGCCGTCGGTAGCCATGGTAAAAGCGATACTCGTTCCGTCGGGCGACCAGCGCGGCTCGTACTCCTCCGCGGCCGTCGCCACCAGCGGCATCGTTGTCCCGGACAAGAGATCGTGCGTGAAGATGTCGCGCGAGCCCGAGCCGTCGGCACTGAATGCCACGCGGGTGCCGTCGGGAGAAAAGACCGGCGTCGACTCGTTACCTGGTAGGTCGGTGATTTGTCTCAGACGGGGCCGATCGCCAAGCGAACGCGAGGAGCCCGCCACCTGCTGGTCCGACTGCGCTGTGGCTGGGGCCTTGGGCACGGCGACAACGACGCCGCCTCCCAAGAGCAAGAGCATCAGCGGAATCACCGTCATTACAGGCGCACGTCGGCGACAGGACTTCGATCTCATACGCACTCCCTCTTGTAGACAATCTCAAGAAGACACTCTACAAGAGAGGCACGGCCCGCGTCTCGGAGATTAGCGCTCCTGCACCTCCGCGGGCAGACCGCCGATGTCGCGATACCCGATGCCAGGACGTGATGCCGGGTCAGGGCCGAGGCGGTCGAGAGTGTCGCCGTCGTACAGGTCGCCGTTGTGCATCACGTAGCGGATCGCCGTGGTGTTGCGGATGTCCTGCAGAGGGCTGCTATCGAACACCACCAGATCGGCAAGCTTGCCCACCTCCAGCGTACCGAGGTCGGCCTTGCGGCCGAGCGCGTCGGCCGCGATCGAGGTGGCGGTGCGTAGCGCGTCGTAGTTGGACAACCCGCCCATCTGAAGCGCCCACGTTTCCCAATGGGCGCAGATGCCCTGCTGCTCGCCGTGCGCACCCATGGCGACGTTTCCACCCGCCTGCAGGATCTTTGCCGCGCCTTCCGCCACGGAGACGAAATGGTACTCGTCGAGCGCGTTCTGCTGACCGCGCCGCGTGCGCCGATCGAGATCGTCATGCGGTGTGAAGCGCGCCAACTTCTCGTCGTCGTGTACCTCGGTGGTCTGGTAGAAGTACCACTCCGCAGTGGGGCCACCGTAGGACACCACCAGAGTGGGGGTGTACCAGGTGCGCGACTGCGCGATGAGCTGCACCACGTCGTCGTAGATGTCGGCAATCGGCAGGCTGTGCTCCACGCCGGTGTAGCCGTCGAGGACCTGTGTGATGTTGAGGCGAAGGTCTCCCCCTCCCTCATTGGTCACGTTCATCTCCTCTTCGCGCGCCGCCTGGATCACCCATTGGCGCTGGCGCCGATGCGGCTGCATGTACTGCTTGATGACGTCGGTGCCGAGCTTCTTGTAGTGGCGCACCATGGCTCGGGCGTCGTCCAGACTTTCGATCTTGGCAGCACCCGTGGTCATGGCGCGGCCGGTGCTGTAGATACGCGGCCCCCAGGCGGCGCCGGTGGCCACCAGCTCGGCGTAGGCGAACGAGTCGTTGCTGGTGGAAACGTCGCGCGCCGTGGTGACACCGTACGCGAGATCCGCCAGATAGGACCATGTGGTCTGCACGAAGACCTCACGCGGCTGCCGCAGATGAGCGTGGACATCGATCAGGCCGGGCGTGATGAACTTGCCCGTCGCATCGACGATCTCCGCGCCCGCCGGAATCTCCACCTGACCGCGGGCGCCGACAGCGCTGATGCGGTTGCCATCCACAACGACGACGCCATCCTGGATGGTTGCCTCCTCGCCGGTCATGGGAATGACGGTGCCGCCGACAAAGGCGGTCACGCCGGTCGGGATTCGTCGCGGAGCGCTGAGGTCGATGACGAAGGCGTCGGGCTCGGGGCCTACCGGCTGGTCCTCCTCCTCGGAGCCGGCCGCTTCCTCGTCCTGCGTGCCGTCGACCGCCGCGTCATCGGCGGCGGCGTCATCGTCAGGACTGTCGCCCGTGGCGGACCCGGTGTCAGCGCCCGCGTCGGCGCCGGAATCGTCGCCGGAGTCATCCAGACTCGCGTCGGCCACATCGGTGGAGTCCTCCGCTGTGACTTCCTCTTCGTCCTCTTCCGGCTCCGGCTCGGCCAGCGCATCGACGAGCGCGAACCGGTAGTAGGTATCGCCAAACACCCAGGCCAGCGTCGCCGAGTCATCCTCCCAGTGAATATCCACGCCGCCCTCGCGCGTGATCCGCTTCACCGGTCCGGGGCCACTCGACTCTCCGATCCTCGGAGGTTCTGACGACATGGGCAGGGCGGCCACGTACACATCCTCCCGCGTCGTCCACGCTACCCATTTGCCATCGGGCGACGGCACCGCCTCCCAGGTCTCGGCGCCGATCGTTGCCAGGGTGCGTCGGTCGGTCCCGTCGAGCCTCACCGAGACGAGTTCCGAAGAGGCGGGCCTAGAGCCGTCGAAGCTGCCGGACTGCACACTGGCCACGTAGGCGAGGCGCTGGCCGTCGGCGCTGAAGGTAAGTCGGTTGTCGGACGGCGCCGACGCCACCGTACCGAGCGGACCGCCGTCGGCCGGCAACCAGACGATCTCGCCGGTGTTGCGCGACCAGATGTTGCGGAACGCCGCCGCGTCCTCCCTCAGCATCGCGATCCTGGTTCCATCCGGCGACCAGGTCGGATGCAGGTAGTAGCCGGCATGTTCTGTAAGGCGCACCGGCGTCGCGTCGGGCTCGTCCGCAGCAACCTTCCACAGGTGCCCGCCGTCTTCATCGTCCCAGCTCACGTACGCGATCCAGGCGCCGTCAGGCGAGAACACGGGTTGGAACTGGCCGAAATCCTGATCAACAAGCGGTGTGGGCTGCCCCGACGGGAGGTCCATGCCCCAGATGCGCGACAGCGCCGAGAACACCAGCCGGGTGCCGTCGGGTGAGCCTCCGGCGTAGCGGATGTTGCGAACCTGCACTGGCCCGTCGGACTCGCGCTGCTCGAAGAACACGAACGGACCCAGATCGATCTCAACATCAGCGGTGAACGCGATCGGGGCCGCTGCGCCCGTTGCCAGGTCGAAGCGCTGGAACGTGCCCCCGGTGGCCAGAACGAGTGCCTCGCCGGAAGGAACAAAGTCCCAACGCGGCATCAAGTCGAGATTACCCGGGCGTTCAGCGTTGTCGCGGTCGATCGGCCACGCGAGCCAACGCTCGCGGCCGTTGTTCAGGTCACGGATACGGAGCCCTGTCTGGGCGTCCACCCTGGCGCCGAAGACCATCCAGCGACCGTCGGGTGAGACCCGCGCACGATACGCACCGTTGGGGGATGCGGTCACGGTGGCCACGTCGCCAGTAAGACGGTCGAGCCGACGTACCTGCCACCCGTTGACTCCCGCCAGCCCGCCGCCGAAGAAGCCTGACGAGTTACTCGAGAAGTAGATGTGGCGGCCATCAGGGCTGAACGTCGGACCCGCCAGACGCGAAGCCAGATCGTGGTCGGTGAGCTTGAGACCATCTCCCCCATCGACGTGATACAGCCACAGCTCGCCAGCACGTCGCGCCAACAGGTAATCGCCCGCCGGCGACCATTCGGGCGTGCTTACAACCTTGGTGCGTTCCTCGGTGATGGCCTCCGGTTCGCTCCCATCGAGAGCCACCCGCCAGATGTTGTCGCTTCCCGAACGATCCGAGATGAAGGCCACACTGGCTCCATCGGGAGCAAAAGTCGGCTGCGTGTCGTGAGCAAGCCCGGAGGTGAGGCGCGTGGCCTGCCCGCCGCCGATGGGCAAGGAGTACAGGTCGCCCAGAAGATCGAAAACCAGGGTCGTGCCGTCGGGCGACACGTCCAGGTTCATGTACGTGCCTTCGCTGGTCGTAAAGGCGATCGTGCGTTCGGCCTCCAGCGACAGCCCCGACTTCTTCTCTTGCGACTGCGCGGCCGTACCGAGCGTCATCGCCAGCGCGACGACGCCACAAAGCAGCAATGTGGGACCACGATCTCGACACAAATAACGACTCATCGATCTTCCTTCGTCTCAGGGAGCCAACAACGCGGTGATGACTCTAGCAGGCCTCTATCACTGACCTCCGAGGGTGTGAACACCTGGCGTGAACACATATGCTGCGGTGGGTGTAGCCACGGCAGCACCGGTTGCGTAATGGTGATGAGCAACGCCCGCTCCGAGGCGCAGATGCGGTACCGACTTCGAAACGACAGATTGCGACGCGAGCTGGCCCGGCGCCAGATCAGCCAGAACCGCTGGGCACAGATGCTCGGCCTGAGTAAGTCGCACCTGTCGATGCTGGTCAACGGCCAACGGCCGTACCCGGAAGAAGCCACACGCCGCAAGCTGCAAGAGGGACTGGGCGTCCGCCTGGATGAGCTGTTCGATCTTGAACACGACCAGAATCCCCAGCCCGAGCACAACCTCATGGAATCACTGCTGCAAGATGTCCGACACGGCTGGCGTGCGCTGCGCGCCCGTCCGCTCTTCGTTTCCGTCATCGTCCTAACGCTCTCGGTCGGGATCGGCGCGACCACGGCGCTGTACAGCGTGATCGAGGCGACACTCCTGCGCCCTCTGCCGTTCGAAGAGCCCTCCCAGATCGTGCGGCTGTTCGGTGGCAATCCGGAGCGCGGCGCCATACGCGGGCAGTTGTCGATGGCCAACACCCTCGACTGGCGCGCACGGACCCGCGCCTTCGATGCCATCGCGACGTATCGTGGCCGTACGTTCAACGTATCGGGGAGCGGTGATCCTGAGCGCACGCTGTCGTTGCTGGTCGCCGACCAATACCTCGAACTGCTGCGCGTCGCGCCAGTGCTCGGACGCACGTTCTCAGCCGAAGAGCATCTCGAATCGGGCTCGGCGGTGGCCCTGATCAGCGACGCCATGTGGCGCCGGAGATTCGATCGCTCTCCGACCGTGCTGGGCCGCACCATCCGTGTCGACACGGTGAGCCATGTGATCGTCGGAGTGTTGCCTCCCGAATTCGAGAACGTGCGCCTTACGCTCGGGTGGGACGAAGCCCCCGACCTGGTGATGCCACTGGTGATGGAGGCAGGGGTCGATCGTAGCGCCTACTGGCAGCTGGGCATTGGCCGGCTCGCCGCGGGCGCTACCGTGGAGGACGCCGCGGCAGAGGCGGCGGATGTGGGCGCCTGGCTGCGAGCGGAATACCCCGACGAGGCCGGCAACCACCACATGGATGCGGTCGCGCTCGAGGAGGTCGTGGCCAGCGACTTGCGCGGACGCCTGCTCCTGTTTTTCGGAGCGGCAACGCTGGTGCTTCTCGTTGGCTGCGTCAACGTAGCCAATCTCATGCTGGTGTACGCAACATCGCGACGGCGCGAAGTTGCCATCCGCAAGGCGCTCGGCGCCGGCAAGCTACGGCTAGTCCGCCTGATTCTGGTGGAGTCCTTGATGCTGGCCGGCCTCGGCGGCGTGGCCGGGGTCCTGATCGCCGCCGCACTGTTGCAGGCGGCCAGTCCGGTGCTGCCCGACTACGTGCTGCGGCACGACCTGGTGGGCCTGGATTGGCGCGTTCTTCTGTTCAGCCTGACCGTCAGCGTGCTCACCGCGCTGGCGTTCGGTATCGCTCCTGCGCTGGGCGCCGCCAACACGAACGCGCGCGATGAACTGAGCTCCGGCGTCGTCGGCAACATCGGCCGCGGCCGCATGCGGCTGCTCAGCTCGCTCGCTGTCGTTCAGATCGCGCTCGCCGGCCTGTTGGCGATCGGATCCGGTCTGGTGGTCAAGAGCTATGCGAGCCTCGTCGGGGTCGATCCGGGCTTCGCCAGCGAGCAGTTGCTGACGCTCTACACGATTCCGCGGTACAGCTACGCGTCGCGCGACGAACAGCACGACTTCGTGGCCACGCTGCTAACTCGCCTGGAGACCCTTCCAGGCGTCCAGGCCGTCGGTGAAACCAACTTCCTCCCGTTCACCGACAACGACGGCATGCAGGGTATCGAGATTGAGGGCCGCGATACGCCGGCCGGAGTGGCGACGCTGGCCCAGATGAGGGCGGTGAATAACACCTTCTTCTCCACCCTGGGTCTGGAGATCCGCTCGGGCCGGGACTTCCTCCCGGCGGACATGTACCCGAACGGCGCACCCGTCGCCCTCATCGACCAGACGATGGCCGATCGGTACTGGCCTGAGGGCGACGCCATCGGGCAACGCTTCCGCGCCGGCAGCGACACCTGGTTTCGCATCGTCGGCATAGCACCGGACATCAAGTGGCATGGCTACGACGACGCGCCGTTGCCTCACATGTTCTTGCCATATCGCGAAGACCCGTGGAGCAACACGCGTGGGTTCCTGCTGCGGGTCGACGGCGACCCGATGCAGTTGGCCGGCGCCGTGCGCGAGGCGGTGCGCGAACTCAATCCCGACCAGTCGATCTACAGCATGGAAACGATGGAGCAGCGTATGGCCGCCTCCGTGGCTGGAAGTCGTTTCTCCCTGAGGATGCTCGTCGCCCTCGGTATGACCGCGTTGCTGCTCGCCGCCATCGGCACCTACGGCATGTTCGCCAACTCGATTGGGCAGCGGGCCGGCGAGATCGGTATCCGCCTGGCCTTGGGGGCCCGGGCCCACCAGGTGCAGCGAGCGGTGCTTCTCCAGAGCATGGGAATCGCCGCAATAGGAGTGGGCCTCGCGCTGGTCGGAGCACGCTTGTTCACCGGCAGCGTGTCGCGCCTGTTGTTCGAGGTTCCGGCGAACGATCCGACGGTGCTCGTCGGCGCCAGCGCCCTGATGCTGCTGGCCGGGCTCATCGCGGCGTGGCTGCCCGCTCGCCGCGCGGCGAAGATGGACCCCGCCGGAGCACTGCGCAACTAGATCCCGCCCTCGGCTACTGCGCGCTCGGGGACTGGGTGAACTGGCCGTTGGTCATCTCCAGATCAACATCGTAAGGCCCGTTCACCCACGGGCTCGGCGCAGCAGGGCCGTCGGCGCCGTCGGAGCCGAACGACTGCAGCACGTACGAGCCGCTGGAAAGGCTGTAGTCGAGAGCATTACCCCAGGCGTCGTTGGTGGGCACAACCTGTAGGTAAACCGGCTGCAACTCGCTCAACGCCGACACGTACACGCCCTCATCCACCCGATAGGCGCCGTTGGCGGTGGAGATGGTGCGCATGTCGGCCATGGTGCGCCGCTGGCGGGCACGGTCGATCGCGTCGAGTAACTGCGGCACCGCCATGGTGGCGATGATACCGATGATCGCCACCACGATGAGCAGTTCGATCAACGAGAATCCCTCTTCCTTGCGCTTCCAATTCATCGCCGTGTTCCTCGTGTGACGCTCGCCACGCTGTCGCCTATTGCCCGTCGGGGTAGGAGGTTTTCAACCACGCGCGCCAACTCGCGATCGACGCACGCTGCTCCTCCGGTGTCCGCGTGGGATCGAAACCGAAACTCTGGCCGCTGATTTCACGCAGGGTGCCCGAAGCCTCCAACTTGATCATCAGCGGCACGTCAGCTGCAAGCAAGTCCATCAACGCATCGGCGGCCACCACGCCGTCCATCTGGACCATGGCCTGCGCCGCCCGCAACCGCACCCATGGGTCGGGCGCGTGATGCGCCAACTCCTCGAAAACCTCGTGAGCGCCACCGTCGGTGAGGTTCGCCGCAAGCAGCCCGACATCGTCCTCGAGAAACTCCACCTGGCCGGTGATCAACAACGAGTGCAGGTGCGCATCGTCGTCGCTCAGCAGGGCGCCCAGGCCCGCAGGTGGCGAGTCCGGCGACCGGCGCAGCGCTTCGAGCCCGGCGTTGATCTGCTCTGCCGGCGACCCCGTGACCTCGGCGGTCGACCCGGAGCCTATCCCCTGCACCAGCGACCCGGTGGCAGCGTTGGCGAACGCCAGGCGAATCCCGAGCGCGATCAACACCACGGTTGCCAGGACTCGCACCAGCGCCATGCCACGGCGCTCCGCATGGATCAGGTAGCGAGCAGTTGCCGCAAGCACCAGGGTCATGCCGAAGGTCACGACGACAGCCGGACCGCTGGGAAAATCGTAGGTGTACGACAGTCCTAGGCCCACCATGCTCACCACCGTCCCCACGCACCACCCGATCGCGAGTCGCACCCGGGTACCGGTAGCGAACAGCATGGCGATGACCGAGGGAATCACCAGAAACGAGAACACCAATAGCACCCCGGCGATGGCCACGCTCGAGGTAATGACGAAGCCGAAGGACATGTAAAACAGGAAGTCCCACCACCGCACCGAGAAGCCCGCGCTGGCGGCCCCCTCCGGGTCGAGCGACATCATCAGGAAGTTCTTGCGGTAGATCCAGTGGAGTACCCCGATCAGGGCGTAGATGACGGCCGTCTTGGCGATCGTCGGCCAGGTCACCCAGAGCAACGCGCCGGTGAGCATCGCCTGGACGAATTCGGATCCCTCGGGGGCGCGATCGGCGATGAGAATCGTTGCCGCGCTGGCCACCGCGAAGGCGATGCCAATGAACGCCTCCTGTGGCACACGTTTATCCCGCAGGTGCGAGATGGAAAAGATGGCCGCGCCGATGAACGCGAACAGCAGCGAGTACAGATAGCTCACCGTTCCGTGCGCCGCAAAACCCAGCAGGAAGGCGAATGTAGCGCCCAAGGCCGCAATCTGCGCCAGGGCCAGATCGACGAAGATGACGCCGCGCGAGACGACATGCAGGCCCAGGTACGTATGAATCCCGGTGAGAATCAGACACGCCACGAAGGGCGCCAGCAGAATCTCGAAGGCCTGTTGCATCTGCCGCTACCTCCTTGCCTCGGCCGCGAGCGCTGGACTCATGGCATCGCGCAAGCGGGCGTAGCATTGCGCAGTGTTTCAATCCACAGATCGTAGAGGTCGAACATGTCCTGAGCTTCACCCTCCCCCCCAGGGTCGGGACTCAGCGGTACGTGGGCAAGCGTGGCCCCGGTTCTCTCGGCAATCAATTCCGGTACCCGCCGATCGAAGTAGTTGGCCACCCAGAGCACATCGATGTCGTCGCGCCCCATCAGATCCTCGAGTTCGGCGACATGCGCTGCCGAAGGCGGAATTCCCGGTCGCCGTTCGACATAGCCTGCCGCCTCGATGCCGAACCGGTCGAGGAAGTAGATCCAGTTCGGGTGATAGGGAACTATCCTGGTGTCCCGAAGACACGCAGCGCGCTGCATCCAGCCGCCGAGGCGCTCGCGCAGCGGCGCCCCGCCCAGCTCGGTAGCCTCCAGGAATGGCATCAGCCTGCCCGCCATCTCCAGCTGCGCCAGCTTGTTGCCGCCGATCAGGTCCACGAGGTCGTTGCCGAACAGGCGGCGGTGAATGCGCTCCTTGAAGTCGTCAAAGCGGTGCTGGTAACCCACGGCGCCTTCCGGGTCCACGCGTTGCAGCCCGACGCGGATGTTGTCGGCGACGAGCACCGCGCGCAGCGGGTCGGTGTGCACGTGCGGGTTACCGTATAGATGGATATCACCAGCGGCTCTGCTGGCGTTTTCCGGAACCTCGAGCATCGGCAGACCCTGGGCAGCGGCCACGAAACCTGCCTCACCGGGCCTGATGCTCGAGTTGCGCGATTTGTCCACCACCGGCGGCAACCACAGCTCCAGATCGAGCCCCGTGCCAATGAGCAGATCGGCGTTGCCGAGCATGATCGAGTAGCTCGGCTTGGCGTTGACGAAGTGGGCGTCCTGGCGCGACTGGGCGATCGCTTCCACCGTGCTACCGGCGTCTACAAGCTCACGAGCAATCGCGTCGTAGGAGGTGAGCGTCGTCACCACGGTCACCGGATCAGAGGCGACCGCTGTCGCCGCCGTCGCCAGTATCCCCGCCAGCGCGAACACCGCCGCAGCTCTCTGTTTCACTGGCATCAGTAATTCTCGTGCTTGTGAGGGCCAATGGCCCAGGTGACCTGAAAGAAGAACCGATTGTCGGTCCGATTCTCCTCGATCATGCGGGAGTTATGCGAGTACTGGATGCGCAACCGAGCCCATTCACTTTGCCAGTACTCCAGATACGGCGAAATGCCCCACATCTCTTCCCCGGGCTCGTCGGGCAGCTCCGTCCAGTCAATTCGAGCACCGGCGCTCCATCGCTGATTGAGTTTGCGGGTGCCGTAGAGGAATCCGCCCCAGCTGTCGCGCGTGCTGATCTCCGCATCCCGGCTTGCGTAGAGAACCTCGCCGCGCAGCTCGAAGCCCTTGTACAGCGCCTCGGCTGGCGGCGACCAGTTGTAGTTGAAGTCGGCGCCGTACACCGTCGTACGGTGCTGGCCGAGTTCGTCGTTCACGCCGGTGGAGGCCGACAGCCCGAGCTCGAAGTAACTCGCCGCAGACAGATCCCAGTAGTTGGTCTCGTGCACGGTGATGACGGGAGTATCGAACCCTCGCCCCGAGAAGGCGACATCGTTTTCGTCGTTGGTAACCTGGACCCAGAGTTCGTTGTAGTCGCCGAGGAACGGACCCGGCAGCCAGGACACCGACACTCCGAGGCCGCGCAGCCCGCCATCGCCCAGGAACGCCTGGTGGACCATCGGCCGATCGACCTGCTGCAGGGCGTGCTGGTGCCAGCGATTGAGCTTGCCGAAGTCGTTGCGAAGCGCGCCCACTTTCAGACCGAAGCCTCCTGGCAGCGTCGTCCAGTCGACGTACATCTCCTC
>JAJCXS010000161.1 GCA_029263335.1 Acidobacteriota bacterium | reverse complement strand
GGGCGTTCCGGTTTACCTGGGGCGCGACGGCAGCTGGTCGTTCGACGTGCGTCCACCCATGCCGTCGCTGGCAATGGAAGCGACCTCACCGCGGGCTGTCGAGACGGCACCGCTGCCCGAACGTCCGGCCTCAGAAGGCGTGCTGGAGCGCTTGTCGGCCCGTCTTGACGCCGATGTTGTTTTCATCGCGCTGCATGGTCCGGGCGGCGAGGACGGAACGATCCAGGCCGTCTGTGAACTCGCGGGAATGCCGTTCACGGGATCCGGCGTGCTGGCCTCCGCGTTGGCCATGGACAAGGCGGTGAGCAAGCGCCTCCTGGTGGCCGCCGGTGTGCCGATGGCCGATGACCAGTTGGTCGATGCGGCAACCGGCAGGGCGGACGTGCTGCGCCGCGCTGGCGAGCTGGGGTACCCATGCGTCGTCAAGCCGGTCGCGGCAGGCTCATCGTTTGCCACCAGCGTGGCCGAAGACGAGGAGGAGTTGCTGGCTGCCGTGGAAGTGTCCGTGCAGGCGGCCGGCAGAACGATGCTCGAGGAGTTTCTGCCGGGCGTCGAGGTGACGTGCGGAGTGCTTGGCGGCGGGCTCGAACCGGTGGACGTGCTGCCCTTGACGGAGATCGCGCCGACCCACGATGGGTTTTTCGACTACCGCGCCAAGTACACGGCCGGAGCTTGCCGGGAGATCACTCCGGCCAGAGTCGATGCGGAGACGACGGGTCGCGTGCAGGAGCTGGCGCTTCTCGCGCACCAGACGCTGGGTTGCGAGGGCTGTTCCCGTAGCGACTTCGTGGTGACGACGGCCGGGCCCGTAATGCTCGAACTCAACACCATCCCGGGGATGACGGAGACGAGCCTGCTGCCCCAGGGGGCAGCCGCCGCGGGCATCGGTTTTGCCGCCTTGGTAGATCGACTGGTGCGGTCGGCCCTGACGCGGAGCAGACGGTCCCGCTAGTCCCCCATCCGCGCGCTGCGCCAGACGGCCGGATGCAGGAACACCAGCACGGTGATGACTTCCAGGCGCCCGATCCACATGTTGAGGAAGAGCACGATCTTCGAGATCACCGGGAAGCTCGCGTAGCTGCCCATCGGACCGACGATGGAATAGCCGGGACCGATATTGCCGAGTGTGGCGATGGAGGCGGTCATCGAGGTGATGAGATCGGCACCGAAGAACGCCAGCAGGCCCGTGCTGACGGCGAACACGGCCAGGTACAGCAGCAGGAAGGTCACGATCGCTCGCAGGATCTTGTTCGGGACGACTTTGCCGTTGTACCGCACGGTGGTGACCGCCTGCGGGTGCAGCACGCGCAGCAGTTCTGCGGCTGCGTACTTGCCTACCAGGATGGCTCGCACAATCTTTGGTCCACCGGCGGCTGATCCGGCCGAGCCGCCGAGGAACATCAGACCAAACAGGATCATGCGTGCCTGGTCGTTCCACAGATTGAAGTCGTCGGTCGCAAAACCGGCCGTCGTGATGATCGTCAGTACCTGGAACGCTGCCTGGCGCAGCACCGTCATCGGCGGCGCATCGACCAGTACACGCAGACTGGTGTCGGCCGTTAGGTACTCCTGGCTCGGGTCGCGGTTGAACGGCAACAACACGTACGTGAGCAGTAGCGTTGCCACGACGACGATCACCGCGTAGGTGCGGAACTCCTGGTCGCGCACCAAGGCCAGCGGTCGGCCGCGTAGCGCTCGATACTGCAGCGAGTAGTTGGCGCCTGCCAGGAAGATAAAGCCGATGAAGACCCACTCGGCAGCAGGGTTCGCATAGCCTCCGATGCTCTGCGGGTGCGGCGAGAAACCTCCTGCGGCCAGCGTCGTGAGGGAGTTGCAGACAGCGTCGAAGAGCGGCATGCCCACGACGTACAGGACGCCGACCTGAAGCGCCGTCAGGCCCACATACAACCCCCACAGCGCAATCGCGGTGTGCCGGATGCGCGGCGTAAGACGGTCTTCCTCGGGCCCGGGTGCCTCGGCGAAGAACAACTGGCGACCCGCGATCGCGAGCTTGGGCAAGACGGCAATGAATAGTGCGATGACGCCCATGCCGCCAAACCACTGGGTCATGCTGCGCCACAGGTAGATCCCCTCGCTGTAGCGCGAGAAGTCCGTGAAGATCGTCGCGCCGGTCGTCGTCAGCCCGGACATCGACTCGAACAGCGAATCGATGATGCTCAGGCCCGACCAGGCATAGGGAATGGCAGCGAAGAACGACACCACCAACCACACCGAGGCGACCACGGCGATGCCTTCCATGCGGAGCAGATCGCTACCCCGGGAGTGGCCGCGCCGGGCGTATTCCCCGAGAGCGATCGCGGCGACCGCGGCGATCAAGAAGCCGATCGACTCCTGCCAGTTGCCGTAGCCCCAGTCG
Source organism: Acidobacteriota bacterium (assembly GCA_029263335.1). Classification (GTDB taxonomy): domain Bacteria; phylum Acidobacteriota; class UBA890; order UBA890; family WLXD01; genus WLXD01. The sequence continues at coordinate 6,619 of JAJCXS010000161.1, read as the reverse complement.
ACGACCATCGGCACGAGCAGCGATACGCCAAAGGCCCTGACCAGGAGACCGACCGTGTGAGCGACCAGGCGGAGGCGCATCTCAGAAGAGCTTGTCGAGGGCTTCGCGGGCGGCCTCGGTGGCGAAGACCAGGAGTCGGTCGTTGGGCTCTACGCTGTCGTCACCGTGCGGCACGAGCGTGCGGTCGCCGCGCGTGATGGCGACGATGATCGAACCCTCGACCCGCGGCAGATCCTTCACCTCCGTTGAGCCGAAGCTGGCCGGTACATCGATCTCGACGACGGCGGCCTTGCCCCCCTCCACGGTGGCAAGCAGCTTGTGCCCGCTCTCCTGCAGCGAGTTGAGCACGACGTTGATCGCGGTAACCATCGGATTCAAGGGGACGTCGATGCCGACGCGCTCGAACAACGCCACGTTTTCCCGGCGGTTCACGCGGGTGATGATCTTGGGAACGCCCATCTGGCTCGCCAGCAGCGAGCACAGCAGGTTCTTTTCGTCGTTGCTGGTCACCGATACCAGCACGTGGGAACGGCCGACCTGTTCGCCCTCCAGCAGCTCCAGGTCGGTGCCGTCGCCGCGCAGCACGAGCGTCTTCCGCAGTTCGGCGGCAATCTCTTCCGCACGGGCCTTCTCGGTTTCGATGATCTTGACCCGCAGTCCGGGCTCGCGCTCGAGACGCTTGGCGAGAGTGAGTCCCACTGTGCCTCCACCGACGATGACCACCTCGCGTTCCTTGGGGGCCGCCTTGTCCTTGGGGCGGATGAACTGATCCTCGAGCTCGCGCAGAGCTCGCCTGCCGCCCATGAATGCCACGCGGTCGCCCGCCGCCAGTTCCGTCTTCCCCGACGGCACGAAGAAGCTGTCTTCCTTGCGCACCGCCACGGCCAGCACACCGCGGGGCAGCCCGAGGTGGGGGAGCGGGCCGATAAGACGAGAGTTGGGTTCGAGCTTGAACTCCATCAGCCAGATCCGGCCGCCGGCAAAGACCTCCACGTCGACGGCCCGCGGCACCAGCACGATGCGTGCAATTTCCTCGGCCAGCATGTACTGCGGCCAGACGATGCGGTCGATGACCATGGTGCCATCACTGTCGCTGATACCGGCGAACGACTGCACGTAGGCTTCGCCCGAGACGAAACACGTGGTCTGCGCAGCACCCATGCGCTTGGCAGTCATCGCGGCGATGATATTCGCCTCGTCCGAGACGCCGCAGGCGATGAACGCGTCGGCGCCGTCCACTCCGGCTTCGCGGAGGGTCTCCGGGTGGGTGGCGTTGCCGCGCATCAGCTGCAGGTCGAGCTGGTCGAAGCGCTCCGCTTCGTCGGCGTCGGCCTCGATCACCACGACGTCATGGCGTCGATGCAGGGCGCGAACGAGCTGCTGGGCGATGTCGCCATCTCCCGAGATCACGATCCGCATGCAGGTCCTTTATCCTTGGCGCATCGCGCCACCCTGGGAGGTCGCGCGTCACGATCACGCCGCATTATTGTGCCACCGACCCCGGTCCGACGTTGCCTGTCTGGCACGGCCGCTCCGGGAGTTTACCGAGCCATAGCCGGCCGCCGCCACCAGACGGCCGCGGGAATCGACTAATGAAGAAGTTGGCAGTTGGGGTGTCGATGGTTACTGCAGCGATCGGATTTGTCGCCTGGGGACAGAGTCCCGCGACCGAGACGGCGCCGGCAGCACACGCGTATGGCACAGAGAACCTCAATGCTGTTCTGTGGGTGCAGACCGCCGCCGAGTACCAGGCCGCCGCGCGTCAGGCCTACGTTCTGGCCGAGATGCTGCTCGACGAAGCACTTGCCGACCCGACCTGGTCCGCTGTTAGCGAGCAGGCCGGGGCGGATTTCGCCGACCTGCCCACGGCCGTAATTCTCGATGTCGACGAGACCGTGCTGGACAACTCGCCGAATCAGGCGCGCCAGGTGCTCGAGGACCGTGATTTCGCCACCGAGCCCTGGCATGCGTGGGTTCGCGAAGAGAAAGCCAATGCAGTGCCCGGCGCCCTGGCGTTCACGCGCGCTGCCGCGGACAAGGGCATCCGCGTGTTCTATGTGACGAATCGGCGCCATCAGGTGGAAGAGCCGACGCGGCGCAACCTTGCCGCTCAGGGTTTTCCGATCGACGCTGCCGTGGATACGGTCCTGACGCGCGATGAGCAGGCGGATTGGGGAGGCGACAAGGGCAGCCGTCGCGCGCACGTGGCAGCACGACACCGCGTGCTGCTGCAGATTGGTGACAATCTCGGCGACTTCGTTTCGGGAGTGAACGTTGATCCTGCGGCCCGGGAGACGCTGGTGGAGCGTCATGCGGACTACTGGGGTAGAAAGTGGATCGTATTGCCCAACCCGCAGTACGGATCCTGGGATGGTGCGCTGATCGATTTTCAATACGGGCTCGCGCGAGAGGCTAAGCGAGCGCGTAAGCTCGGCGCCCTCGAGACGCTCCGGGAGGATGGCAGTGAGTGACCGGACGAACTCGATGCAGGACAAAGTAGCGCTGATAACCGGTGCGACCAGCGGTATCGGCAGGGCGACGGCACTGCGGTTTGCCGAGGCTGGCGCCAGGCTCTTCCTCACCGGCAGGTCCAGCGCTGCCCTACGCGAGACGGTCGAGGCTATCGGCGGGACGGATGGCCAGGTGGCGCAGTGCTCCGGCGATCTCACCGTTGCGCAGGTCAGCGAGGATCTGGTGAGCGCCGTTGTTGCGCAGTACGGCCGTCTCGACACCCTGGTGAACGTCGCCGGCATCATCGGTAGCGGAACGATTGAAGACACGGATGACGAATCGTGGTCGAAGATGATGGCGATCAATGTCGACGCTATGTTTCGTCTGACTCGAGCCGCGGTGCCACACCTGAAAGCGACGCGAGGGGCAGTGGTCAACGTATCGTCCGTAACCGGGGTTCGCGCTTTTCCGGGTGTTCTTGCGTACTGTGTCAGCAAGGCGGCAGTCGACCAGTTCACTCGCTGCGTGGCCCTGGAGTTGGCCGACGCGGGCGTTCGTGTGAACGCGGTGAATCCGGGCGTGGTCGTCAGTCAGTTGCATCGCCGCGGCGGCATGAACGAGGAGGCGTACGCTTCCTTTCTCGAGCACAGCAAGGGTACACACCCGCTCGGACGTGTCGGACAACCCGACGATATCGCCGCCGCGATTCTCTTCCTGGCGAGCTCGCAGAGCGACTGGATCACCGGCGAAACACTGAGCGTGGACGGCGGTAGACACCAGACGTGTGCGCGGTGACAGGGCCGCGCGCTAGCTGGCTGACTAACGCTCCACGGCGCCCTGAGTAATCCAGAGCCGGATCAGGTCGATCTGTTCTTGCGCTAGCGGCGGTCGCGCTTTAGGCATCCTCACTCCGCTGATCCCGGGGCGGCCCTCGATCTTGTGCACGAGGTAGCTCTGTTCGGGATCGCCTGGAAGCACGCGTCTCAGGGTGGGCTGTTCGGTGCTGGCAATATTGACCAGGTTGCCCCCGGCAACGCCCTCTTCCAGGACGAGCCCAGCCTTGCCGCCCCTCATCGAGTGGCACGCCGACGTGGCACAGGTGACGGTGAGGATCGGCTGGATCTGGTCGGCGAAGTTAACGAGGTCAGGCTCTTCGCCGCCGGTCACGTGCAGGGCGCTGGCCTTGTATGCGGTTTCGCCATCGCCGTTGAACAGCCGTATCCCAACCGCCGTTCCATCGGCAACGCTGGCCCCGGGAACGAGGGTGACACTCAATTCCTTGCTGCTCTGCAGTTCCACAGCCGTCACGCGAACGCGAGGCGAGTCCGTAAACACGAGGGCTCCGAGAGCGAGATTCTTGCCCATTACGCGCACCGTGCTGGGCTTTCCCGGAGGTACGTCGGCGGCGGCCATCCGCGCCACACTCTTGAACTTCATGGGCTTGCCGTTGCCGTCGGCCGGCACCAGCCGGGCCTTGCTCGAGATGCCGTCCGACTCGAACTTGCCCTGGAGCTTGTTGTTCTTCGTCTTGAGCTTGCCGGCAAAGGTGATCTGCTGGCCGTCGAGGTCGAAGGTCATCTCCACGGTGTTGCCGTTGCGCTGGCCCGTAACGGTCGCTGTGTCGGCGTCGAACCTGGCATGGCCGCCGATGATGCCGTCAGCATCCTCGGTCGGCGCGAGCTGCACGAAGGTCGTTGCACCGCCGGCCTTGAAGCTGCCCTGCCAGAGCCGTTCGGCGGGACGATCGGGCGACATACGGGTTGCCGTCAGCTTGCCCTTGATGCCTCCACTGATCTTCCCCACGAGGCGATCGTCGCCCGCCTTGTACGAGAGTTTCAACGTCGATGCCGCGAATCGGAGTCCTGGTGGCGCAGGCCCTGGCCTCAACGGAGCGCCCTCATTAATGCGGAAGATCACCTGGCGTTCCTTCAGCCGAGTGAACTCCGCCGCGAAGACCTCGAGGCTGGTCGAGGTGCCGCCCGGAGCGTCGCCCAGAAGCAAGAACCCGAGACCGTCGGGGCCTTCGATATTGAGATTCAACTGGAACGGGATGCGGGAGTCGCCCGAGGCGATCGTGCCCACCCATCCGCCGTCGAAGGCCGTGTCGTACAGCGGATCCTCGGTCGGTTGGCCGAGGGCGAGTGTCAGCGGTAGCAGCACGAGTAGGGCGGCGACGAGGACCCATCGCTTCACGTCGCACGCTGCCGGTGATGTCATCGGCGTCTCGCGTTTGCGCCCTGTGTGATCCACAGCCGGATGAGATCGATCTGCGACTGTGCCAGAGGCGTACGGTTGAGCGGCATTTGCCCGCCGGTGATGCCCGGCCCGCCCTCGATCTTGCGTACCAGGTAGCTATCGTCGGGGTTGCCCGGCTCGACGCGCTGTAGCGCAGGCTGCTCGCTGCTGGGCACACCGACGATGTTGGCTATCGCAGAGCCGCTTGCGAGCACCATGCCGGCCTGCGCGCTGCCGGACGAGTGGCAGCCCGAGAGGGCGCAGCTATTGGTGAAGATGGGCTGAATCTGAGCGGCGAAATCAACGAGGTCGCCGCCGCCACCTCCCGATACATTGAGAACGTTGGCCTTGTCGGCGGTTTCGCCGTCGCCGTTGAACAGGCGTAGTGCGATCGCCGTTCCTTCAACGGCGTTGGCGTCGGTAGCTAGCGTCACCGACAGGGCCTTGGCGCTCGTCAGTTCGACTGCGGTAACGCGGACATCGGTGGAGTCGGCGTACGCCAGGGCGCCAAGCGCGATGTTCTTGCCCGCGATCTGCACGGTCTTCGATTGCCCTGCATCGAGATCGATCGCCGCCAGCTTCTTGACCTTGGAGAACTTCATCGGCTTGCCGTTGCCGTCGGCAGGGACCAGCGTGGCCTTGTTGGATTCGCCCTCGGAGTCGAAGGTGCCCTTCAGCTTGTTGTTCTTGGTCTTGAGTTTGCCGCTGAATTCGATCGCCTGACCGTCGAGGTCGAAGGTCATGTCGACGTTATTGCCCTTGTGCTCACCCACCACCGTCGATGTTTCGCTACCGAAGGTTGCGTGGCCGCCGATCACACCGTCCTCGTCTTCGGTCGTTGCGAGCTGGGCGAAGAGCGTCTGTCCGCCGGTCTTGAAGTTGCCCTGCCAGAGTCGCTGCATGGGCAGGGTAGGGGCCATCCTGGTCGCTGCCACCTTGCCTTTGATACTTCCGCTGCTCTTGCCGGCGAGGCTGTCCGTTGCGCTCTTGTAGGAGAGCTTCAACGTCGCGCTGCCAAAGCGGAAACCGCGGGCCGGCGAGCCGACGCGCAAGGGAGAGGTGTCGTCGATTCGAAGGATCACCTTCTTGCCAGGTGGCTTGGTGAGCTCTACGGCGAACACCTCGAGGCTGGTCGGGCCGCCGTCGGCCTGGTCGCCGAGGATTAAGAAACCAATCGCGCCCTTGCCCTCCACGTTGAGGTTCAACTGGAACGGGATGCGGTCTTTGCCGGAGGTGATGGTGCCAACCCAGCCGCCGTCGAAGTCGCTATCGAAAAACACGTCGTCGTCTTGTTGCGCGCTGGCGGCCGCCAGAGGGATGAGGAGGAGCAGGGTCGCCGCGAGGGTCCATGCGGGATGTCGGGGCTCGAGGTCTCGTCTCTTGGTCATGGATTGCCCTCCGGAACAGGTCGGGACCCGTCTGGTTGGTGATTCGGTGGTGGCCGCCGCTACCGGCTATCGCGCTCCTACAACGTTATTTGTCGCTCAGCCGGACTGGTCTCTCAGAAACTGAAGGCGCGAACGACATTGAAGCCGAACCGCACGTTGCTCTTGCGGCCGGTCGGTACTGCCCCGCCGGCCATGAAATCGGGGGTCGTGAAGATGCTGTTGGTTGCCAGCAGCGAAAACCAGTGCTTGCGCACATGAATCGTCAAGCCGGCCTGCCACTGATCGATACTGCCGGCTCGCGCGAATCCGCCGACGTTGGTGATGTACTCACCGTCCAGACTGAACCTGGTGCTTAATTTGAAGGTGCCACCCAAGGCGAGTGCCGTCGACGAACTCCCACCATCGCCTTCGTCGAACTCATCCGGGTTGGTCGTGAACATCGGGACGAGCTGCGCCGCGAGGCGATCGCCGAGGCGGACCCCGATTGGGATCTCGAGCGTGAATCGGCTCGGACTGGGCAGGCCGTCGGCATCCAGGTACGTGCC
>JAJCXS010000160.1 GCA_029263335.1 Acidobacteriota bacterium | reverse complement strand
TCGACGCCTTCGCCGGCGCGGCCGTTGGCGCACACGCGTCCGTCAAAGACAACAGGTGTCGAGCGGCCGATGAGTTCGCCGCGCCAGAGCTGGCCTGGCCCATCCAGGGTCCAGCCGTCGAGCAGGCCGGTGGCCGGCGACACGCCATTCTGTCCGGGGCCGCGCCACGAACTCCATTCCTCGGCGGGTGCGGCAGGGGCTGACGTAGCGGCGATCGCCAGGGCGGCGCACGAAAGTACGGCGCAGAGGGCGGCGATTCGGAACAACGAGCTAGAAGGAGCGCTGGGCATGAGCATCATCTCGGGAGCGAGAAGGGATCGCGCAAGGACCGCCGCGCGGGCGTGTCGGCATTGAGAAAGTTGATCGTATGTTCGACGGCGCTTCGCGTGCAAGCGTCCGCTAGTCGGGGGAACGGCCGATTCGCTTGGTGATGGCACCTCGCCAGCGATACAGCATGAGCACCGCGAGCCCTGTAGCCAGGCCTGCCGCGATCAACACGTAGTGGCCGGCCAGTGGTCCGCGATCAGCCTCCGGCGCGGCGGCAGAGGCCACGCGGCGGCCGAAGTCCGAGCTGTCCTCACCTCGCGGCACCATCTCCTCGAGCAGCACATCGCCGTGGGCCGTGACCACGGTGAGTTGGGCCGAGGGGAAGGCGCGTGAGAGTCGAAAGCGAAGTGGTTCTATCCCGGTCGGGAGCCTGCCTCGGAGCCGCGCCGTGAGACCGAGAAACGTCGGCGGCACCATTCCGAGGGTGCGGCCGTTGATACGGTCCGGGAACTCCACCTCGAAGTCGATGCGGGCGTCGCCGGCAAACAGCCGCACCCGGCGGGCAAAGAGCTGTCCCAGATTGGCCACGGTTTCGCCCAGGCGAGCATCGTCCATGGCTCCAAGGACCGCCAGCAGCTCGGCATCGTCCGCCGTGGGTGCGGCGCCTAGAGCGAGCGCGTCGAGATCACACTCCAGGACGATCTCGAATCGCTCCGCGCCCAGCGTGATCAGGGTTTGCGTGGTTCCGAGATCGTGGGCGAGCGTCGACTTCCCGGCGAGCGCCAGCACGGCCAAGGCTGCCAGGGGGCAGAGCGAAAGCGCTGTTGTGCGATGTGTCGACATGGGTCCCATCAGCGGGTGTTGGGTGCGGCAACCCTAACCTTAGCCGCGCAGCCACCGGGTTGCGCCGCGTCACCAGCGAAGAAAAGCAGCGAATCTGGCCAAGGAAATGAAACTAACCGTCGCTCGTCCACGTTCTATGAGACAGGTAGTATACCTAGAAGTTCTAAGGATAGAGTTTCTAAGGAAAGGCACATGGGAAAACGCGGAATGGATCTGTTGAGAGGCACACTGGATTTGCTCGTCTTGAGGGTGCTGCGGAGCGGCCCTTCGCACGGCTACGCGATCGCCAAGGCGATCCATGCCACCACCGACGAGGTGCTCAATGTCGAGGAAGGCTCGATGTATCCGGCGCTGTACCGCATGGAGAAACGCGGCTGGATCGCCGCTGACTGGGGCGTTACCGATACGAAACGCCGAGCCAAGTTCTACCAACTGACGACCGAGGGAAGAGCCCAGCTGGACGCCGAGAGCAGCAGTTGGAACGAGTTTTCGACCGCCGTAGGCAAGGTCCTGGAGTCGAGCTGATGTTGAGATTCCTCCACAGGCCGCTCGCGATGCTCGCCGGTGGAAGCCGGTTCGAGCGCGAGGTCCGCGAGGAGATGCTCGCCCACATCGCTCTCTGCGCGGATGAACACATCGCGGCCGGCATGGATCCAGCCGCCGCGCACCGTGAGGCCGAGCGTCGCTTCGGCAACCTCGACCACATGGTCTCTGCGGGTGGCCGCGCCAAGCGCGACCCCAACGATCCGCTTGGCCAGTTCCCCAACAGACCCGACCGATCCCCCGGTGCGAACCTCATGACCGATCTACTTTCCGACATCCGTTTCGGCGCCCGCATGCTGGCGAAGAGTCCGATGTTTTCGATCGTCGCTATTCTGTCGCTAGCTGTGGGCATCGGTTTCAACACCACGATGTTCACCATTATCGACGCCGTGATGTTCGCGCCGGTGGTTGCCGCCGATCCGGACTCGGTGGTTCGTCTAGGGCGTGACGGGCAGGAGTTCGGCGACATATTCATGTCCTATCCGGACTTTCTCGACGTGCGGGAGGGGGCCGAATCGTTCACGGGTCTCGCCGCCCTGCGCACCGAGATCGCGACGTACAACGCCGACGGTCAGGTTGACTTCGTGTTCGGAGAATCGGTGTCGGCCAACTACTTCGGCGTTCTCGGACTCCCGCCGCTCGTAGGCAGGACATTTGCACCTGATGAAGACGTCGTGGGGAACCACAACGTCGTGATGGTTAGCGAGAAGTTCTGGCGTGATCGTCTCGGTGGCACGGAAACAGCGCTGGGCCGTGAGCTGCGTTTCGGCGGCAGCCCGTACACCCTCATCGGCGTAGTGGGTGGTCGTTACAGTGGGCTAGTGCCGCCGCTGGAGGCCAGTTTCTGGTTGCCGGCGTCCGCGGGGGATGCTCTTCGTCCGGCTACCGGCGCGACCAGCAGTCTCGAGCGGCGCGGGTCCCATTCCTTCCATGTGGTCGGCCGCCTGGCCGCGGGCACGACGATTGAACAGGCGACAGCCGACGTGGTGTCGATCGGCGAACAGCTTGGCCAGGATTTTCCCGACACGAATGGCGAAATGGGGTTCACCCTGTTCCATGCCTCGGATCTGCGCATCGAGCCCGGGGTCGACAAGGCAATGTTGCCTGCGGCTGGTGTGCTGATGGGCCTCGTTGGCCTGGTTCTGTTACTGGCGTGCGCGAACGTGGCCAACATGATGCTGGCGCGAGGCTCTGTGCGGAGGCAGGAAATCGGTATCCGCCTGGCTCTGGGGGCCGGCCGCGGCAGGCTCGTTCGCCAACTGCTCACGGAGAGCCTGATGCTCTCGGCGGTCGGTGGCGTCTTGGCGGTGGTGATTGCCAAGATCGCCCTGCAGCTACTGCTCGCGATCCAACCACCGATCATGGTTCCCATTTCGCTGGCGGTCGATGTCGGTGGCCGCGTGTGGTTCTTCACTGCGATCGTAGCGATGCTCACGGGGCTCACGTTCGGCCTGGTGCCTGCGCTGCGGTCGACGCGTGCCGATCTATCGCAGTCGCTGCGTGGGGACGAGGCTGGTGATGGGGGTCGGCTGAAAGGGTCGCGGCTGCGTAGCAGCCTGGTTGTGGCCCAGGTGATGCTCTCGCTCGTATTGCTGGTTTCGGCGGCCCTGATGGTGCGCAGCCTGCAGAACGCCCAGTTGATCGACCCAGGTATTGCCACCGACTCAGTTGTCAACGTCGGCGCGGGATTGGTTTTTCAGGGCTACAGCCCGGAAGAGGCTCAGGACTTCCATCTTCGCGCCATGGAACGGGTCGCGGCCCTTCCGGGGGTCACCCAGGTGGCGTTCGCGGAGCGGCTGCCGCTCGAGTCCACCATGCAGACAACCCGTGAGGTACACCTCGAGGGACAGGAGCTGGCTCCCGGTGAGGATCCGCCGTCGGTGATGACGACATCGGTCGATCCTAACTACTTCGAGGTCATGGGAATTGGCATCGACCAGGGACGACGCTTCACGACGACTGATGTGAAAGAAGCGCCGCCGGTCGTGATCATCAACGAGGTGCTGGCGGCTGATCTCTGGCCCGGGCAGGCTCCGATCGGCAAGCGACTCTCGGTGAATGGAGCCGACGGCCCGTTCGCCGAGGTGGTGGGCGTCCACAGCGAGCACAAGGTGTCGACCCTGGGTGAGGAGCCGACATCGAATATCTACGTGCCCTATGCACAGGACGACGCCAGCGGCTTTGGCAGCCTGCTTGCCCGAACGCAGGGCGACCAAGCGGCGGTACTCGCCGGAATGCGTCAGATCCTGCGCGAGATGGACCCCGGGCTGGCCGTCATGGAGGTCGAGACCATCAGTGAACATCTGGCGCTGAGTCTCTTTCCGGTGCGACTGGCTGCCGGTGCCCTGGGTCTGCTGGGTAGCATCGGAGCCCTGCTGGCCGCGGTCGGCGTATACGGGGTCATCGCCTTCGCTGTGTCCCAGCGTAAGCGTGAGATCGGCATCCGCATGGCGATCGGCGCCGACCGGCGCCGCGTCGTTCGCATGGTGCTCGGTCAGGGCATGCGCCTGATCGCGATCGGCGCTGGGCTTGGCATCGCGATGAGCCTGGCGTTTACGCGCGTGCTTAGCGCGCTCCTCTATGGCGTCAGCTCGATCGACGTGCTGGCCTACGTGGCGGCCGCGGCAGCACTGTGCCTGGTCGGCGTAGTCGCCAACGTGGTTCCGGCCCTGCGCGCTTCGCACGTGGAGCCTTCGTCAGCGCTGCGCAACCAGTAGCCCTCATTCTGTCGCGGTAGCGGGAAGAGCTAGTCGGTGCCATGTCAGTCTGGGGTTTCCCGCCTCGTCGAGCGTGACCGCGAGGATGCGGTCATTGATCGCCATGGGGCGGGGATGGAAGCGCAGTCCTTCGGGCGCTTCGAGCGGCCCGAGGTATCGACCTTCTTCATCGAAGATATCGACCAGAGTCGGAGCTTCCCAGCATGGCTTGGCCCACCACTCGGATGACGGCTCGTTGGCGCGAGCACAATCATCGATTGATCGACCGGGCCCCTCGCGGAGCACCCAGATTCGTCCGGCCCCATCGTGGAACAGCGAGTCGAAGGCTCGCTTCACGGTTGGCGCCTCCGGACCCTCCCAGTCGGGTTCGCCACCGCCGCAGCTGGCGCCACTGCGTGCCAGGCGGGTGCGCCACTCGCGCTCGGCGGCGCTAGCGGCGATCGGGTACCAGTACTTCTCCACCGTGCGCACGGCGCCATCCGCCGAGTGGATGACGAAGCGATACTCGTCCGACGTGCCCACGACGTATCCGCCGTCACGAAACAGTGCCCACTGGAGCTCCGCCGCGAACGGGATCGGGACCGCGATTCCGCCCCCGCCGGCGCATGCCGCCGTCCATCTCGCGGGTTGCTCGGGAGAAGCCACCAGCGAGGTACGCGTGGCATCTTCCCCGTCGAGCGGCAACCACTCGAGGCCAAGGCTGGCCGAGAAGAGATCTTCGCCGCGATCGAGTACGACAGTGCGTGCAAGGCCGGCCGTCGTAACCACGATGTCCGCTTCGGCCGTATGAAGGTCGAGCTGGAGAACGCTGGGTCGGCCGTCGTTCGTGCTGATGCGGACCAGCTGCCGGGGCTCGCGGTGTTTGACGTAGAGCCATTCTCTCTTCGCGTCGACGGCGATGGCCGCGGGCCACTCGAACTCGCCGGGCCCTTTGCCCGGTCCGCCGAAGTCGGCGATCCAGTTGCCGTTGTGGTCGAACTGGCGGACCACTGGCGGCTGGGCCTCCAGAACGAAGATGTGATCCGCGGTTAGTTCGAAGTCCGCGATGCGACCGAATACCAGCTCAGGCGGACCGTCATCGACCCCGATGTGGACTTCAGGGATTAGCGTGGCGGTCCCTCGCCAGACCGAGCCGGCCTTGTTGCGCACCGCCGTGCCGTCGGTCCCGTGATCGATCTCCAGATCGAGCGCGGCGGCGGGTCCAACGGGCAGAGGTTCCGGCCGGCATGAACTCGCGGCGGGGCTCAAACAGAGTCCCAGGGCGAGGCCCGCAGCGCTGGCTCGCCGGTTGGCGCGCATGATCAGTTCATGCCGCGTTGACCGATGGCGTAGAGCGCGGTGGCGGTGCGGATGAAGATCTGGCCGTCCGAGATTGCCGGTGAACTCAGGGTGTAGGCGTCGAGATCGTTGGTGGCCAGTACCTCGAACTCCGGTCCGGCCTTCAGCACACTGGTAAGACCGTCTTCATTGGTGATGTAGATCTTGCCGTCTGCAAGCACCGGTGACCCGCTGTACTTGGCTACGGCCAAACGCACGGGGCCGTAGATGTTCTCGCCTGTCTTGGCGTCGAGGCAGTACACGATGCCCTTGTCGTTGATGCTGTAGAAGTACTTGCCGTCGGTTACTGGCGTGGGCACATCGGGGCCGTTGTTGAATGACCAGATCTTGTGGGTCTCCGTGATGTCTCCGCGTCCTCCGGCGCGAATGGCGAGCAGTGGTCGCTCGCGCGTCGGCGCATAGATGATGTCTTCGTGAATTAACGGTGACGCCACGATGCGGTAGTTGCGTCGGTTCTCGGGATTGAGCCCATCGACCCGCCACAGCTCCTCGCCGCTGGCCGGATCGTGGCCTGTCACCACATCGCCGCCGGTGATGACGATCTCGGTGTTGCCGTCGTGCTCGAGCAGGGTCGGCGTTGTGTAGGAGTCGGGAGACTCCATGATGGCGGCCGTGAGACGTTCCGCGCGCCAGATGGTCTCACCGGTGGCTGGATCGATGCGCAGCACATACGACGGCTCATCCGTCTTCATTCCATGGAGTACCTGCACATACAAGGCGCCGTCGTGGAGCAAGGGCGAGGAAGCGTATCCCCACTGGAGGCCAAACTCGCCGTAGTCGGCCGGGATGTTGCGGCTCCAGTGCTCGTTGCCCTCAAAGTCGAAGGCCTTGAGGATGCCGGTGCCCGTCATGACCCAGACGCTCTCACCGTCTGTTACCGGCGATGGCGAGGACATGTTCTGCTTGTTCTTCATGTGGTCGCCGTCGGACAGGAACCTCTCCCAGAGCTTTTCCCCGGTATCCCGACTCAGGGCCCAGAGCCAGAGCCTCTCGCCGTCCGCGACGTTCAGGAAGATCGTTTCGCCCCAGATGATCGGCGTCGAACCGCTTCTGGCATCAAGCGCAAGGCTCCAGGCGACGTTCTCGGTGGTGCTCCATCGCACGGGCAACCCCGTCTCGACGCTGGTACCGTCGCGCGACGGGCCACGCCAGTTCGGCCAGTTATCGCCGTCGTCATCCGGCCGGGGGACCCCCTGGCTCAGGGTGGCGGAAGCGAGTAGCATGGCGGCCGAAAAGACGAGCAGTCTGCGCATGTCGGTCCTGGCGTGGGGGATGGGATGCGGCCGCGTTCGCGGGCTGATTCTAGAGGACGATACGCGAAAGCTCGTCGTTGGGGCAATGTGTGTCGACTGGGGGGAGCACGGTGATCGCGCTCGGGCAGGTGGTGTGTACGGCGCTGGCGGCTTGGTACATCGGCACCAGGTTCGTGCGGCCGCGATGGAACCTCGGGCACATTGGCCTGCAGGTAGCAGTCGAGACAGCGCTGGGAATACTGGTCTTCTGCTACGCGCTCTACGGCGCCGCCATGTTCGGGTATGTCACGGGAGTGCCCATCGTTGGCCGCCCGCTGCTGCTGGTCACCTTCGCCATCGTGGTGCTGTTGGCTCTCCTGGCGCTGCCCGATGTCCGTCGCGCGCTGAGTGTCGTGGTGGCGGCGGCGCGGCGCGACCGCGTCCTGGCGGCGGGCTTGGCCGGAGCCATTGCTTACTTCGGGGCGATGGTGGTGTGGTGTTATCTGCCGGCGGTGGGGATCGACGCGATCGTCTACCACCTCGAGGTTCCGAAGCGGATCCTGCAGGTCGGGTACTTGCCGCCGTTCACCGACAACGTTCTGGCCTACTACCCCATGAACGTGCAGATGCTTTACATGTTCGCGCTGGAGTTTGGTGGCGAGGCTGCGGCGCACATGTTTCACCTGCTGTTCGGCTTCATCGCCATGCTGGCGATCTTCGGCTACGCGCGCACGCTGGCCGACCGTCCCGCGGCCGTGCTGGCCACGGCGACGTTCCTGACGATCCCGCAGATCATGATCGTCGGGCATCTGGCGTACATCGATCTGGCGTACACGCTCTACGTGTTCTTGGCTCTGGTAGTGACGATTCGATACGTACGCGAGCGACAGGAAAGCGAACAAATGGGATGGAAGTGGGCCATTCTCGCCGGACTGTTGGCCGGCGGGGCATGGTCGCTTAAGTACACCGGCCTGCAGCTGGTGCTCCTACTGGCCCTGATGGTGCTCGTCGAACACTTGATCAGTAAGCCGCCGGCGGTGCCCTACGGGCTCGTGGCGTTGGGTGGCGTAGCGTTCGTGATGTTCGTGCCACACCTGGCACGCACCTGGTGGATCACGGGGTGGCCCTTCTTCCCGTTCGAGGTTCTTCCGCTCGAACTCACGGACGCCGTGAACTGGAGCGAGGACCAAGCACGGCTCGCCATGGCCTGGCAGCAACAGTACGGCGCGGGCTACGAGCGGACGCTGGGCGAGCGCCTTGCTGCGATCTACCGTGTCTTCGTGGAAGCGAAGTTTGATTACCGCTTCTACGACGGCGTTCTGACGCCAGTTTACCTGTTGGCTCCGCTGGCCTTGCTGCGCGCTCCTCGCCAGCGGGACCTGCGCATGATCGCGATCTTCGGCACCGTCTTCGCCTTCACCTGGGCGCTTACGACGACCCAGGTTCGCTTCATGTTACCCATTCTCCCTGCCGCCTCGGCGTTGCTGGCCGTCCTTGCAGTCGGGCGCCGCGGCCGCCTGGCACAGGTGGCGATGTTGGCGTTCATAGCTCTCAGCCTGAACGAGGTCTATGCGGAGTCGCAGCTGGACAAGGACCTCGCCTACTGGCGCGGAGAAGTCTCGCGGCAGGAGTACATCACCAGCCGGCTTCCACCCTACGGGGCGATCGTCGAGGCCAACCGCGTCCTTGCCCCCGGCGACCGGTTGTTCCTGGTGAATGGCCAAACGTGGGGTTACTACTACGACATGCCGGGTGACGGCTCCATGACGCCGTTTCCCAGTGGTTGGCGGGCCGACTACACCTTCGGTCACTATCGGCTCGAGAAGGCCCTGGCCGCGGCGTTCTCTCCCAACGACGTGGTCGAGTTCTTTCGCGAGATGGGCATCACCCATCTATTGGTCAACGAGTTCGCGACCTTCGAGGCCAGCGGGCTGGGAGCTGCCGAACGCCGTAAGCTGATCGATTTCATGGGTCGTCACGCGGTCGAGATCTTTCGCAATCCGGCAGATCAGTCCTACAGCCTGTGGCGACTGCAGCTAGACGGTCCGGCCGCGCGGCCAAGCGAGTGAGTCCGCTGAAGCGCTTGCTTCAGCAGGTTCTGCTACCGGCGATTGTCTTCCAGTCGGTCCTGATCGGCGGGGCGTATGCCACCGGACGGGAGATCGTCGAGTACGGCGCGCGGTTTGGCAGCGGCGGACTGTGGAGCCTGGCGGCGATCGGCATCGGCTTTTCGGTGATCTCCGCGGCGTGTTACGAGTTTGCTCGGGTGACAGGCGCCTTCGATTATCGGAGCCTCGTGCGGGAACTCATCGGGCCATTGTGGCCGCTGTTCGACGTGCTCTATGTGACGATGGTCGTGGTCGTCATTGCGGTGGTCAGCGCTGCTTCAGGGGCCATCGGGGAACAGGTTCTGGCCCTGCCGCACGCCGTTGGCGTTGGCTTGATCATGCTGCTGGTGGTGCTGATCAACGCCGCCGGACGACGAGTCATCGAACGCTTCAAATCGGTCGGCTCGGTGATCCTGTACGCGGGATACCTGCTCTTCGCGGGTACCGTCATTGGCGCGACATGGGCCAACATCGGGCCGGCGTTGGCCGGGGCTCACGATCCCGTTGACGGTCCCGGCATCGGGGTTCTTCTCGGCGTCGGTCTGCTGTACGCGGGATACAACCTGGCGGGCTTGCCGAGCACGTTGTTCGTGCTCGACCGGCAGACCGCACGCTGGCAGTCGGTCGCCGCCGGGCTCCTCACCGGATTGCTGTCGATCGTGCCGTTCCTGCTCACGTACCTCGCCGTCCTAGGGTTCTATCCGGATGCGGAGGTTCTCGGCGCGCAGGTTCCGTGGCTGATCATGCTGGAGCGCACCCATGGCGGATGGCTGGTCGGGCTGTACGCCGTCGTCGTGCTCTGGACGCTGGTCGAAACAAGCGTCGGCATGATCCACGCGATCACCGATCGTATCTCGGTGAATCTACGCGAGGCTGGACGCGATCCGCTCACGGGACGGCAGGCGGGAGCGCTGACCTTGGCGGTGCTGGTGCTCGCCGCGCTGCTCTCGCGTTGGGGCATCATCGCACTGGTCGCGCAGGGTTACACGTTGATGGCCTATGGCTTCCTGGCGCTGTTCGCGTTGCCGTTGCTCACTCGAGGGGTGTGGCGGGTCGTACGCGCGTCCCGGGCAGAGAGCGCGTGAGGTCCAAAACGCCGCCGCAGTAGCTGTGACAAGCTAGAAAAAGCTAGTGATGTTGCTAACAGGTATATCGTGGCCAAAAGTGGCCACAAGAACGCATCAATCTCTATCTCCGTGGTTTTGTGCTTGGGCCTATGCTCCCTCGGTGGATACGATGAGGCGCAGTATCCGAGTCGACAACACCCGCCGAGAAGGACCCACAGGTGCGGAGATTCCAACAGCGCGTGCCCGCCTGGCTGATCTCGGCAGGAGTGTGCCTCGCGCTTGTCGCGAGTGCCATGGTCCCGGCCAGCCCAGCCCTGGCACAGAGTTTTCTCTTCGATGTTGGCGTCAATTTCCCGGAGTACGTCGTTCTCTGGTACTGGGACCAGATCGATATCGAGATCACCACGGCGGCCTTGACCAACTACTTGTTTGGGCAGTCCACGATCAACGCGGGCAGCCAATCAATCACCTCTCGCTTTGCCGGGAGTACGCTGACAGTCGACGCCGGTATCGATGGAGTCGTCGACGATGGGGTGATCAATGACCCGGATGCGCGGATCTGGCTGGGCGTTCCTAACGCCTGGGCCATGCGCTCCGTCTCGTCGTCGGGTGACACCCAGGTATCCGTCAGCGTGACTCGCAGAAGCGGACGGCTTGCCGGCCCGGGCAGGAACAGAATCCGCGTGCGCGACGCTCAGGTGGCGGCTGCCAGCAGCCTTGGTAGGTCCATCGTTGTGCCCTCCACGGGCTCGGGGGGCGTCTTGTGGGGCACTATCTATCTGCAGGTCGATATCAGTAATGCGAAGCGTGCCGGCGACTACACCGGCATCGTGGTCGAGATCACGGCCGAGAATATCTGACCGGGCTTGACTTCGCGGAAAGCTTGAATCAGTTTATCCGCATGAACGGATTAACTGTAGGTGGAGAGCCTGGCCGCATCCTCGATCGGATGGGGAGTCTCGCGGACTCGACGCGTTCGCGTCTGCTGCTGGTGCTCGAGGGCCAAGAGTTCACCGTATCCGAGCTTTGCACGGTGCTGCAGCTGCCCCAATCTACCGTGAGCCGGCACCTGAAGTTGCTGACCGACGAAGGTTGGCTGGTGTCGACGCCCGACGGAACGAGCCGGCACTATCGGATGGCCCATCGCGAACTCGACGCCGATGCCCGAGATTTGTGGGCCCTGGTGCGCGAGCGCATCGCTAGCCTCCCGGCGGCGCGGCAGGATGTGCTGCGTGTGCGCAGCGTGCTCGCGACCCGGAAGTCGCGTTCACAGGAGTTCTTCGCCGAGACCGCCGCGACCTGGGACGAGTTGCGCCGTGACATGTTTGGCGACCGGGCCGACCTGCAGGCACTTCTGGGTCTGCTCGACAGCAGCTGGGTAGTTGGTGATCTAGGCTGCGGTACCGGCAGGATGTCGGAATCGCTGGCGCCGTTCGTTGGCAAGGTGATTGCGGTGGATAGTTCGCGGGAGATGCTCGCCGCGGCCCGTGACCGTCTACGCGAGTACGAGATGGTGGAGGTACGGGAAGGTCGCCTCGAGGCCCCGCCGCTGGCTGACGCCGAGCTCGACGCCGCAGTCGTCTTCCTGGTTCTGCACCACGTCGTGGCGCCCGATGAAGCGCTCGCCCAACTCGGGCGTGCGGTTCGTGCCGGGGGCCGCGTACTGATTGCCGATATGACGCCACACGGGCGCGTCGCCTATCGCAACGACATGGGCCACGCTTGGCTGGGTTTCTCGCGAGAGCAGATCAGCGAATGGCTCACCAGTGCAGGTTTTGAATCGATCACTTACCGCGAACTGACACCGGATCCGGATGCTTCCGGACCGGCACTTTTTGCCGCCTCGGCCCGCCGGGCCGGCTAAGGCGGCGACGGGCTGGCGCCGCGCGTCGAGTCCGCAAACACGGGTAATAACGGACGCTCGAGGCGGGCGTCACAAAGGAGAACGGACGATGGAAGCAGTTACCGAGCAGCACCCCTTCGCCGCCGCGCGCGACGCTGGGCGCGAACCCTTCAAGGTGGCGGATCTGAGCCTGGCTGAGTTCGGCCGCAGGGAGATCGTCCTCGCCGAGCACGAGATGCCGGGTCTCATGGAGGTGCGGCGACGCCACTCCGAGAGCAAGCCGCTCGCGGGCGTGAAGGTCATGGGAAGCTTGCACATGACCGTGCAAACGGCGGTGCTCATCGAAACACTGGTGGAGATCGGCGCTGACGTGCGCTGGGTCTCGTGCAACATCTTCTCCACGCAGGACCACGCTGCGGCTGCCGTCGCCGTGGGACGCCCCGAATCAGGCGGGACGGCGCAGGAACCTGCGGGCGTTCCGGTGTATGCGTGGAAGGGGGAGACGCTCGAGGAGTACTGGTGGTGCACGAATGAGGCGCTCAGGTGGCCCGACGGCTCGGGCCCGGAGTTGATCGTCGATGACGGCGGTGATGCGACGTTGTTGATCCACAACGGCAGGGATTTCGAGGCTGCGGGTGCCGTCCCGGAGTTTGATGCCGACAAAGAGCCGGAAGAATGGGGTGTCATCCTTGACCTGCTCCGCAGCGTCCAGGCCGAGGACATGCAGCGTTGGCATCGCATCGCGGCGGGCTGCCGCGGTGTCTCCGAGGAAACCACCACGGGAGTGAACCGGCTGGCGCAGATGGATGCAGCGGGGACCCTTCTGTTCCCGGCCATCAACGTCAACGACTCGGTGACCAAGTCGAAGTTCGACAACGTCTACGGCTGTCGGCACTCCGTCGTCGACGGCCTGAACCGGGCCACCGACCTGATGATCGGCGGCAAGGTTGCCGTGGTGTGCGGTTTCGGCGAGGTCGGCAAAGGCTGCGCCGAGGCGCTGCGTGGTCAGGGCGCACGCGTGTTGATCACCGAGATCGATCCGATCTGTGCGCTGCAGGCCGCCATGCAGGGCTACGAGGTAAGGACCCTGGAGAGCGTCGTCAGCTCGGCTGACATCTTCGTCACCACAACCGGTAACTTCGACATCATCACGGCCGATCACATGACGTCGATGAAGGACAAGGCGGTGGTCGCCAACATTGGTCACTTCGACAACGAGGTCGATATGGCTGGGCTGGCCAAGATCCCGGGCATCGAACGTCGCAACGTGAAGCCGCAGACCGACGAGTGGGTCTTTCCTGATGGCCACAGCGTGATCGTGCTGGCCGAAGGTCGCCTCATGAACCTCGGTTGTGCCACCGGCCACCCGAGTTTCGTGATGTCGGCGTCGTTCACCAACCAGGTCTTGGCGCAGCTCGCCCTACACGCCAACGAGGGCGAATACGGCAACCACGTCTACGTGCTGCCCAAGAAGCTCGACGAAGAGGTCGCGCGGTTGCACCTGGACCATCTTGGCGTTGAGCTGACGCGGCTGACACCGGAACAGGCCACGTATCTCGGTGTCGACATCGAAGGTCCGTACAAGCCGGATCACTACCGCTACTAGCCGCGAGCCGGCTGCCGCGACCCGAAGTAGACGAAGAGGGCGACCCGGCCAGGTCGCCCTCTTCTTTATCGTGCGGCAGCGGTCGATTCGCGGCGAAGATGATGGGGGCGGGGCGAACCGACCAAGCGACTAGCTCCCCGGCTCCGAGGAGCTAGAGGGGGCGCCAGGTGAACCCGTCGCCGCGTCGCAGGAAGACGGCGATGGCGCGGCCGTAGATGTCGCTGGCCGGGACGGAACCAAACATACGCCCATCGTGGCTGTTACCGCGATAATCGCCCATCACCAGTACGTGCCCGACCGGGATTTCGCGCGGGCCGAAACGGCTCCCGGATCCCGAGGACAGGTTCAGGTCCGCGCGGTGTTCGCCGAACTCCTCCACGGTGGGGTCGTCCGCCACGGCATAGGGCGTCCCGTTCACCAGCAACTGACCCTTGCGGATCTGCACCGTGTCACCGCCAACGGCAACGACTCGCTTGATGAGGCGCTTACCCGACTCAGGCGAGTCGAATACGACCACCTCACCCGCTACGGGCTCGCCCGCCGAGATCAGGCGCCAGCCGAGAAAGGGAACACGCAGCCCATAGGCGAGCTTGTTGACGAGCACGCGGTCGCCCGGCATCAGGGTGTACTCCATGGAGCTCGTGGGCACGACGTAGTGATCGGCCAGCGATGAGCGTGCAGAGAACAACACCAGGGCCAAGACGGCGACGGTGAGGACTTCCTTGCTGACGCGACGTAGGCGTTCCATGAAATTCCCGAGATTCCGATTGTCAGTGGCTCGACGCGATTACTACATGTACCACGCCAGCAACCGCCCGTGCATCACCACTCGGAGGTTGAGTCGCCGCGGCGGGCTCGCCGTCAGGCGGTGCCGCCGACGGTTTCGTCCGGATTCCCCTCTTCCCCGAGACAATCGAGGTACGCGTCGATTTCCGGCGTCAGCTCGCCGGCGAGCAGCGCTTCCTCGTCACAGTGCAGATGATCCGGAACGTCGCAGTCGCCCGTCGCACTCAACTCTGCCGCCACCTCGGCGGGCGCGGCTAGAGCCGTGTCGAGTTCCTCGATCGCCTTGTCGAAGGCGATTTCGGCCGCCTGCACGGTCAGGATGCAGGCGATGCTCAGTAGGGTTCCGGTCAGAATGCGCGGCAGCATCGATCTACTCTCTTGCGAGGATGGTTACAGCTAATAAGACGCGCCCAAGTGCCGATTGGTTCCGTCAAACTTCTGTCACGGACGCAGCTTCCGAGCCCGGACGGCGGGATGCTTATGAGTACTTTGCCGGGCCGGCGGATTGGATACGTCAACTCTCTGTCACGAGAGAGGTCGCTCACTCGACGCGCAGTGACTCCATGGGGTCGACGGATGTCGCCCGACGGGCCGGTACCCAGCTGGCGACGATCGCCACCAGACCGAGCAATAAGGTGACTGCGGCGAACGTGGAGATGTCGGTGGGATCCACGCCAAAAAGGAGGCGGTCGAGCAGTCCGCCGACGAGATAGGCGGCGGCCAGGCCGATTGCCAGGCCGACTACAACGAGCCTCAGTCCCGAGAGTAGGACCATCGCGCGAACGTCTTGGCGGCGAGCTCCGACAGCGACCCGGATACCCATCTCGCGACGCCGTTGCGACACCAGGAAGGCCATTACTCCGTAGACGCCGATAGCGGCCAGTGCCACCGCGGTGATCGCGAAGATAACTAGCATTGCAGCCAGGGAGCTCCGTGCCGCCTCATGCGCCGCGAGTTCGTCAGTCAGGAGCGCCACGTTGTCGAGCGGCAGCGTCGGATCGAGTTTCTCGAGCTCGGCTCGCAGCGGGTCGACCAAGTCGAGCGGGTTCGTTGCCGAGGCGACCATCAGCGCCAGCTCGCGGACCGGCTGTTGCGCATGAGGGAAGTAGGTTGCCTGGTACGAATCGAGTGCTCGCCCCTGGAAACGGACGTCCTGCACGACTCCGATGATCTCGCACTCCGGCCCCCCTTCTTGCCACCAATTCCCGTAGTTCAGCCTGGTGCCGATGGGATTCGTATCGGGCTCGAAATAGAGTTCCACGAACTTCTCGTTGACTATGACTACGCGACGCCCTTCGGCATTGTCGTCGGCATTGAAGACCCGGCCGCGAACGAGCGGGATACCCGCTGTCTCGAAGTAGCCGGGTGTAACCGGTCGGAACCTGGCGTTGTAGTTCTCGCCCTCCGGCAGCCCGCGCAGGCGCTCGCTAGCAGGGTCGAACTTGAAGGCGTTGTTCCAGCCCGAGTCTGTGGGTAGCTGGTATGCGGAAGACACGGACGTAACGCCGGGGAGCTGGCGTGCTCGCTCCTCGAACTGCTCGAAGAAGTTCACCGCTCGCGGCCAGTCGGCGCTGACGAAGTCCATCGGCAGCTGGACCCGTGCGGTGAGTATTCCCTGGGGCCGGAAACCGGGGTCGATATCGACAACCTGTTGCAGACTTCGCGCCAGCAGCCCGGCGCCGATGAGGAGTACGACGGCCAGTGCGAGCTGAGCCACGACGAGTCCGCGGCGAGCCAAGGAGCGGCCGCCGGTGAGCGCGCGCCCTTCGGCCCGCAGTGTGCTGGCGGGAGCGTGGCGGGTCGCGAACAGGGCGGGACCCACGCCGAAGGCCAGCCCCGAGATCAGGGCCACGCCGAATAGGAAGGCGATGACGCGGGCGTCGATGGCCACGCTGTTCATCTGCACAATCCCGAGAGCACGATTGCTGGCGAGCAGTCTGAGCCCACCGGCGGCGATAGCTCCCCCGGCTCCCGCCCCAAGCGCCGCCAGGATCAGGCTCTCGGCGACGAGCTGGCGCACCAGACGCAACCTGCCAGCGCCGAGCGCGGTGCGCAGGGCCATCTCGCGCTGCCGTCTCGAAGCGCGACCGATGAGCAGGTTCGCGACGTTGGTGCACGAGATGAGCAGCAGCAGACTCACCGCACCGAAGCTCAGGAGCAACGACGGACGCACGTCCGCCACGGCTTCCTCCTCGGCGACCTGGAGCTGAGCGGTTACCGCATTGCGGATCTCGGGGAACTGCTCGTCGAGCGCTCCGGCAACGGCTTCGGCTTCGCTGCGTGCCTGCTCGATGGTGGCGTTTGCCTTCAGTTTGCCGAGGAGGTTGACGTTGGTGAGACCGCGAACCTCCAGGCCTCCGGACGAGAACGACGAGCGATACGACAGCCAGACGTCGACCGGCACCGATGGCAGGATGAACCCGCCGCTTACGCCGGTGAATCCTTGCGGCAGCACGCCCACGACGACGAAGGGCGTCTCGTCGAGAAGAATCGTCCGTCCGAGAACATTTTCGTCGCTGCCGAAGCGGTCTTGCCAGAGCGAATACGACAGCAATGCGGCCCGCTGGACAGCGTCGCGGCTGTCTTCTTCCGGAAGGAACCCGCGACCCAGGATGGGCTCGACACCCAGCATGGGCAGCAGGTTGGCGGTGACATCGGCGGCGTTCAGCCGCTGAGCCGCTTGCCCGCCCTCGGAAGTGATCGCAGGCGTTGGTGACTGCCATGCGGCCAGTTCTGCGAACGCATCCATGCCGGCACGATAGTCCTCGTAATCAGGGAAGGACACCAGCCATGTTCCAGGTCGCCCATCGGAATAGCCGTTTCGCAGCAGCACCAGTCGGTCGGCCTCCTCGAAGGGCAATCCGCGGATCAGCACCCCATCGACGACCGCGTAGATCATCGCGGTGGCTCCGATACCGAGGGCGAGCGTGATGCTGACGACCAGTACAAAGCTCGGGCTGCTGCGCAGGCTGCGCGCCGCATAGCGGACGTCCTGCCAGGCGTTCGCGATCCGATCGCGGAGACGATCGCGCTCGGGCGTACGGTCGGGCCCTCCCAGCCGGTGCGTGATCGCACCTTTGGCTTGGCGCCAGTACCAGCGCCGCGCGGCTCCGGGGTCGATGGAACTACGTTCGGCGAACTGTTCGTGGATGTCGCCAAGCGAGAACTCGCGCTCAGTCGGTGGCGTGGCGACACCGATGAGCCACTGCGCCAGACGCGGTGGTGTGATCGGAGCACTCACGACGGCCCGTCCATGATCGCTTCGAGCTCGCTTTCGATACCGGCGGTCATGCCCTGAAGCGCGTCGTGCGATTGCCGTAGTGCCTCGCGGCCCGGGCCGGCGAGGCGGTAGTACTTCTTACGTCGACCGCCGCGCTTCGCGGTAGGCTCGCCGATCTCGGCGGCCACGTAGCCATTCTTCTGCAGCCGCGCCAGAGCGGTATAGACGGCACCGATGTAGATCTCGCGACCCGTACGAGTCTCGATCTCCTCCTTGATCGTGACGCCATACGCGTGATCGCCGAGGCACACCAGTGCCAGCATCACGAAGTGTTCGAACTCTCCCAACGCGCGTCCCATGGTCATTCTCCGGAGCATCTGATCTATATCGACTGCATTGCAGTAGAAATAATATGTACTGCACCGCAGTGAATATCAAGGCGCCTCCGTGACATATGATCGATAGTCCTCGATTTGGCACTCCAACCCTGCGAGATTCGCGTGCAGCTCTCCATTCGCGCCTTTGCCTTCACATGCGGCCTTTTCTTTGCCGGAACCGTGGCCGTTGTGGGTGGCGTAGCCCTCGCTTTTCCAGGCTACGGGCAGCCGGTTCTCGACCTTTTTGCATCGCTGTATCCGGGCTACGCGGCCGACGGAACGGTGGCAGACTGGTTGGTAGGTATCGGGCTCGCGCTGCTCGACGGCATGATCGGCGGGTCAGTGTTCGCCTGGTTGTACAACCGGTTCGTGATGCACTGAACGGGGGCGACAACATGCGACAGGGGATGTGGGTCGAAGGACTGACGATCGGCG
>JAJCXS010000159.1 GCA_029263335.1 Acidobacteriota bacterium | reverse complement strand
TCACCAGATCGGTCGCGATACCCACCGCCAGGTGTGCGATGTGCGACTGCAGGTCGCGCTCGGCGCGCGACACTTCCGACCTCATGTCGCGGCTGGCACCGGAGCGAATCGCCTCCGCTTGCGCGCCAGCTTCCTCGATCAGCCTGACCTTGTCGCGCTCGGCGCCCTCGCGCGCTTGCTCGACAAGACCCGCCGCTTCTTCTTCGACGCGCTCGAGCCGCGACGCAGATGCAGCTAGCCCCTCGGTAGCCTGCACCGCTTGCTGTTTGGCCAGGTCGCGCGCGGCGACGATCGCCTGGTTGCGCTCGCCGAGGATTACCTTGAGCCCTTCGAACTCGAAGTTCTCTTTGACGAAAGCGGGCGGCACAACCAACAACCAATACAGCACCACCGACAACAGGACGAAGTTAATCCACTTGTAGATGTACTCGGCGGTCGTCGGAACGGCCACGTGACTCTCGCCGTGATCGTCGGCAGCGGCGTGGTCATCCACCTCGAGCTCGCCGCCGTGCTCCTGCGCGGAGAGCATGGCCGGCGCCAGGACAGCTCCAGCCACCGCAGCCATGGCCAGTGCGACGAGTGCGAACGCGATGATGCCGCGCGATGCCGTCATTTATTTGTCTCCGTCCGCTTCAACGGGTCGGCCCAGGAGTCGCTCCGCGATCGTGCGTGCAATCTCGTCGGCATCGGACTCTAGCTGTGTGCGTGCGTTCTCGATCTGCTGACCGATCTCGGCGCGGGCCTCTTCGATTTCCTTGGCGGCGTCGTCACGCGCCTCCGCCAGCACCTGTTCGCGCTGCTCCCGTGCTTCGGCGTGGGCCTGCTCACGAATCCCATACGCCTCTTTCCGTGACTCGGCCACCCGGGCCTCGACCGCTTCGAGTCGCTCGTTCTGCACCTGCTGGGCGGTCTCGAGTTCGCTCCGGGCGTTGTCGATCTCGGCCTGTCGCTGCGCCAGGATCGCGTTCAGCGGGCCAAACAACCAACGGTTGAGGATGAACACGAGCGCCACGACGGCGCCGGCGACCAGCAGGATTGTCGGCGGGTGTGGGAAATTTTCCATTGAGTCGATCCGGGGTCGCTTTTAGTCGCGTGCCTGCGGCCCGAGGTGCACAAAGCGGGCGATGATCGCAGACCTGGAACGGAGGAGGCGAGTGCCGGTTCCTTCCGGGGGCGTGACCGTCGAACGACGGCCGTCAAGACGCCGCACCAACAAGGCAAGAACTCGGTGGAGCGACACGAAAGATTCGGCCCCGGATTCTAACAGTCGTCTCGAAGGGTCGGCAAGCGATCTGGATCCGAGCTGGAAGGCCCGCGGGCGGCGGTTTCTGGAAAAGCGTCCTGGGCTTCCGGTCGTGGCGGCCGCGTCACCGAGTGCACGCGCAAATGAAGTGCCGCCTTGGCAACCATGTGGGCGCTGGCCGGGGCCGTCAGGAACAGGAAGCCAGTGACGACGAGCTCATGGAGACTCGGGTCGCCGGCACTAATGAAATGCAGCGTCGACGCGATCAGCAGGCTGCCCATTCCCAGCGTTGTCGACGCCGTCGGCCCGTGCAGGCGGCAGTACAGGTCGTCGAAACGCATCAAGCCGAGCGAGCCGATCAGCACCAATGACGTACCGGCCACGATTCCCAGCGCAATGACAATCTCAATAATCATGTTCAGGGTTGCCTAGTCGATGATCGTTCCGCGGATCACGTGCTTGCACCACGCGACGGTCGAAACGAAGCCCATCATCGCGATGAGCACGGCGGACTCGAAGTACACGGAGTCGTTGAAACTGATGCCAACGAGCACCAGCAGGGCGATGCCGTTGATGTAGAGCGTGTCCAGGGCGACGATCCGGTCCGGCAGGTCGGGACCGGCGATCACGCGATACAGGCACAACAGCAACGAAACCGAGACAGCCCCGAAACCGAAGAGAAGCGCGGCGGCGATCATTCGAAAATCTCCTCCAGCGGGCGTTCGTAGCGCTGTTTGATGGTGTTGATCTCGCCCTCGGGGTCGTCGGTGTGGAGCACGTGCACGAGCAACTCAAGTCGATCGGCGGTCAGCTTCGAGGAGACCGTGCCCGGCGTCAGCGTGATCATGTTGGCGAGAACCGTGATCGCGGTCGCGTTGCGCAGGTCGAGCGGGATGACGATCCAGGCGGGCCGGAGGGGTCGCCAGAAGCTGACGATACGCCCGGCAACCACCATGTTGGCGACCAGCAGATCCCACAGGAACACCAGCAGGAGTCGGTAGGCCTTCCGGTTGCGAATCGCGTCGATGACCTCCGGCCAGAACATCCGCGAGACCGCCGGGATAACCAGGGCCAGGAAGGTGGCCATGAGAACGTGGCCCACTGAAAGGCTGCTTACCAGCAGCAGCCACAGGGCGCCCAGCCAGGCGCTCAGCCACGGATGCGGCAGCCAGCGGCGCAGTCCAAGAATGCCGCTCATCGCCCACCTGCATCGTGTGTGTCGGCAGGGGTCGCGGGCGCTGCCTTCGCGGCCAACACGGTCGCGACGTAGTCCGCGGGATGCAGCACCTGCGCTGCGATCGCGTTCGTGAACGTCACCACCGGCCCGGCGAACGCGGTCATGGCGACCGCCAGGGCGAGCAGCAACACGACCGCCGCAACGCGCGCCCCGTGTGCAGGCGAGATCGCGGCAGCCTTCTCGCCCTCCTCGTCCACTTTCCAGAACACCATGCTGCCGGCTCGGCTAACCGCAACCAGCACCAGCAGGCTGGTTCCGAGGATGGCGGCGTAGACCCAGGGCGCCGATGGCGTCGCCAGGGCGCTGCGCAAAACCAGGACCTTGCCGATGAAGCCGCTCAGCGGCGGCAGTCCCGCGATGGCGACGGCAGTGAGAAGGAACAACCCGCCGAGCAGGACCGGCTGGCGCACGGCGCCTGTCGGCTCCAGGCGGTCGCCCGTGGCGCCGCGCTGGCTGGCGATCAAGTCGACCAGAAGGAACAGCGCCGCCAACACGAAGGTGCTCTGCGCCATGTAGTAGAACGCCGCTCCCAGGCTCTCCTCACCGCCCAGCGCCACGGCGATTAGCATCGTCCCCACGGAGGCGATGACCAGATACGAAGCCAGGCCGCGCAGGCGCCGGCCCGCCAGGGCTCCAATGGCGCCGACGACAAGCGTTAACAAGGCGAGCGGCAGTAGCCAGGGTTGCGCCAGATTAGCGACCGGGCCCGCTTCGCCGCCGAAGATCATGGTGTAGACACGAACGATCGCGTACACGCCAACCTTGGTCATGATCGCGAACAGTGCGGCAACGGGCGCGCTGGCCGAGCCGTAGGTCAGCGGCAGCCAGAAGCACACGGGCAGCAGCGCCGCCTTGATGGCAAAGACCACCAGCAGCACGAGCGCGCCGGACATCAAGAGGGACACTTCGGCTTCCGGCACCTGGGCGACCTTGACCGCCAGGTCGGCCATGTTCAGCGTTCCGGTAACACCGTAGATCGTGGCAACACCGATGAGGAACAGCGCCGAGCCGACCAGGTTAAAGACGACGTAGTGCAACCCGGCGCGCACGCGATCGCGGCCGCCACCGTGCAGCAACAACCCGTACGAAGCGATCAGCAGGACCTCGAAGAAGACGAAGAGATTGAATACGTCGCCGGTAAGAAAGGCGCCGCACAGGCCCATCAGTTGGAACTGGAAGAGGGCGTGGTAGTTGGCGCCCCGGGCGTCGGGTCCGGAGACCGCGTACAGCTGACTGCAGAACGCCACCAGGGCCGTCATGAGGACCATCATTGCGCTCAGTCGGTCGAGCACGAGGACGATGCCGAAGGGCGCCGGCCAGGCCCCGAGGGCGTAGACCTGCACTGCGCCGCTACGCGCCTCGACCATCAGGAGAATGGCGATTGCCAGCAGCGCCGTCGTGGCCAACAGGCCGAGTTGCCGCTGGCTGCGGAGACGGCCACGCGTGCCGAGAACGATCGCGACGCCAAACAGCGCCGGCACCACCACAGGGGCGACGATCCAGTGATTCACCTCTCCCCCTCCGGCGGTCGGCCGTCAACGTGGTCGTTGCCGAGGTCGAAGTTGGCACGCAAGGCCAACACCAACACGAAGGCCGTCATGGCAAAGCCGATAACGATGGCTGTCAACACCAGCGCCTGTGGAATCGGGTCGACGTAGGCGGTCGCTTCCTCGCTGATAATCGGCTCCAGCCCGACGCGCAGGCGCCCCATGGCAAAGATGTAGAAATTGACCGCGTAGCTGATCAGGGCGAGTCCCAACACCACCGGAAAAGTACGCGCGCGGAGCAACAGGTAAACGCCGGCGGCAACGAGCACGCCGACCGCAGAGGCGAAGAGGACTTCCATGCTCAGACCTCCTCGCCGTAGTCGAAGTTGTTCTCGGCGACGTCGCGCTCGGCCTCGAGCTTCTCGGTCACGGTGGCCGCGCGCTCGCGCGCTCGCGCCAGCAGCGCCTCCCGCATGCCGAGCTTGGCCAGGTTCGAGAGGATGAGCATCACCGCGCCGATCACCGCGAAGTAGACGCCGAGATCGAACAGGGTGGCGGTGGCCAACTCGATGTCGCCGACGAACGGGATGTGGACGTGGCCGTGCCAACTGGTCAGGAAGGGAGCACCGAACGCCCAACTGCCAACGCCGGTCAGCCCGGCAACCAACAGGCCAACCCCGATCAGTGGGTGAAAGTCACGCGGCAGGCGCCGATGCGTCCAGCCGACCCCGAAGGCGACGTACTGGGCGATGAGAGCCACGCTCGTCGCCAGCGCCGCGATGAAACCGCCGCCCGGCGCGTTGTGTCCTCGCAGAAAGAGAAACACTGACACCAGGAGCGCGAAGGGCAGCAACAAGCGCGCCACGACCGCCAGAATCAACGGGTGCTGGTCCTCATCCTGTAGCTGCGAGCGGTCCGGGTGGAGCCATCCGACGCCGAGGCCATCGACCAGGGCGAAGATCCCGAGTCCCGCAATTCCGAGCACGGTGATCTCGCCGTAGGTATCGAACCCTCGGAAGTCGACGAGGATGACGTTGACCACATTGTGTCCGCCGCCACCCGGCACGCTGTTGGCCAGGTAGTAATCCGCGATGCTGCGCACGGGCCGAGTGAGAATCGCCCAGGTCATGCTGGCGACACCGAGGCCGGCGGCGCCGGCGATCAGGAGGTCTCGGCCGCGGCGCATGAAGGACGTTTCGAGCGGCGTCGTCTTGGGCAACAGGTGCAGGGCCATCAGAATGAGGATGATGGTGACGACTTCCACCGAGATCTGTGTGAGCGCCAGGTCCGGTGCCGAGAAGTGAACGAACCCGAGCGTTACGACAACCCCCACCGTGCCCAGCATAGCTAGGGAGATCAGGCGACGGCGATGAAAGGCCGCCGTGCCGATCGCGGTAACGACGAGGAGAAACCACGCCACCAGCGTGGGGGCGTCTATTGGGGTGGAGTGCGGACCTCCGCCCGCCCAACCGCGCACGAGAAACGGCGAAACGCCGACAACGATCGTGGCCCCCATCAGCAAGGCGAGATAGCGCTGGAGTGATCCGTTTTCAAGGTTCCGGGTCACGAACGCGGCGGCGCTGAACAGGGTCGTAAGCGCGGCGTCATACAGGGACTTCGCCGCCACCACGGGAAGCGCCCCGCGATGCGCGGCAACGAGGCGCCCCCTCCCCCGGTAAAGAAGGGCACCGCCGACGAGCGCAATCAGGCTCATCATCAGCGGCACATTGAAGCCGTGCCAGAGCGCCAGGTGATAGGACGGTAACGCGGCGCCGGTCACCGCCGACGCGGCCGAGAACACCAGCGGGGCCGCCAGCAACCCTGGCGCTAGCCCTATGGCGATGCACGCGGCAACCAGAACCTCGACGGGGAACCGCAGGCCGCGTGGAGGCTCGTGCGGGCTCTTCGGGTAGGCGGTCGGCGCCGCACCGAAGAAGGTGTCACGTACCAGGCGGATGGAGTACGTCACGCTGAGCAAGGCGGCCACGACCACGATGGTCGGGACCAGCCACCCGGGCAGCCCGCCAAACTGAACGTGAAGGGCCTCCTCGAAGAGCATCTCCTTGCTGAGAAACCCGTTCAGCGGCGGCACGCCCGCCATGGCGGCGGCAGCGACGGTAGCCAACAGCGCGGTAACCGGCATGGCCCGGCGGAGACCGCCCAGTCGCTCGATGTCTCTGGTCCCGGCTTCGTGGTCGACGATGCCGGCCGTCATGAACAACGCCGCCTTGAAAGCGCAGTGGTTGAGGATGTGGAACACCCCCGCGATTGCCGCAAGCGGCGTGCCCAGGCCGAAGAGCAGCGTGATCAGACCCAGGTGACTGATCGTCGAATAGGCCAGCAGCCCCTTGAGGTCGCTCTTGAACAGCGCCCAGTACGCCGCCAGCGTAATGGTGGCCAGCCCGGCCCCGCCCACCAGCCACAGCCAGGCGTCGGTGCCAGCAAACACGGGGAATACACGCGCCAACAGGAAGACCCCGGCCTTCACCATGGTGGCGGAATGGAGATAGGCGCTAACCGGTGTCGGTGCCGCCATCGCGTGCGGCAACCAGAAGTGAAACGGGAACTGGGCCGACTTCGTGAAGGCTCCCAGAAGGACGAGTCCCAACGCGACCGACACCAGCGGGCTGGCCTGAATCACCGCGCGCGCCTGCAGGATCGCGGAAAGCTCGTAGCTGCCCACGATGTGCCCGAGCACGAGCACGCCACCCAGTAGCGCCAGGCCCCCGGCGCCGGTTACCGCCAGCGCCATGCGGGCGCCCTCGCGACCCTCGCGTGCGTGGCTCGAGTATCCGATCAGCAGGAACGAACTTACGCTGGTGAGCTCCCAGAACACCACCAACAACAGCATGTTGTCCGAGAGCACCACGCCAAGCATTGCGCCCATGAACAGGAGCAGGTAGGCGTAGAACCGACCCAGGTTGTCGCTTTCCGGCAAGTAAGAGCGCGCGTACAGCACGATCAGCGCGCCGATCCCGAGGATGAGTAGCGCGAACAGCAGGCCGAGGCCGTCGAGCATGAACGAGACGTTCCACCCGACTGCCGGAATCCACGGCCAACTCGCCCTGATCACGCCGCCGTCGAGGATCTCGGTGGCTCGGCCCGCGAGCAGTGCCAGAGCACCGAGCGTGACGATGCCAGACGCCCACGCCGCCCGGTCGCGGCCTCCTCGCGCCGCCAGCGGGGGAATCGCGGCGCCGCAAAGCGGCAGCAGCACGATTAACGCCAGGATCATCGAGCCGAACTCCGCACCGGAGGGACCCCCAGGGTGGTTGTTTCTAAGTTGTTTGCTTTAAAGGGTTTGTGGTGCGTTTTGTGGGTCCGGTCTGGGTGGGAGTCGGGCCGCCGGTCGGGTTCGGCGCCTGTGGCGGTGCCGTCGGAGCGGGGGTGGGAGCCTTTGGCGTCTCTTTCTTCCGCATCTCACAGCGGCCGTTGAAACGCGCGCCGGGCTCGATCACCAGGCTCTGGGTGTCGATGTCCGCGTCCACCTGGCCACTGGCGTGAATCGTGGCCTTTCGGCCCGCCTTCACCTGGCCACGGAGTGAGCCGTGGATCTCTATTTCGCCGACCTCGACCTCGCCGTCGACGACGGCGTTCGGCCCCACGATCAACGTTGCCGGGGAGATCACCTTGCCGACAAACTTGCCGTCAACGCGCACGGATCCTTCGAAACGCAGGGTCCCCTTGATTTCGATCCCTTTGCCGAGATGCCCATCCAGGTTGTTGTTCATCGCCACGGTATCCTCCGTCAGTTCCCTAGCTGGGTAAGCAGTTCGTATATGCGATTCAGTTCATCAAGCGAAGAGAACCGGATCTCGAGTTTTCCCTTGTCCTTGCCGCGGATAGCGACCGGCGTGCCCAGGGCACGAGAGAGTCGACTCTCTGCAGCGGCTACATCTGGATCCTTTGTCTTTTTTTGCTGGATCTTGCCGGATTTGGCCGCCGCCGCTTTCGCTCGCGCCTCAGTTTGGCGGACCGAGAGCCCCTGCGCGACCACCTCCTCGGCAAGTCGCCGCAACGCTCCGGCATCCTCGACGGCCAGCAAGGCGCGCGCGTGCCCCATGCTCAACTGGCCTCCGACGATCAACTCCTGCACCGCCGCGGGCAGTTTGAGCAGACGCAGGTAATTCGCCACGGTTGAACGGTCGCGACCCACTCGTTCCGCCACCTGCTCCTGCGTCAGCGACATCTCGTCGACGAGAAGTCGATACGCCTGCGCCTCCTCGATGGCATTGAGGTCTTCGCGCTGGACGTTCTCGATAATTGCCAACTCGAGCGACTCCCGCGGCGTCGCCTCGCGAATCACTGCCGGCACACGATCTAGCCCCGCGCGCTGGGCGGCGCGCCAGCGACGCTCTCCGGCGATCAATTCGTAGCCTTCGTCCAGTTGCCGCAAGACGACGGGCTGGAGCATTCCGTGCTCGCGGAGCGAGCCGGAGATTGCCTCGAGTGCGGCGTCATCAAAGAAGTCTCGCGGTTGCCGCGGGTTCGGCCGGATCTCTTCGATCGCAACCTCTGCCAGGCGCGGCCCGGACTGCGGGTCCCGGGCCCTGCCCGGAATCAGCGCGTCAAGCCCTCGCCCGAGTGCCTTTCTTGCCATTGCGGACCACCTCACGCATCAGGTTCAAGTATGCCCGCGCTCCCGATGAGCGCAGGTCATAGAGGATAATTGGTTGACCAAAGCTCGGCGCCTCTCCGAGGCGGACATTACGCGGCACCTCGACCTCGAAGACCCGACCCGGGAAGTGAGCCCTGACGTCATCGGCCACCTGTCGAGTCAGGTTCATTCTTGGATCAACCATGGTGAGCAAGATGCCCTCGAGTTTCAGCGCGGGGTTGAGCGAATCACGTATCCGGTCGAGGGTCTGGAGTACGCGGCTCAGCCCTTCGAGCGCCAAATACTCACACTGGATCGGCACGATCACGCTGTCTGCAACGCTGAGAGCGTTGACGGTCAGTATTCCCAACGACGGCGGGCAGTCGAGCACGACATAGTCGAAGTCGTCGCGAGCCTGCGCGAGCGCGCGCCTCAGGTGAAACGCCCGCTGTTCATCGTTCACCAACTCCAGTTCGGCTCCCACCAGTTCATAGCTGGCGGGGGCCACGGACAGCGAATCCAGTTCGGTAGGTTGAAGCGTCTCCCCCAGATCGGCGCCGTCGACCAAGACTTCATAGACGGTTGGCGCCCCGACAGGTACGCGAACCCCCAAGCCACTCGTCGCATTGGCCTGCGGATCGATGTCCACCAACAGGGTCTTGAGGTCCGCGGCGGCCAAACAGGCGGCGAGATTAACCGCAGTGGTGGTCTTGCCCACGCCACCCTTCTGGTTGGCGACAGCGATGACACGAGCCATAGGACGTCTTCGGGTAATGCCGGCGAAATGGGGTGGGACAGCGGCACGGTACCGTGCGAGGGGCGCGAGCGTAACACAACAACCATGACGCGCGCGTCCCGTAACGTTCCACGTGGAACGAGCTCTGGCGTGGGGCGGCGCGGGGCCGCAACGCAAACCGGGTGCGCCACCGGCTGTTCCACGTGGAACGCCCTGGCGCGGTGCCCCAGCACGGGGCTTGGGCCCCTACGGTGTCGGCAGCTCCAGGGTCACCATGTAGCCCCGATCCAGATGGGGTAGTGGTCGCGCCCTTCGAAGCGTCCAGCCAGCCTTGGCGGCGTCTCGCCACTCCGGAACGTTAACTCGCGCTTGCTGGCTTCCTTGTGCCAACTGGCGCCTCAACGCGCGCTGGGTTTCCTCCCCCGTAAGCAAGACCGCGCGACCGCCAGGCGCCATGAGGGGTGCCATTTGCCCAAGGAGCGCGCCCCACCCGCTGGTCCAACCGCGAGAAACCAGCACGTGTACTGGCCCCTCGAGCGCACCCTCGGCGATCGTTTCTTCAAGGCGTCCCTCTAGAATCCGTACGTGGTCCAGCCCGAGCGTGTCGACGACCTCGTACAAGAACGCGACCTTCTTGTTGTTGGCCTCCACCAGGACAATGTCGCGTTCCCGATCCACGATCGCCATCGGGATACCCGGCACGCCCACCCCGGAACCAGCGTCCACAATCTGTGGCCCCGCCCCGGCCAGGGTTTCCCGCACCATCACGGGCTCCACCAGGTGCCGAAGGATTGCCGTCCGGCGCTCTCGAATCGCCGTGAGGTTGATCCGGGCGTTCCAGTGCTCGATCAAGCCAAGATAGGTGGCCAGATCGGCAACCTCTGTCTCGGACACCTCGATGTTGTGCCCCTGGAATCCCTCGGCCACCTGCTCCAGTAGCTCAGGGTCGACGGTCATCGGTCCCCGCGGTGCCGCCCCTGGGTGGGAATCACGTTGACCGCCTTGAGGAACCCGTTACCCAGACTGCGCGTCGTCACCTGGGGGTCCTCCGACAGCGCCAGGTGGACGATTCGGCGTTCGTAGGGGTTCAGTTCGCTCGTCTGCTGCTCCGAGCTGGTCTCTTTCGCTCGGTGTGCCACCTGGTAGGCCATGTCTCGAATCTCGTCGTCACGCTGTGACCGGAAGTCCCCGGCGTCGACGCGAACCCGCTTGTGTGCCCTTTCTGGCCAGGCGCGGAAGGAGTGGTTCAGAATCAGCTCCAGGGCTGCCAACCCGCGGCCGCGACCCTCCAGGAGGTACTGGTTGTCCTCGCCGGTGATGGCCACCTGCATGGTCTCGCCGTCG
The DNA here is from genome assembly GCA_029263335.1 of Acidobacteriota bacterium. GTDB lineage: Bacteria > Acidobacteriota > UBA890 > UBA890 > WLXD01 > WLXD01. Next base: position 19,078 of record JAJCXS010000159.1, on the reverse strand, counting down.
AGCTTCGCCTCTGCCGTGCACTCAAAGCCCATCGCGGCGAAGATGCCGCTCAAGATGCCCGCGGCCTCCGCGGTGAGGTCTGCTCCCGCTCCGGGGGCCGCCCCTTCCTGGCCCTCTCCTCGTCCTGCCGCCGGTGCCGCCTCCACGGGCGTTTCAGGCGGAGCCGCAGCTGCCGCCCCACCCACCTCGTCTTGCATCTCGGGCGCGCCCTCCGTGTGCGAGAAGAACGACGGCACGGCCTCGGGCGCTGGGGCTGCCTCGGGCTCCGGCGCTGGTGTCGGCTCGTCGGCTTCCCCGGGCTCCTCCTGTGATTCCTCGGGCGCTGCTTCTGCTATCTCTTCCTTGGCGGGCTCCGGCTCCGGCTCCGGCTCCGCTTCGCTTGCCGGCACCGTCACCGTGACCTGGTAGACGGTTTCCCCCAGCCCCCAGAAGTCGCTGGCCTTTTCCTCGACCTGATAGTCGAGCTGGTCCGCAGCAACGCCCAGCGCCCCTGCCGCTTCTTCCAGGGCCTTGTCGACGGAGCTCGCTTCAAATGTCTGTGTTTGCATCAGTTGCCTCGCTGCCTTTTTTCGCTCTTCTTGGCGGCTTTCTTGGCGGCTTTCTCCGCCTGGAGTTGCCGGTCCATGGAGCGGTTCACGTACAGCTGCTGGCCAATGCCCAGCAGGTTATTGACCAGCCAGTACAAGACCAGGCCGCTCGGTACGTAGAGAAACATCACGGTGAAAAAGATTGGCATGAGGCGCATCATGCGCATCATGCTCGCCTGCTGCGGGTCGGCCGACGCCTGTGGTGTCAGCCGTTGCTGCACCAGCATCGATCCGCCCATCAGCAGCGGCAGAACCAGATACGGGTCGTGTCGCGACAGGTCAGTTACCCAGAGAAGGAACGGCGCCTGGCGCAGCTCGATTGCGACCGAAAGCAGCGCGTAGAACGAGAACAGGATGGGGATCTGCGCCAGCATGGGCAAACAGCCGCCGAGGGGCGAAACGCCCTCGCGCTTGTATAGCGCCATGACCTCTTCGTTCATCTTCTGGCGCTTTTCGAGGTCCTTGACCCCCTTGTACTTGCCCCGGATGGCCGCCATCTGCGGCTGCAGCTTCTGGGTTTTCCGCATCGAGGTCATCGCTTTCTGGTTCAGCGGCCAGAAAGCGAGACGGAGAAGCGCTGTCAGCAACATGATCGCCAGCCCATAGTTGCGGACTAGCGAATCGATCGTGTTGAGAACAAACAGAAGGGGTCGCGAGACAAATCCCCACATGCCAAAGTCCACCGCTCGCTGCAGTGAATGCCCTATGTTGGCCAGGTAGTCATACTTCTTCGGGCCGAAATACACGGACACCGGCTCGCTGAGGGCCGCGAGCGAAACCGCAGCGGCCGGCACGGAGTGGTCCACCGGCGCCGCCCCCTCCTCTTCTTCGTCGTCGGGGGGCAATACCACTGCGACACTCGACAGCGCCACGCGCGAGGCCGCCGCCCCGTTGGTGTCGAGCAGGAACGCCCCCATGAAGTAGTGGCTCTCCACCCCGGCCCACAACGGACCGTCTATGGTCACTCCACTTTCCAGGTCTCCCGCACTCCACTTCTCGAGCCCGGCGGAACCGAACACCATCGCGTTCTCCGCCAGGTACGCGTTGCGCAACCCGATCGGCACCTCGTCCAGGCCCGCGCCCAGGCCGACGTACATGTCGGCGGCGCCGTCCGCGCTGGCAATCACCTCCACGATGTTCCCGGTCGCCGGGAACACGATCTCCTTGGTCGCCCGCACGCCGTTCCCGTCGGCCCACTCATAGCGAACCACCACGGGGCTCTCTGGCATCGCCGTCCGCTCGCCACCGAAGCCGCTCCCCCCGCTCACGTCAACAGCAAACAGCGCCGCGTTCAGCCTACTGGCACCCGCGGCATTGGTCGGCGAAACCCACTCGAACGGCAGCCTCCCCGCGTCCGCGGCAGGCTCGCTCACCAGGTCGAGTTCACCGCCCTCGTCGTCGCGGTACCCGGGCAGCACCATACTGGTAACGCGAGCGCCCCTGTTGGTCAGCGTCACCCTGTAATCCTCAGCGGTGACGGTAACTTGCGTCTCTTCCGTTGCCCCCAGGGTTGCCGCTGGGGCCACGGCTGCCGCGCCAACTGGAGCCTCGTTTGGCGGTCGTGTCGCAGCCTGCTGGTCGCCGCTAGGCGCAGCCTCCGGCAACGGCATCTCCGCTGCGGGCAGGGTCTCTTCCGGCGGAGGCGCCGGGACAAAGAAGTACTGATAGCCTGCGAGCACGGCCATCGACAAGATGACCGCAACCAGAGCGCGCAGCTCCATCCGGGGTTCGTCGTTATGCATGGGGTGGTGGTACCGGGTCGTATCCGCCCGCGCGCAGAGGATGGCAGCGGAGCAGGCGCCGCGCCGCCAGCCAGGAGCCACGCGCGGCTCCGTGCGCCGCGATCGCGTCCCGCGCGTACGCGGAGCAGGTTGGGTGGTATCTACAGTGTCCGCCCAGGTACGGCGACAGGCACACCTGGTAGCAGCGGAGCAAGAAGTCGAGTGTTCGCGCGATCATGTTGTCGCCTTCCTGGCGAGCGCCAGCAACTCTGGCCGCAACTCAGCGGGCGAGCTTCCGAAAATCTCCTGTCTCGCTACCACGACATAGTCGTAGCCCGCGGGCATCTGGGTTCGCACCTTGCGAAAGGCCTCTTTCACTAGCCTTCGCGCGCGATTGCGATGAACCGCGTTGCCGAGCTTCTTCGTGGCGGTAACGCCAAGGCGGCAATGTGGGCCCGGGGCGGGCGCTGCGAAGAGCACGCAGTGTGCTCCAACCCTTTTGTTTCCAGTCGCGTATGCGTTCTGGAAGCAGGCACGCTTGCGCACCCGGAACCGGGCAGGGTGCCCTTCCCGTTTCACGGCGACTCGTCGTGCCGGTGGGTTAGGCGGGCGCCAGGCGCTTGCGGCCCTTCGCGCGCCGGCGGCGGATAATCGCGCGACCAGAGCGTGTCCGCATACGGGCCCGAAATCCGTGGACCTTCCTCCGGCGTCGCCGGTTAGGCTGAAATGTTCGTTTCATTGCTTCTGGGGTTGGGCGCGCGCGTTCCGCGAACCGCGCGGAGAAGAAGCGTGCTTTAGCGGGAGGGGGTTGCTTTCAGATTACCCCCAAGCGAGGTACGTACCAACCGAAGAATGTATGCGTGGCTTCGGGGTTCGTCAACTCCCTTTTTGTTATTCGCCCCGGCGCCCTCGGCCGTACGTCCGGCTCGCGCCGGGGCGTCCGCGACACTTTCTCTCGGGCGCCGTTTTGGCCTTTCTTTTCCCCTCCTTTTTGCCTGTTTTCGCCCCATTGGACGGCCTTCCGCCCCTGTGCTATATTCCGCCACCTCGCGGCGCGGGTCACCGCCTCCCACTCCACGCGCCGCCGAGTCTCGCAACGTAAACCGCCTTGAACGCTGCGAATATGATCTTTTTAACAGGTGTGGATAAGTCTGTGAAAATCCGTGATGCGGCCTCTCTCGGGTCGTTTCCGGGCGACTGAGACCTGTGTGGCCATGGATACCTGGGATCGCCTTCTCGAGCAGCTAGAGGGCTCGCTCGACCCACAGACCTTTGATACCTGGTTCCGCCCCACCTCTATGTTGGGCGACCGGAACGGCGTGCTTTCCGTGTCGGTGCCCAACGAGGTCTTCCGCGACTGGCTTACCCAGAAGTATGCCGGCCTCGTCCGGGACGCCCTGGAGCGCTTTCCTGGCGGCCCTGCGGACATTCGCTTCGTTGTTGGCTCCGGAGCCGACGCGGCTGGCGCCGAATTGCTGCCCGAGGCGCCGGTGGTCCCCGACGAGAGCGTTTCTTCCGGCGCCACGCTGAACCCTAAGTACACCTTCGGTTCCTTTGTCGTTGGCGCCTCGAACCAGTTCGCCCACGCGGCCGCTCGCGCCGTGGCTGAGGGGCCCTCGCGTTCGTACAACCCTCTGTTTCTGTATGGCGGTGTTGGCCTCGGCAAGACCCACTTGATGCTGGCCATCGGGCACCATATTCGCCACACCTTCCCGGCGCTCCGAATCGTCTACCTTTCCTCCGAACGGTTCATGAATGAACTCATCAACTCGATCCGGTATGACCGCACGCACGAGTTCCGCGAGCGCTACCGCAACATCGACGTGCTGTTGATGGACGACATCCAGTTCCTGGCCGGAAAGGAGCGCACCCAAGAGGAGTTTTTCCACACCTTCAACGCGCTCCATGAAGAACAGAAACAGATCGTCGTCACCAGCGATGCGCCCCCGAAGGACATTCCGACGCTCGAGGAGCGGCTGCAGTCTCGCTTTGAGTGGGGGCTGCTGGCGGACATCCAGGCCCCTGATCTCGAGACCAAGGTCGCAATTCTGAAGAAGAAGGCCGCCGCCGAGGTCCCTTCGCGGTCGCTTCCGGACGACGTTCTCTTCTATATCGCCTCTTCGAGCAAGAGCAATATCCGCGAACTCGAGGGTGCCCTTATCCGGCTTCTTGCGTACTCCTCGCTGACAGGTGACGACATTACGTTGGACCTGGCGAAGACGGTTCTCCGAGACACCCTTCGCACCAGCGATCGCGTCATCACCATCGACAGCATTCAAGGCCGGGTCGCCGATTTTTATGGTCTTCGCCCCGGAGAGCTGAATTCGCGCAGCAACGCCCGTCGCATAACCCGTCCGCGTCAGGTTGCGATGTTCCTTTGCAAGGAACTCACGCCGCACTCCCTCCCCGAGATCGGACGCGCGTTTGGCGGCAAGCACCACAGCACCGTTATTCACTCGGTAAGAAAAGTCCGACAAGAAATGCAATCGGACAAGGATCTTCGCCGGGGCGTAAACAACCTCCTGAGTTCCTTTAGATAGTTCTTTTGAACAACTGCCTTCACGGTGAACCTGTTAGCGTTCAGTGCACGGCGTGTTCACGCCCGCCTTTGCAGTTCGCTGCACAGGCCAAGTTCATCAAAAGCCAACAGTTCAAACCTTTTGGGCGCTAGTGTTTACGCGGTTTTCCGCGTTTTCAACAGCACCTACTACTAGTGCGATACATAAAGAAACCAACTGAAAGGCGGGTAAGCAGCAGATGAAGTTCAGCGTCCAACGGGAACACCTCGAGAACGAGCTGCAGTTTCTGCAGGGAATCGCCGAGAAGAAAAAAACGATCCCGATACTCTCGAACATCTTGATCTCTGCCGACGGCGAACGGCTCTCCCTCGTTGCCACAGATCTCGAAGTGAGTCTGTCCACGTCTTGCCCCGCCGCTGTTTCAGATTCCGGCGGCATTACCGTCAGCTCCAAGAAACTCTTCGAAGTCGTTCGCTCCCTGCCCGCGGGCGAGATCCACATGTCCTCCGACGGGGGCGAGTGGCTGGAGGTTCGGGCCGGAGACTCGTACTTTCGCCTGGTGTCCCTGCCTGTAGCCGACTTCCCCGAAGTACCGCAGAGTGACTTCTCCGGCGCGGTGGAACTGCCCCATGCAGTGTTCCGCGAGATGATCCGGCGCACCTTGTTTGCCGTGACGAAGGAGGACGTTCGTTACTCCCTAAACGGCGCACTTCTAGAAATCGGCGACGGCGTGATCCGCATGGTTGCCACCGACGCGCATCGGTTGGCACTGGTGGAGAAGACCGATGCGGAGACCGCAACGCAGGCGCAAGTGCGCGCCATCATCCCCAAAAAAGCACTGGCAGAGATCAGAGACTTGGGTGAGCCCGAGACCATGTCGTTCGCCCAGGATGAGCACCACCTCTATTTCAAGATTGAGCACCGGGTTCTGGCGACACGCGTCATCGAAGGGCAGTTCCCCGCCTATGAAAAGGTGATTCCGGAGGGAAACCCGGCCGCTGTTCGTTTCTCGGCAGAGGCGATGGCTGGAGCTCTCCGTCGGGTGAGTCTGCTCGCCTCGGAACGATCGCGCGCGGTGAAGTTCTCGTTCACCGCGGGGGGTGCGACGATAACGTCGAGCAACCCCGAGATGGGGGAGGCACGAGAATCGCTGCCGGTCTCGTACGAGGGCGAGGAGATCAACGTGAGTTTCAACGCTCAATACATCCTCGATTTCCTGTCGGTTTCCACTGCCGACGAGGTCGATATCGACCTCAAAGACGACTCCAGCCAGGGGCTGATGAAACCTGTGTCTGACGACGACGACCTCAAGTACAACTACGTCATCATGCCGATGCGCCTATAGCGCCAATAAACCCAACAAAACAAAGGGTTTACGGGAGCGACCACCAATGTCGCGAGGTGGTCATAACGGCCCGTTCGCGGTATACTGGCAACGGACCGGTTCGGGGTGAACATACGGCGCCCGAGGGTTCCTTTTGGGCGAGGATTCCAGTTGCTCCAGGAGCCACACGTGTGCTCCTGGAGATGATCGCTGGGGCGGGTCCGGAAGGGTTCCTGGCCGCCCTTTCAGGAAACACGTGCCGGGACCAACTTTGTGGGCGGAGATTCCGAGAAGACGCCCCACCGAGACCGTCTCATCAAGTCGAGAAGTATGAGCCCGAAGAAAGCCGCTAAGAAAGAGTACGACGCCAGTTCGATCCAGGTCATCGAGGGACTGGAAGCGGTCCGCAAGCGGCCCGCGATGTACATCGGCAGCACCGGCGGCGCAGGCCTGCATCACCTCGTATACGAGGTCGTGGACAATAGCGTCGACGAAGCTCTTGCCGGACACTGCGACGAGATCACGGTGACGATCCTCCCCGACAACTCGGTGGGGGTAGAGGACAACGGCCGCGGTATTCCCGTCGACGAGCACAAGACCGAGAAGAGGCCAGCCGCGGAGGTCGTGATGACGACCCTTCATGCGGGCGGCAAGTTCGACAAGGACAGCTACAAAGTCTCGGGCGGGCTCCACGGTGTCGGGGTCTCCGTTGTCAGCGCGCTCTCCAAGGAACTAGAACTCGAGATCTGGCGCGATGGCGGCACGCACGTGCAGAGCTACGCGAAGGGAGTTCCAACGACCGCGCTCGAAAAAATCGGGACCACCGACAAGACGGGAACCAAGGTGACGTTCCTGCCCGACGACGAGATCTTCACAGAGACGGTCTATCACTACGACACCCTGGCCTCCCGGCTTCGCGAACTCGCCTTCCTGAACCGCGGCCTGCGGATTCACCTGGTGGACCAGCGGGACGAAGAGGAGCGCAGGAAAGAGTTCTTTTACGAGGGCGGGATTTCTTCGTTCATACAGAGCCTGAACAAGAACAAGACGCCCCTGCACGGGAAGCCGATTGCCTTTCGCGAGGAGCGAGACGATGTCGTCGTCGACATCGCCATGCAATACAACGAGTCGTACTCGGAGACCATCTTTTCCTACGTCAACAACATCAACACGCGCGAAGGGGGAACCCACCTGACGGGGTTCCGCGCCGCGCTGACCCGCACCCTGAACGCCTACGCGCAGGCGAATGGACGGGGCAAAGAGGTCAAGGCGCTCCAAGGCGAAGACGCTCGCGAGGGGTTGGTCGCCGTAGTGTCTTGCTTGGTCCCGGAGCCCCAGTTCGAAGGCCAAACCAAGACCAAGTTAGGTAACGGCGAGATCAAGGGCATCGTTGCTTCCGTGGTGAACGAAAAACTGGCGGAGTTTTTCGAAGAGAACCCGGCCGCCGCCAACAAAATCATCTCGAAAGCCGTAGATGCAGCGCGTGCGCGCGACGCGGCGCGGAAGGCGCGCGACCTGACGCGGCGAAAGGGAGCGCTCGACGCCGCCTCGTTGCCGGGCAAACTGGCCGACTGCCAGGAACGCGACCCCGCGCGATCGGAACTGTTTCTTGTCGAGGGAGATTCTGCCGGGGGCACCGCCAAGCAAGGACGGGACCGCCGCACCCAGGCCGTGCTGCCGCTGCGCGGCAAGGTTCTCAACGTCGAGCGCGCACGCCTCGACAAGATGCTCAACAACCGAGAAATCCGCACGATCATTACCGCGCTGGGAACCGGCATCGATCAGGATTTCGATGTCGAGAAGCTGCGCTATCACAAGATCATCCTGATGGCGGACGCCGATGTCGACGGCTCCCACATCCGCACGCTGTTGTTGACGTTCTTTTACCGGCAGATGAAGCCTCTCATCGACAACGCCAACCTCTACATCGCCCAGCCGCCGCTGTACGGGGTCCGCAAGGGCAAGAAGGTCCAGTATCTGTCCGATGAACGGGCGATGACGCAGTTCCTTGTCGATCGCGCCGCGACCGGCCGAACGGTCCACAGCGCTGCCACGAAGAAGAAGGTCGCGGGGGAGAGGCTGGCGAAGAAGCTTCAAACGCTCCACCGATACCGCTACTTTCTCGACAGGTTGCGCCGCCGCGGCTACGAGCAGCGCCTGCTCGAGGTCCTGCTAGGGGAGGGGCTCCGGTACCGCAAACAGTTTGAAAACGAAACCGAGTTGCAGGCTGTTGCGGCGAAGGTGGGCGCGGCCGGATACCGAACGGAGTTGATCCGGGATCCCGAGCACAGCCTGTTCGAGATTCAGGTCAACTCTACGGCCGACGCGCTGACCACCCACGTCGCGGTCAAGCATGCATTTACCGACGGCCCGGACTACCGGGAGCTCGTCACGCTGAGCAAGGAACTGGCCGACCTCGGCACAGCCCCGTATGTCGTCAGCGACGATAAGGGCGACACGACGGAACTGAAGTCGCGCGAGGAGCTCCTGAACCACTTGATGACCGTCGCGCGCAAGGGCATCCACATCCAGCGCTACAAGGGTCTCGGCGAAATGAATGCCGAACAGCTCTGGGAGACCACCATGAACCCGGAAACCAGACGGATGGTGCGGGTGACCATCGAGGACGAAGTCGCGGCAGACGACATCTTCACCGTTCTCATGGGAAACCAGGTAGAACCCCGACGAGAGTTCATCCAGGCACACGCACACGAAGTGGAGAACCTCGACGTCTAGGGTCTCGGCCACGACCCGAACCGTGCCGGCAACACTTCCACCAACCGAACCGACAGACACAGCCTTCCGCCCGAGAGTCCCGCGATGGATGTAATCGAACAGAACATTCCGGTTCCGCTAGAAGACGAGGTCAAGCGCTCCTACCTCGACTACGCGATGAGCGTCATCGTCGGCCGCGCACTGCCCGACGTGCGCGACGGGTTAAAGCCGGTACATCGCCGCGTGCTGTACGCGATGCAGCAACTCAACAACGGCTGGAATACCCCCTACAAGAAGTGCGCCCGCATCGTCGGTGATGTCATCGGTAAGTACCACCCACACGGTGACCAAGCGGCCTACGACACGCTCGTTCGCATGGCCCAGGACTTTTCGATGCGCCACACCCTGGTGGACGGCCAGGGAAACTTTGGTTCGCTCGACGGCGACCCTCCCGCGGCCATGCGCTATACGGAAGCCCGGATGACTCGCCTGGCGTCCGAGTTGTTGGCGGACATCGACAAGGAAACCGTCGACTTCAGGCCCAACTACGACGACTCCCTCGAAGAACCCACCGTCCTGCCCGCCAAGTACCCCAACCTCTTGGTCAATGGTGCGACCGGCATCGCGGTCGGCATGGCCACGAACATCCCGCCCCACAACCTGGGCGAAATCGTCGACGCGACGGTCGCGCTCATCAACGATCCCGAGATAACGATCGACGGCCTGTTGAAGCACGTTCGCGGGCCAGACTTTCCGACCGCTGGAATCATTTACGGCGCGGCAGGCATCGTCTCGGCCTACAAGACCGGCCGGGGCGTGATCAGGATGCGGGCGCGCGCGGCTACCGAGCGCGCCGCCAATAGCCGCGAGAAGGACAAGATCGTCCTTACCGAGGTGCCCTTCCAGACCAACAAGGCGAAGCTCATCGAGCAGATCGCGGACCTGGTCAGGAACAAGAAGATCGAAGGCATCTCCGACATTCGCGACGAGTCGAGCAGAGAAGGGATCCGCGTTGTCATCGAACTCAAGCGCGGCGAAGAGCCCGATGTCATTCTCAACAATCTGTACAAACAGACGGGGATGACGTCTTCCTTCGGTATCAACTTGCTCGCCATCCAGGACGGCGCCCCGGTGGTTCTGGACCTTAAGGCGATGCTGTTGGCGTTCATCGATCATCGCCGCGAGGTAATCACGCGCCGCACGCTGTTCGACCTCAAGAAGGCAGAAGCGCGCGCGCACATTCTCGAGGGGCTCAAGATCGCGCTCGACCACCTGGACGAGCTCATCAAGTTGATCCGCGGCTCCGAGACCAGTGACGTTGCCCGCGCCGGGATGATCAAGAAGTTCGGCATGACCGAGACGCAGGCGCAGGCGGTTCTCGACATGAGGCTGCAGCGCCTGACGGGCCTGGAACGACAGAAGATCCTTGACGACCTCAAGGCCACGCTCGAGATCATCGAGGAACTGGAAGATATTCTTGCCTCCGAGCGCCGCGTCTTGGACATCATCATCGAGGAACTCGAAGGTGTCCGTGATCGTTACGCTGACCCCAGGCGTACGGAGATCATCCACGATGCGCAGGACTTCACCGTCGAAGACCTCATCGCCGAGGAAGACATGGTGGTCACCTGCAGCCACGCGGGCTACATCAAGCGAACGTCGCTTAGCCTGTACCGTCAGCAGCGACGCGGCGGCAAGGGTCGGATCGGTGCCTCCACCAAAGAAGGTGATTTCGCCGAGCACCTGTTCGTGGCGTCGACACACTCGTACGTGATGGTGTTCACCGAGTTCGGTATGGCGTACTGGCTAAAGACGTACGAGTTGCCGCAGGGCGGGCCGGCGACGCGAGGCAAGGCCATCATCAACCTGCTGCCGCGTCTCGAGAAGGGCGACTCGGTGGCGACGATTCTTCCGGTCGAGGACTTCGTCGACGGCAAGAACATCCTCTTTGCCACCCAGCAGGGGATCATCAAGAAGACCGAACTGACGGCCTTCTCACACCCGAAGGTGACAGGGATCATCGCCATCCGGATCCAAAAGGGCGACAAACTTCTCGACGCCAAGCTGACCGACGGCGGACAAGACGTCATCATCAGCACGTACCAAGGTAAGTCGATCCGCTTTGCGGAGACGGACACGCGGCCGCTGGGGCGGGCAACGATGGGCGTGCGCGGCATCAAGCTCGCCGAGGGCGATATCGTCGTCGGCTTCGACACGATCCGCGGTGACTTCGGTTCCGTACTGACGGTCACGGAACGCGGCTTCGGTAAGCGCACGGAGGTGGCCGACTATCGCCGCCAGAAGCGCGGAGGCCAAGGCCTCATCGATATCAAGACTTCGCCACGTAATGGTCCGGTCGCCGGATCGTGCGTCGTTACCGGCGACGACGATGCGATGCTCATCAGCCAGTCTGGTCAGTTGATCCGAATCCCGACGGGCGGCGTCAAGGTTCAGGGTCGAAACACTCAAGGTGTGAAGATCATCAACCTGGACGATGAAGACCAGGTCGTCGCGTTGTCACGCCTCGCCGAGAGCGAGTCCGGCGACGATACCGACGACACCGAGGACGACACGGACGCGTAGCTGCCGCGTCGATTCGGCGGCGCCAGCAGCAAAGAAACGGTCTCTCAGATTGCCCTGTGCGCCACGCGCGCGCGGCGGCCGGACCGTTGGGTCCTGATGCCATGCGCGGCCTTCCTGTCGCCTTGTCGCGCCCGCTGTGAGGCCCGGCCTTGCGGCGGGCTAGGACTGCAGCATCTGCAGCTTGGCGAACTTCGCGATGAGGTGTTTCGTGCCCGCCCGCGCGAAGGCGACGACAAGTTTCAAGCGATCGCCGGACCCCTGCGTATCCACGATGCGACCGGCACCGAACATCGGGTGAAACACACCCGTCCCGACCCGAAGCGACGATACCGGGGCGGGGGAGCCGGTACCGCGAGCGTTGGGGTCGACGGGGCGGGCGACCTTTCGCGCCGCCCGTGGACGATCGACCCTTCCGCGCCGATCCGGCCCGCGCGACATGCTCGTTCCGGGTCTTCGCGAGTCGGCGGCGCGAGCGACCGCGCCCGGCTCCTCCTCCACCAGCAACAGTCGCGGATCGATCTCGCGCAAGAACCTGGAACCCAACTGGATCCGCTCGCGTCCGCGAATTCGTCGCGATCGCGCGGTCGTTAGAAACAGCCGCTTTCGCGCGCGCGTCATCGCGACGTACGCGAGGCGACGCTCTTCCTCGAGGTGGCCATCATCGAGAGCAGAGGCGTGGGGGAACAGTCCCTCCTCCAGCCCCCCAACGAACACGACATCGAACTCGAGTCCCTTGGCAGCGTGGATCGTTGTGAGGTGTACACCGTCGCGCGAACCGGCGGCGGTGTCGGCGTCGGCCACCAGCGCTGCTCGATCGAGATAATCGTCGAGCTTATCGGCCGCGCTCGCCTCACCGCCGAACTCATGCGCCGAGGCGATCAACTCGTCGAGGTTCGCCACACGATCGGCGCCGTCCGGCTGGGCCTTCAGCCAGGTCCGGTAGCCGCTGTCGCGAAGCAGGGCCTCGAGTGCATCGCCAAGGGGGATGCGGTCAAGTCGGCTCGAGATCTTGTGCACGAGCGCGCCAAGCGAAGCGGCACCCGCTGCCGCACGCGGCGGCGTCCCGGCGGCAACCAGGAACGCCTCGGGGTCAGGCCTGGTGGCGGCCAGGCGCAGCACTGCCGTAGCGTTCTCGCCCTGGCCACCGATTCTCGCCACCGTGGCGGGTCCCAGCCCACGCGGCGGCCGCGCCGCCGCTCGCTCGAGTGCGGCATCGTCATCAACACGCAAGAGCCGCAGATAGGCGAGGAGATCCTTGACCTCGGAGCGCCGAAAGAAGGTAGGACCGCCGACCACGCGGAAGGCGATCCCCCGCCCGGCAAGTTCTTCCTCGAAGGGTCGCGATTGTGCGTTGGTGCGGTACAGGATGGCGACCTCCTTACCCCTCGTGCCAGCGAGGAGTTCACGCCCGACTCTCTTGACAACCCAGACGGCCTCACTGCGCTCGGTGCCGCAGTGCGTGAGGAGCGGGAGGTCCGAGCCCTCATTGTCGGTCCAGAGCTGTTTGCCGAGACGCTCCTGGTTGTGACCGACCAGCGAGTTGGCCGCGGCGAGAATGGGCTGCGTGGACCGATAGTTTTGTTCCAGCCGGACCGTCGTGGAGCCAGGAAAATCGCGTTCGAAATCGAGTACGTTGGCGATGTCCGCGCCGCGCCATCGATAAATCGACTGGTCTTCATCGCCAACCACCATGATCGAGCTGTCGTCACCCAGAAGAGCCCGCACGAGGCGATACTGCAGCCGGTTCGTGTCCTGGTACTCGTCCACAAGAAAGTGTCGGAACCGCTCCGGGTCGGCGATGGCTACGCCCGCCGACAGGAGGCGCAGTGGCCAGGCCAGGAGGTCGTCGAAGTCGACCGCATTGCGACGGTTCATCTCTGCGCGATAGGCAGCGTAAACGCGGCCGGCGAGCCGTTGTTCGCTCGGGCGCCCGGCCTCGTCCCAAGCGCGAGGGTCCTCGAGTCGATTGATACCCCGGCTGCAGACCTCAAAGAGTACCCGCGGGCGAAACTCGTGCGCATCGATGCGAAGATCTTTCTGGCAGGCGCGCCAGACTCCCATCGAATCGCCGCGGTCGAAGACCGCGAAACCGATACGCGGGGCGTTGGCGCCACCCGCGGCGTCGCGAAGCAGGCGAAGGCCGAGAGCATGAAACGTCAGCAACCAGAGTCCCTTCGGCTCTCCACCATGTAGGGACGCAACGCGCGCGCGCATCTGCCCGGCCGCGCGGTTGGTGAAGGTGAGGCCGCAGATGCTCCCGGCCGGGACCCCTTGTGCGATCAACCAGGCGATGCGGTAAGTGATCACGCGAGTCTTGCCAGAACCCGCGCCGGCGAGAACGAGACACGGGCCACCGCTGTGCGTCACAGCTTGCAGCTGTTGCGGGTTCAGGTCGGCCTCGAGAGAATGCGCGTTCACCGGACCAGTCTACGGGCAGAGGGACATCGAGGTCAGCGCGTGCCCGGCCGCTACTCGACGGTTACCGACTTGGCCAGATTGCGAGGCTGATCGACATCGCAACCGAGCTGTACGGCCACGTGGTACGCGAGCAACTGCAGCGGCACGATTGCCAGCAGGGGACTGAACTCGGGGAGGCAGTCCGGAATCGTCATCAGCTCGTCGCAGAACTCGGCCAGCGCATCGTCGCCCTCGGTACCTACTCCGATAATGAAGCCGTCGCGCGCCCGGGCCTCCTGCATGTTGCTCGCGGTCTTCTCGTAGAGGCTCGACTGTGGAGCCAGCGCTACGACCGGAACCCCGTCGTCGATTAGCGCGATCGGGCCGTGCTTCATCTCGCCGGCCGGGTAGCCATGGGCGTGCAGGTACGAAAGTTCCTTCAGCTTCAGCGCGCCCTCGAGCGCGATCGGATACATGACGCCGCGGCCAATGAAGAGAAACTGTTTGAAGTGCGCGACGCGCTCGGCAACGCCAGCGAACTTGTCGGCATGGGTGAGCAGTTCCTCGATCTGGCCGGGGATGCGGGCCAGTGCGTGAAGGCGCAGTTCGACCGCCTCATGCGAAAGCCGGCCGCGCAGTTCACCTAACTTCAGCGCCATCAGGTAGAGACACGTCAGTTGAGAAGTGAACGCCTTGGTCGACGCTACGCTGATCTCGGGCCCGGCCTGGGTCAGCAGAACCCCGTCGGAGATGCGCGTCGCCATCGACCCCACGACATTGCAGATGGACCACAGTGTGGCCCCCCGAGCTTTCGCCTCGCGCATTGCCGCCAACGTGTCGGCAGTTTCGCCGGACTGGGTCAGTGCACACGCGACGGAGTTGGCCGCAACGAGGGGGTCGCGATAACGAAACTCACTCGCCTGGTCGACCTTTACCGGAAGGCCGGCGAGTTTCTCGATCCAATACCGGCCGACCAGGGCAGCGTGCCAAGATGTGCCGCAGCCGAGAAGAAGAAGCTCGGACATGGAGTTCGCGAGCTCCTCTTCGAGGTTGAGCTCGCCGAGATCGATCTCGATAGCGCGCCGGTTCACGCGGCCAACCAGGCTGTCGCGCACGGCGGTTGGCTGTTCGAAGATCTCCTTCAACATGAAGTGTTCGTAGCCACCCTTTTCCGCCGTGATCGGGTCCCACGAAATCTGCTGTGCCGGCGCGTCGACAATGGCGCCCGCATGGTCCGTCACGACAACACTGTCGGGCGTCACAATCCCAACCAGGCCGTCGTCGAGGAAGATGACGTCGCGCGTGTACTCCAGAACGGGCGGCACATCGGAGGCAATGAAGTTCTCGTGTTCACCGACGCCGATAACGATCGGCGGCCCCTGCCGTGCGACAACCAACTTGTCCGGCTCATCCACCGATGCGACGACGATCGCGTAGATCCCTTCCAGATCGGCCAGCGTGCGGCGCACGGCGTTCTCGAGGTTGCCCTCGTAGTGGCTCGCAACCAGGTGGACGATAACCTCGGTGTCGGTATCCGAGACAAAGTCGACCCCGTTGGCCTCTAGCCCCGCCCGCAGGTCGAGAAAGTTCTCGATGATGCCGTTATGCACCAGCACGATGCGGCCGTCGGCGTCCTGGTGCGGGTGGGCGTTCTCGGTCGTCGGCTTGCCGTGAGTCGCCCATCGCGTGTGGCCAAGGCCATAGTGCCCGGCCAGCGGACTGTCCTCGAGCTCGGCCTTCAGGTTGACGAGCTTGCCCGCCGCGCGCCGGATACTCAGCGAACCCTCGCGGCGAAGGGCCGCGACGCCCGCGGAGTCGTAGCCGCGGTATTCGAGTCGGGTGAGGCCCTCGAGCAGCACCGGCACCACGTCGCGGTGCCCAACGTAGCCGACGATTCCACACATCAGGCGCTTACCATCGGCGTCTAGTCCTTGTCTTTCTCACCATCGCGCGGGGCCCAGCCTTGCTTGATGATCTGCCGCCCCCGCGCCACCCCGAGAGACTCGTCAGGGATGTCCTTGGTGATCGTCGAGCCGGCGCCGACATAGGCACCACGACCCACACGGACCGGCGCCACGAGAGCCGTGTTCGAGCCAATGAAAGCGCCGTCGCCAATCTCGGTGCGGTGCTTGTTCTTGCCGTCATAGTTGCACGTTATCGTGCCGGCACCGATGTTCGCGTTCGCGCCAACCTCGGCGTCGCCAAGGTAGGTGAGATGGCTGGCCTTGCTGCCGGGCCCAAGCGTGGTCTTCTTCATCTCGACGAAATTACCAACCTTGGCTCCGGCGCAGACGTGAGCCCCGGGACGCAGCCGCGCATAGGGTCCCACGCTGGCGTCTTCGTCGACGATCGCGTCTTCTACTACCGAACCATCGAGTACCACGACTCCGGAGCCCAACGTGCTACGTGCGATACGCGCGTTCGGGTAGATCGTGCATCCACCGCCGATCCTGGTTCCGGCCTCGAGGGTGACGCCCGGGAAAATCGTCGTGTCGGGCCCGACCAACACGTCGGTGTCCACCAAGACGGTGTCGGGGTTGCGGATGGTGACTCCCGCTGCCATCAACGTTGCGATGTTTCGCCGACGTAAGGTCTCTTCGACGCCCGCAAGTTCGGCGCGCGTGTTCACGCCACTGACCTCGTCGATGTCGTGATGTTGATACAGCGCCACGCGTCCGCCCTGTCGTCGAATTACCTCGAGCGCGTCGGTCAGATAGAGTTCGCCCTGCGCGTTGTCTGGCGACAGCTCCGCGAGCGCCTCCGCCAGGGCCGTGGCCCGGAAGAGGTACACGCCAGCATTGACCTCGCACAGGGCCTGCTGCTGATCGTCGCAGTCGGATTCCTCCACGATCTTTTGCAGCGAACCGTCATGGTCACGAACAATTCGGCCGTAGCCGGTAGGGTCGTCGCGCTGCACGGTCAGAAAGACCCCGTCAGCCTCGCCGCGCGAGTCCAACATTGCGCGCAGGGTTTCTGCCCGGAGACAGGGACCGTCGCCGTTCACCACCACAACCAACTCGACATCGTCGCCGAGCGCGCGCAGGCCGCAACGAGCCGCGTCGCCAGTGCCGCGCGGCGGGTCCTGCACCTCGTATTCGACATCGTCGCCAACCGCTTCGCGGATCGCCGCGTGCTCCGGGGGCACGACCAAGGCAACCATCGCGGCACCAGCGCCGCGCGCCGCGTTGACGACATGAGAAACGAGAGGTTCGCCGGCCGCCAGGTGCAGCACCTTGGGCAAGGCGCTCTTCATGCGCGAGCCTTCTCCGGCGGCTAGAATCACGACCGCGACGGTCGGCATGAAGCTACTCGGCGTCGTTCGCGGTCACCAGGTCGCGGAAATCCTCGTGGACGCGCAGTGGTACGAAGTCGGGGTCGTTGACCGCGTAGATGCGATTGGCGTCGTTGCTGTCGATAGCCTCGCGGAGGGCCGCGACCGCGTTATCGATGTCGCCGCTCTGTGCCCACGCCGCCGCCTGACAATAGAGAATCCGGTCGTCGCCAGGCGCGAGGCTGAGCGCGCGCGCAAAGGCATCCAGCGCACGCGCCGGATCACCGTCGTTCAGCTGAACGACCCCATGCAGGTAGAAATCGTCCGCGCTCTCCGGATTGAAGTCGGCGCTGCGCCCACGCTTCTCAATGGCGGCAATGTACTGCCGGGCCCTGCCTACGAGAGTTGCGTCGCGAGGGTTGCCCTCCACCACTGCCTGGAAATACGCGAGAGCCTTGCCCAGAGCACCGTCGTGCCACCGCTTCACACCGAGCTCAAATTTCTTGAGAGCTTTGGCGACCGACGTCTCTTCGCGATCGGCTTCGCGTCTCTCTCGTTCCACCGACGCGGCTTCGAGTTCCGCCAGCAGGCGAGCTTCTCGGCTCTCCGGTGTCTCCACCGGAGCGGCTGCCTTGCGAGGGAGGAGCGAGGCGCTCTTGATGGGGGTGGGGCCGGTTTCCACGGGCACCTCGTCGACTGCTTCTAGCATCGGTGGTAACACCGC
The DNA here is from genome assembly GCA_029263335.1 of Acidobacteriota bacterium. Lineage (GTDB taxonomy): Bacteria > Acidobacteriota > UBA890 > UBA890 > WLXD01 > WLXD01. The sequence continues at coordinate 1,237 of JAJCXS010000159.1, read as the reverse complement.
CGGCATGGGATCGGTCTCCTTGTAGTCCTGTTTCTTCAGGCCCATGCGCCGGATCTTCGACTCCATGGCTTTTTGTGTAACGCCGAAGTGATCCGCGAGTTCAGCGTAGGTCTTGTGGCGGAAATTCTCGCGGATGTATAGCTCGTTCTCTTCAGTCCAGATCTTGGCCATATATTCGCTTCGTGTTGCCGCCCACGCGGCCAAGGGGAGGGCAGATGGAGAGCTGCCGAGGTGGCGATTATAGGTCCGTCCACGAGCACTCACAAGAAAGCCTACTGTTGACATCGATACGAGGCGTCGCTACTGTCCGCAGGCGAGCCCTATCGGGGTCGGCGGGGACGCTCGCGACCGACGGTCACACGCGAGGCGCTAAGGGGTAACACCTTGCTTGAAAAGCTCACTTGGCTGGGACACGCAGGCTTCTTCTACGCGGGGCCGCCGCGCGTATACATCGATCCGTTTCGTATCGCGGCGGGTCCCGAAGCCGATCTCGTTCTGCTGACGCACCCACACTACGATCATTGCTCGCCCGACGCCCTGCGTCACATCGTCGGCGACGACACCGAGATCCTGTGTACAGCGGATTGCCTGACCGCGTTGCGCAGCCTGCCCGGGTCGCGACGCATCGTGGAGCCAGGAACTCACGTCGAACTCAATGGCGTGCGCATCGAGGCGATCCCGGCCTATACGCGCAAGAGCCGTATGCACGGTCGTGACAACGCCTGGGTGGGCTACGTCGTGCAGATCGACGGCACGCGTTTCTATCACGCGGGAGATACCGACTACATTCCGGAGATGCGCGGCTTGCAGGTCGACGTTGCTTGCCTGCCGATCTCGGGGGGCGAGACCATGAATGTCGTGGAAGCCGCCGCCGCCGCCAACAGCATAGCGCCGCAGGTCGTGGTGCCGATGCACTATGGCACGCTTGGCGACGACATCGACCCGGAACTGTTTGGCAACCTGACGCGCGTAACCGTGCACGCGCTGCAGCGCGACCCCGCCTTCGCGGGAGAGTAGCAAGCTCGATGCGAGCACGCTGGGTTGTTGTTCCGCTCGCCGCGCTATTGCTGGCGGGCGTCCTCTGGGTGGGGTGGCTTTGGGGCGCGGGGGTGCTCGGCTACACGCCCCCGGTTCGAGGCGCAGCGCAGGCGACCCGAACGGTCCTGGGCTGGCCCTGGCGCGGCGCCGTTCACGTTCACACGGTGGCCTCGGGCGATGCCACAGGAACGGTTGGGGA
>JAJCXS010000158.1 GCA_029263335.1 Acidobacteriota bacterium | reverse complement strand
CAGCTCTCCAGCCTTTTTCTGTGTCAGTTTTCTCTGTTTAATGATGGCATTAATCTGGCTTACTAATTGAGCCTTGGTTTCCATCTCCTCAGGGTTGTCAAAACCCAGATCAGCAAAAATATTTCCTGACCCTCTGGTAATTTTCTCGGTCATGATGTGGTCTCCTTTTTCCAATCTTCTTCGGCCAATTTGAGTCGTGATTTGACCAGATCAATATCGTGTTTGGGTGTTGCGATACCTTTTTTCGATTTTTTTTGAAAGGTATGTAGGACATAGACCGCATTGGAAAATCGAATGGTATACACGGCTCGATATGTTGATCCATCATCGTCCTCTATCACCTCTAGGACATTGGCGCCATGGAACCCCTTGAGTGGTTGTGTATTGGGGGCTTTCCCTCCTTTCTGTGCTTCATATAAGGCATACCCTATTCGATCTTTCACCTCCGCAGGAAACCTTTTCAGAATAGTTCGACTATTTCCTAGAAAATGGACTGGCTTCATGAACACTCCATTATATCGTGATATCATATTATTAGGATATTAAGATAAATTGTCAAGCACAAGATGGGTCTAGACTCGTCCACTTGGAAACAGGCCGTACGCGATCTTCCCCGCAGTGTCATCTATAAGGTGTGAGTTCAACTGGTCGCTGCAACACATGACTGAAATTTCTCCGCCGGTGTTTCGTATGCTAACGTTTTTCTCGGGCGTTCGTTCAACTGCCGCGCGACGTTGTTGAGCTGGGCTTGCGTGTACCTCGATCAATCAATGCCTTTGGGAAAGTACTGCCTGAGCAGCCGGTTTGTATTCTCATTGGAGCCCCGCTGCCATGGACTCTTTGGATCACAAAAGTAGACCGCAATATCGGTCGCGAGGGTGAAGTCACGATGGTTCGCCATCTCGGTGCCTCGGTCCCAGGTCAAGGATTGCTACAGCTCGGTGGGGAGTTGCTGGGCATGCTGAATGAGAGCCGCTGCCACGGTTTCCGCATTCTTCTGTTCTATTTTGGCCAACATGACGTACCGTGAATGGCGTTCGACTCACGTCGCAATATAGCTGTTGTTGGTTCCGGCAATGAGATCGCCTTCCCAATGACCGGGGACGGCACGATCTTCGACGGAGGCGGGCCGGTCCTTCATTGAAATAGCATTCGTGATTTTCCCCAGGCCTTGTTGCTTCAGACTCGCATGTTTCGATCGGCGAATAGCTCGTTTGGTTCGGAGACAGGCTTGCAGCTCCTTCTTCAAGACGCCTCTGGCCTGAATAGACAGACTGCGATAGATGGTTTCGTGGGACACGCGGGCTTGCTCCCTATCAGGGTATATCCGCTTCAACCACCCGGCAATTTGCTGGGGGGACCACTGCTGGTTGAGCTTAGCTGCGACGACCTTCGCTAAGGAGCGATGCTGAGCCAGCTTACACCGTTTGGGCCGGTGCGCTCGCGCCCAGGTGGCTTGATCTGCCGCCGACGCTCGATAGCTATCATACCCTCCATTGCGAGTGAGTTCACGACTGATCGTTGAGGGAGGGCGCTCCAACCGACGGGCAATGGAACGGATCGACTGCTTGTGGGCTACCCCACGGGAAATCTCTTCACGTTCCGACAGGCTCAAGGCTACTCGTGAGCGTGTTCTCGTGGGAGGGCGAATCCCCCCGCTGGGTGCAAGAAGAGGATAAATCGAGGAGGACTGTCGTTCAAAGAGGCGCCCAATCGAACTCATGGATTCGCCACGCTGCCAGCGATCCCAAATATCCGCTCGTTGTTCAGTGCTAAAGTAGATGCGGGTTCGGTGTTTCATCGTCACACTCCATCTCTAGAAGGTAAGATAAAGTGTTGCGTTGATCAATTGAACTCACAGGCATTAGGCGACATACGAGAACGCTTACTCAAAGGCGAAAAGATCAAAAACAAGGGCAGCTATCTTCTCACCCTCATGAAACTCGAAGCCAAGAAACGCGATCTTCCTTGGGCGTTGAAAGAGTAGTAGCGTTTTCCTCCTGCATCTTCATTCATTATCATTCTCAAAAATTTTCAACAGCGATGAGGAACTGTTTGAGGGAGTTTTTATCCGTTTAACAATTCGTGCAGTCCGCCGTTACCAGCCATTCCTTGAAAGCTTCATCAGGATCGTAGGACTCACACCCGGACCATTTTGGAATGGTGAACGGGCTTGAAGGGCCGGGGAAAGAAGTTCAGTGTCTGAATTTTTATTGACAACCGTGCATGAACGATGCACACTATAGAGAATGATTGTCAGCATCAAACATCGGGGGCTGAAACGGTGGTTTCATAAGGAAGACCCATCGGGCTTAACCCCGCATTTGGTGCCAATCATTGATGATATCCTGGCTCGGTTGCATGTTGCTGAGGATGTGAAAGCTATGAGCCTTCCGGGATGGAACCTTCATCCGTTAAAAGGGAAGTTGAAAGGGTTTTGGAGCGTCAAGGTTACAGGAAACTGGCGCATTATTTTTCGTTTTGAAGGCGGCAACGCCTTGGATGTGAATTTGGTTGATTACCACTAGAAAGGAGACTGTTATGGGACTGCTTAATCCACCTCATCCGGGTCGCTCGATCAGGCGGGACTGTCTTGAAGCCCTCGGACTGACGGTTACGGATGGCGCAAAGATTTTAGGGATTACGCGACATATGCTGTCGAGGATCATAAATGGCCAGGCTGGGGTTTCTCCTGAAATGGCCGTGCGGCTGGAAAAAGCTTTTGGCGGAACCGCACAAAGCTGGTTGGCACTTCAGCAAGCGTATGAACTCGCACAGGTAAAACGGGAAAAAATCAAAGTCCGTCCGGCTTCGTCAGTCCTGGAAGAAGCGAGGGTTTAGAGAAATCCATTCTCTGGTGTTCAAAAAAGATCCAAAGCCTGGGGGGGAAAAAAGGCGGGAAGTAATAGCTATGGTGGATGTTGTTATTGATATACCATTAATCTTTGAAAGATTTTTGGAAACAGCCATTCTAAGATTACAGTATTTATATCCTGAATTAGAAGTGGCACATAGTGGTTTGCAAGTAAATATAAAAAATAACGAAACCCATTCTGCAAGCAGCCTAAAAAAAGAGCTATTACATCTCATATACAAAGAGAAAATCTATTCTGAAACTTTAGAAATTAGAACTGCACTATATAAAGGCATTTCTGATGGCTGAATTATTTCCGTACACTTTTAGTCTTATAGGAAAAAAGATATTACTATCAAATGATGCGGGTGATTTTTTCTTATCATCTGAAAATTTCTTAGAGAGACTGATCAATAAGAATTGTACGAAAAAAGATAATGAATTCTTGCTGAGAAAAGGTTTTGCATATAATGAGGCGAATGACTTCTATTACAATTCTCACCTACTTCGTCTGAAGCAGAAAAAACAAGTTGCCGGAAAAATATCCTATGTAATTGCGATCCCTACCTTGAGATGTGATTTGGCTTGTGATTATTGCCAAGTGTCCAGAGCAAGTATCAATGCTAAAGGCTTTGACTGGACAGATGAGATCATCTTTGCTTTCAAAAAATTCATTTCCGGTTCTTCAGATAGAAAACTTAAAATTGAATTTCAAGGTGGTGAGCCTTCTTTGCGAATGGATATTATTGAAGACGTTGTAGAGCACTGTGATAAAGAGGGCATTGATGCAGAATTCATAATCTGTACGAATTTAAGTACCTTATCAGAGTCATTACGCAAACTTCTTGAGCGAAAAGATTTTTTTGTAAGTACATCAATAGATGGTCCAGCAAAACTACATACAGACAACCGTACCAAAGATGAGTTTATCACTGCATCTGTTCTAAAAAATTATCAAGAAATTCAATCCACGTATGGCTCAGGAAAAGTTAATGCTCTTCCCACGATAACAAATGATAGCTTTGAGGCTATTCGAAATATAATTGACTACTATGTGAGTATTGGGCAGCGGTCTATATTCTTGAGACCTGTTAATTACCAAGGCTTCGCACGAAAAACTTTTGCCGCTGCGAAGGACGAATATTACAATTGGATTTCAAGCTATCAAAAAGCACTTCAATATATTTTTGACTTAAATTTTAATGATTCTGCCCAGATTGTCGAAGTTGGATTCGAAGTGGCAATTAAACGTATTTTCCTTCCAAGTTATAATTCTCATGTAGATCTCAGAAGTCCCAATCCAGCAGTCAGAGATTATCTTGTTATTAATTATGATGGAGACCTCTATCCTTCAGACGAAGCAAGAATGCTTTCTAGAATAAGACATATAGATTTGAAAATGGGGAATATAGTTTCAGGAATTAATGCCAAAATTTTAAAGGATTTCAACTGGAACCAAATGAATGAAATTCATGAAGACTGCATTCATTGCGCATACAAGCCTTTTTGCGGGATTGATACAATTGATGACTTATCTAGATATAACCGGACGGATTTGCCGAAACACGAAACCTATTTCTGTAAATCTAACATGAGTACTTTTGATAACATATTTTCTAAAATTGAACAAAACGATCCAGTAGCCTTTTTTAATATACAAGGACATTTGAGTGGGGATTTCTCACTAAAACCAATAATGGCGAATTGGCTCTATGATTGATTTAAAATTAAATATTCAAGGAACATTTCAAGATTCTACCCCCTTTGTCATTAAGCTAAAAAAAGGTAACAAGGATGGACATTCTCAGAAACATATTGGTTCTTTCTCGAAAAAGGGAAAAGACATTATTGTTAGTAGTGGAAAAGGGAACTTCGGTTTTTCTCTAACTAACGATGAGGGTGTAGAAGATGATATATGCATTGTTTTCCCTGAAACTAAAACGTTATTTAGACAAATAAGAGCCAATTCTCATTCGAATACAATCTTACTCACAGAACAGTGTGATCAGGCTTGTATCATGTGCTCTCAGCCACCTAAAAATAAAATTTACGACTATTATCGCCTTTATAGGGAAGCGTTACTTCTTGCGCCAAATGAAAGCGTAATCGGGATTACTGGAGGGGAGCCAACACTAGAGAAAGAACATTTATTCCCATTTCTATTAGATGTTCTCAATGAAAGACCTGATTTAAAATTTCATATTCTTAGCAATGCTCAGCACTTCCTGAATGAAGATATTGAGATGCTCGACAAAATGAATTCTTCAATTTTATGGGGAATTCCGGTTTATTCTCACGACCCTCAAATTCACGATGAAGTCGTTGGGAAACAAGGGGCCTATAAACAGCTTTTAAGCGGGTTAAACGTTCTATTCAAAAGCGGTGCTTCAGTGGAGATAAGAACAGTTGTACTGGAACAAAACTTTAATGATTTACCGCTGATAGCAGAATTTATATCAAAGCATGCTTCGCTCTGTGCAATGTGGGCAATTATGCAACTTGAGGATATTGGCTATGCCAAGATGAATTGGGATCACTTATTTATTGATACCTCAAAACGGTTCTCCCCAATTGCAAACGCAATAAGTATAACCAACATAAACACTATCAATACAAAGTTGTATAATTTTCCAATATGTACTATCCCCAGGGAGTACCAAGACTATGCGTGTAAATCTATTTCCGATTGGAAAAACCAGTATCTAGATTTTTGTGGTGATTGTCGTAAGCGGTCAGAGTGTTGTGGGGTTTTTGATTGGTATGATGAAAAAAAAGGTTTTGAAATGATGGGTGCGCTGTGAATAGTATTTTTATGTTTTTCATCAAATCATTAGTCGCTGCTGGTTTACAACCATCCGCAGACGTGATTGTAGAAAGCACCGATCCAATAACCCAGAAGACAGAAGCTGTTAAATCCTGGAAGTTACAAAGAGAGCGAGGATTTACCCTAGCCGCACATAGATCCCACGCTAGTCACAGCAGCCATGGCTCTCATAGGTCCTCTTCAGGGGGAGGAGGCTACACACCGAGAAAAACACCATCCTATACACCACCACCTGTAAAAAATTTTGGTTCTAGTAACAGTAGAAACAAAAGTTTAGATAAAGCAAACGAAAGTACGCCCCCGATTTCAATTTTACCGGAAAGCCCAGCCACCTCACCTAATGTAACCAAGCTAAAGGGCAATCAAAAAGCATTTAAAGTGCTAATTATGCGAGTTCAGACTACTCTATTTGCACTTGGGTTTTATAATTCGACCATTGACGGCATAGCTGGCGCGGAAACCTCGATTGCAATTTCAAGATATCAGTTAAAAAATCACTTGCCTGTCAACGGAAGATTGTCAGATTCGCTACTAGACAGCTTAAATGTTGATGCTAATGGCATTGGGTTGAAAATTAATGAATAAGAAAAATGCGTATATAGGAATCAGCTTTTTTGCAGTGTTTATTGCGGGAATGTTTTCCACTGATCTTAAATCCTACCTTATAAAAAATTACTATTATCAAGATTATGCAGAGCTTGTTTTTAAATGTGACCACGCGATGAAGGAACATTTCATTGCTAAAACACTAGTTGCAGATCGACCCAACGAAGAGAATGCATCCACATTGATGCAGGCCGAAATAGCTCTCATAGATTGTCAAGATTACGATCTTATTAGAAAAAAACTTTTGAATTTTGGACTGAAGGAAAGTGATCTTTCTGAAATAGGGTTACTCGCAATAGAAGAAAAGGCAAAAGATGTCAGAAAAGTCATTGAAATACACGAAATTCGATACGATTAAGTATACCATTTTCTTAATTATAGCCTGGTTTGTTTTTACTGACACTTTGGAAGTAGCTCAAGCGGGTTTGCGTGACAAAGTGTTAGAAGATGCTGGCTTGCATTACATATACAATGATAAGTTTCTTTCAGTAAATCCAGATGAAAGAAAAGCAAAGCTAGGCTTGAAGCTATTCGAAGATACGAGACTCAGCTATAACGGTAAAATGTCTTGTGCCACTTGCCATTTAGACAAATTTGGCAGTGCTGATGGGCTTAGAAATTCAATCGGTGTAGGAGGAGAAGGAGAAGGGCATGAACGTCTGAAAAGTAACGGACTTGTCGTTCCGAGAAACGCCCTACCGCTTTGGGGGAGAGGAGAGGAAGATTTTCAAATCTTCTTCTGGGATGGGAAGGTTGAAAAAGTAAATGGAAAAATAAAAAGCCAATTTGGGGAATATGCTCCGTCTGATGACCCGCTCACTGTTACGATACATCTTCCCTTTGTAGAAATACGAGAAATGGTTCTAGACAATGAAGAAGTTGAGGAATTTCTCAAAACTGAAACTGTTGATTCTGCCAATCAGATTTTCGAGACCCTTTTACAAAGGGTCAAAGAAGACAAGGTATACGTCAGTGCTTTTCAAGATTCCTATTCTCTTAAACCTGATGAAATAGAATTCATCCATATAGCAAATGCCATAAAAGAATTTATTCAATTTAAGTTTCACCTTAAAGAAACAAGATTTGAAAAGTACGTGAAATCTACAGGAACTTTGTCTTCGGATGAAATTGCTGGTGGTTTGATTTTTTTTGGAAAAGGAAAATGTGCTTCCTGCCATTCCGGCAGACATTTTTCTGATTTTCAATATTACTCAATACCATTTTCTCAATCTGGATTTGGCAAGAATGGATTTGGTATCGATTACGGTAGATTTAACGTCACTCACGATCCAGATGATCTTTACAAATTCAGAACTCCGCCTTTAACCAATGTTGAAAAGACTGCTCCTTATGGTCACTCGGGGTCAGCTACAACCATTAAAGAAGCCATTATTTTTCACTACGATCCTCTTCTTTTAATTGATACGAAAAAGATGGGTAGTCTTGAGAGAGCTGAGTTCTACAAGAAGCTATTAGCCTCTGGCGATGACCTTTTTCATATATCTTATCTTGATGATGAAGAGGTCGATAAGCTGATCCTATTCTTAAAAACCCTCTCTTATGAAGTATCCAACGAATGATAAAGAATTTTTATTTGAGATTATTCTTATTTCAGCAACAGCTGAGGCCATTTCTGAAAACATGGACATTTTGGGGCAAGCATGAATCATAGATGGTGATACGCTTGTGATTAACAATGAAGAGATAAGAATTTAGGGAATCGACGAGTTCTGTCGAAAATAATAGAATTGTGAGTTACGCCGCTGGTTTTCATGTTGGACCAAATTCGAAAACTTCAGTAAAGTTGACAATTCTCGTCTATGGGACACGGTGATACAACCCCATATTGCCTTCAAAAACATTGAATGCATAAAAAACTATTGATTGGGCGTAGGGCGATCCCCGCAGTGTTGTGTATAGAGCCTTGCGTGATATTCGGGAACGACTGCTCAAGGGTGAGAAGATCAAAAACAAAGGGAGCTATTTCCTGACCCTCATGAAGCTCGAAGCCAAGAAACGTGAGTTGCCGTGGGCGGTGAAAGAGTAGCTAAGAGTTGATGGTTTTTAAGATTCTGCCCCAGTTGGGATCTTAGGAGGGGCAAGGTGGGCCAGACCCACTGACCCACAGTCAGTGAGCCTGTGAGAGAAAAGACTTTATCCGTCAAGGATTTCCCTCCCGTTAGCCCAATAAGCCAAACCTGTTTTGATAGATCGGCACCAGCACACTCGTGGGGTGACTAAACGTCGTGTGTTTTGATTGCGGATGGGAGACGAAACCACCATGCGGGGAATATTGAAAAAATCATATCGGAATAAATACTGATCTTGAGAAGATACTAGTTCAGCTCAATCACTACCCACAACATTGAGTGGGACCTTGAACGTCTCTAATAGGTAGTTTTCTGTAACTGCAAGTAATTCTAACTGCTTTTGTGAAGCGCCAGTCCTCGAAAGTCCCGGTTGAACAATAACAACCTGAAGCGCTACTCGTTGACTGTCCACCTTTTCACGGATTCGAAGTAAATCCTTCTCAGTTCCTACTTCATAGCGTGTAGACTCTTTCTCTTGATACCGCTTCGGTTCTCGTCGCATAAGGTGGGTAAAGAGATCCCTTTTCTTATCTAACCATCGAATGCTCGTCTGCGCTTGACCGCATAGCTCATAAAGTTCCTTGATTCGACTTCCTGGTTGATCTGCCAAGGCAAATTTACAGTGCCAAAACTCGACTTCTATATACTCATCGTGTTCTAGAATCGCCACGATATCGGCTGCCTCTCCACGGTCGTCATCGTCAAAGATGACAGAGAATCCTCTCTTTTTTATTTCAGCAATCACACGGTACTGGATAGACTCTGGATTCTTGTCCACTCCTTGCGATTCGCTTCGAATCCTCGTACCTGTCCAATCCCAGGTCTCGATCCGGGTACGAGGAAATGGTTCTGGCTGCTTTTGAAGTGCCACATACTCGATACCTGACAATGATGATCCATCGGCAAACCAAAAAGTCGGTGGGTCTTCTTGGAAAAACTCACGAAGTGGCAGTGATGTATTACGGTAACTAATTATCACATTGGACATATCGATCTCTTTAATAGAGAAATCTGGATTACCATTATTCTCAAATAGAGAAAGCTCAAATTTGGCAGAGGCTACGCTAGAGGAAAGTTCAAACTTCAAAGCACCGTTGTTCTCAGGGTCAACGACGTTGAGATCGATATCATGACGATACACATCAATGCCATTTATTTGAAATGAGAATATTTGCTCAGGTTCCTTATAGAAAATATCTGGCCACTCCACAGCAATCGGTATTTGTTGGGGCCGTTTAGATATCCATGTGGGAACTAGCGTGCCTCCTAGTACTTCCTCCGGATCAAGAGATTCGTTGAGCAGTTTTTCGCCAACTGCTCTGCACCATGTTGTCAATTCTAATAGATTAGTTTTTCTGTATGACCAAATACGTCCTTTGTATGAGCATCCAATGGTTGAGCGGTGTCCATTTTCGAATCCTTGACCAAAAAGATTTGCCTTGATGGTATTCTCTTTTTGCGCTTCTGAAAGGCCCGGCTCAATATCGCTACCGGCACGCATTATGTAACGAATTAGCCTTCCAAGCTGTTCAAGCAGACCAACATTCTGCAGCTTCAAACGATTAACACCTGAAAGACACCGAAATATTAGTGGACCACGTATCTGTTCAACATCGTCACCAGCGACAGCTTGGGCAAGTTTCTTAAAAAATCCGGAATTACTTGAATTGTGGATGAACAACAAACTCTTTTCTTTATCCCAGTGCAAAACATAGAGTTGCCAATCCCAGTTGTGAATCTCGTCAATCTGTGCCCAATCCACCGAAACACGTCGGGTAGTAACGACCACCAGAGTATTCCCTTGGGGATTAGTAGTGGGATACACCCTGTCTAATGAATCGTAGCCTGTGATTCCATGGGCGAAATTCTCCGGTGCCCACCTTGAACAATTTGTACGATAAGCAACCATGCTCATTGAGGGCCGAACATTTTGTAAAGTTATCTCATCTGGAAGTTCCTGGAAACCAGCCAGAAACTCCCCAAGACTAGCTTCCCCACTGGAAACCCTTTCATTGATTAATGGCAATAGGGCATTCCAGTCACTATCATGTTGATAAAGTTTTTTTAGTTCATCCTTAACCTCTAAATCTGCGATGTTAGCCACAACGGTTGCATTCCCTAGGCTAGGTTTAGTTCTCGTAAATCTGCCAACCAGTTGTAAGGTCACGGCAAGCGTTTTCCGAATATCGTGAAATGCCGCAATTTTTAATTCGGGAAGGTCGAATCCCTCACCAAGCATATCTACACACACAACAATGCGAGATTCTCCAGATAGCAACTTCCTTCGAATATCTTCTCGTTCTACTTTCGACTTGATCCCCGTATGAATTTCCACGGGATTAAATTCCTCATATTTCCGATAACATTCAAAAACTTTCTTCGCTCGCGAAACATCTCCAGTGCGTGCCATAAGAATGTGGCCGAGATGAGCATCTGCCCGTAACTGTTCAACCGCAGCTTCTGCAATCGCAATATCTTTTAGAGCGGGGTCAAATTCAAAAACGGGCTTGAAATGAATTTTTTTAAAATAACCTTGCTGCTGTGCATCTCGAAGAGAAAATGTAAAAATACGTTTTCCGCCAACTGGACGGTCGTCGTTCCTGAAGGGTGTGGCAGTAAACTGTAAAACTCTCTTTTTTTTGAATATGTCCTTGAACTCCTTCCACTTTGGCGCAGCCACATGGTGTGCTTCGTCGATGAAAAGATTGGAGGAAAGCTCCGCCATGCTATCCATCACTTCTGGCGAACACTGATTAGCTAGGGGCATCGTCGTCACGATGACGTTACATTTACGAAACAAGGAACCTACTTGCTGAGTATCAGTTGGACGCTTCATTAGTGTACCGACAACTGGATACCTTGCCTTTTCTAGAATAACCCCAAAATGTGGCGTTTTTAAAAGACCGAACAAAAGGAATTTGACAGCAATTTGTAAGCGAAGAGCATCTGTTGGAACGACAACTAAAAGACGTTCACATGACTCTACAACCAGAAGGGAAAGCATTGTTTCCGTCTTCCCAATTCCAGTAGGAAGGACGATCGTGGCAGGCTCTCTATTTACCGTCCAATGCGCCTGAACCGCATAGATTGCACCAAGTTGAGGGGGACGAAGTCCCATAATATTTCGTTCATCATCTTCTCGCTTATATAAAAAAGCATCGATCCATGATTTACGAACAGATTCAGCGTTATGCTCATATTCTGTTAAGTCTGTAAATGGATACTCTTCTTCTGGATGTTTAGCCCAACGGGCTTCTGACAGATCCAACATTACAGCCGTAGCGTAATCAAATCCTTCGTCACGCAGATGGATGACGTGTGTCCATTCCAATTTCGGCTTTAAAGTCTTTTTTAAAAGAAAAATTGTTTGGGAGTTTTCGGCCAGGATGATCTTGAAGCCTTGTTTTCTTTCGATTTCAAATGGTTCGACAGTTGCCTCTCCGCACCAAGGCGGAACTATCACTTGCTGGATGAAGTTCCCATTCTCTTTTTCGTCAATTCTGAACAGAGGTGGAAGTTTTACGTTCAAGAGATTGTATTTCCCGTTTTTTCCCCAAGAAATCCCAATACGTGGCCATTTTCTGGGAAATATAGTAACGGAAAATTCAAAAAAAAGAACTAAAGCGTAGCCCTATTCCAAATAATGAGGTCTCGCACTAGTTAATTCTTATTAATGCTCTAATTAGGGGTGTTGAAATACAGGGAAACGCAGCTGCTCGATTTCCAGAAACAGGTTTAAAACAGACTTTGCCACGAATGGGGTGCTGGCGAGGACGACCTCAGTCGTTGATTTAATTGGTGGGCCGTGTAGGGATCGAACCTACGACCCGCTGATTAAGAGTCAGCTACTCAAAATTGGGGAACACGGGCTTTTCTCTATGTGGGCTATTCACGAATACGGCTTAAAAAGGTAGGCGCGCGCAACAGAAGGACCAGAGTCTCAAGGAACGGTTGATGCGTTGACAAAGGGGTCGAATTCGAACAGAACGCGCGAAGAAGGCAACATTTCAAGAACGGCGACTAGAGGAAATTGAGAAATATTTTTGTATCAGGGTTGTGCGCTGAGACTTCGCGTTTTTCTGGTGTATGGCGGTGGGCTAGGGGTTAGGTCTACGTCTAGGATTGGTCAAACGTAATATCCAAAATGACGCGGGCGACGCCAATGGATTTGGCCCAGGTAATCAGGCGGCTGACATCCAAAAATATTCGCACATGTCCACGGGCGGTGATGGGGATATATTTCTTTTTTTGATGGGTAAATTCAATAAAAAATCCGCCTGTGTCGGATTGTCTGATGTGAAACGTGATTGGCGGGGAGGCGGCCAGAAGCGGCTTGAGGTCTTTTTCCAATATTTTGATGGGTTCGGGCGGCTTCGTAGGCATAGATGGCTGTATCGTACCCGAGTGCCTGTATTGAGACAATGCTTTTTTCTGTGTCGACCGGTTTAGGCTTCGGGTTGTGTCGGTAACGGATCGTGGGGCAGGGGGTGGAGGTTTCCGGTAATGCTGTGTTGACTGGGTTGGGGCGGCACGGTCTGGGTGCTGAGAGGACGTGTGGCGGTGATGGGTCGCAAGGTTGAGGGAGCGGGTTTTGGCAGAATCGGCGTGGGATACACCTCGACCGGCACCCATGCGGTATAGAGGATTTTGGCTGTGTGCGCGGGTTGAAAGAACACCCCCACACGTTCGGGTAAGGTCATTGCCACATTGGGGTGAATGAAGGCTTCTTCCACCCCATGAATATCGCGTTCTGCGCCCCAGGTTTCCTCTAAATGGCGGCCGGCCGAGACCCGTTGGGCGCGTGTGACCGCCTTAATGTGCGTGCCAGATTTATCAGCCATGATTTGGGCCGTGTCGAATTCTTCGGCTCGATAATAGAGATGCATTTTGGAGTTGGTTTTGACCCGTTGCGCAATCGCTTTCCAGTTAATTTTGGTGTCATGCCCATTCAATAAATCGCCTTCTGATTGATACGCGAGACAGAGATGCGCATCAAAACTCGTGAGCGTGGCCAGCGCATCCGCAATGGTTTCTGTGATCAAAAAGGCGATCTCATCGATGACGAGAAAGACATGGGAATTCCGCTCCGCTTTGAGCCGCATCGTTTCTTGAATGAGTTCTGTGATGAGCATCGTCGTGGCGGTTTTCACCACCGCATCATGGAGTGATGAGCGAATATAGAGGACCTGATTATCCCGCAAGATAGTGGCGAGATTGAGTGTCTCGTCGCCGTCCTGTACGTCGAGGCTTTGGACATGGAGCAGCTCCCGCAGAACCGCACAACTGGTCCCCGTTTTCTCACGCACCTCCTCTTCTTCTAGGAGGCTTAAGAGCGCACGAAGGGTGATCGGTCCTTTCGGAAACACGTCGTTTAAGACCGCCCGTTCTTTACGGTGATAGTAATCACTTTCATTCCCGGTTGACGCTAATTTCGCACAGGCAATCACCCGTCCGAGACGATCGCGATACGACCCTCCGGCAAACAGGTCGTACTTCAAGGGAAAGACCTGTTCGTCATTGAGATCGAGTGCCACCAACTCGCGGTTGGTCTCCAGACACGCTTGTTTCATGATGGAAAACCCGTAGGGATCGGGCTTGGGATCGATGAAAATCACGGTGTGATTTTTCCGGATGGCTTGGTCGAGTTGGACGCCAATCAGCACACCTTTTCCGGTCTGTGTGGGTCCGATATAGCGTTGATGTTGGATCTTCCATGTCTCCTCATCCACTCGTATTTCCGTGCCATGCTCGTCCAATCCGAAGAAGATATTTCCCTCCTGATAGTACCGTCTCGGGTCAAAATTCTTAGCCTGTTTGCCGCGCGTTTCGACCCGAATATCACTCAATTCATCGCCGGATTGTCGCACCCGAAACCGCCGTTTGAGTGCGGAAACCTTCGGAGTAATCACCCGTGCATGCACCACCGAGAGGAGCCAGCCGAAGGCATAGCCGATGAGGGGAAAGCCTAGGACCGCCACAAATCCTTCCCAGAAAAAGGCCTGCATATTCTCGGCAAACGCGGAGAAGTTTGAGGGGTTAACCACGTACCCAGCTCCCGCGACAAGCGCTGGCATCAGGAGCCCGAATGCGACGAGTAACTTGAGGCTCACCAGGCGCAGATAGGCGGCCAGCCGAGCGGTCTGGGTGACGTCTTTTTCGTGTTGAGGAATCTGTGTCGGGCTTGCGCCGATGAGCCCAAGCACAAAGAGGATGCTCGCCAAGACGACCCAATACCAGGGGTCAGCCCACGCCTGAACCAGTTCCAGAAACCGCACCGCGACACGCGCGATCCAGTCACTCATAAGCGTGGCTCCTCCTCTTGGCTCGCCTGAACCAGGGTGTGATCATCTTGCATGTGCGTGTCGTTATTTCTTGCATATTTCTCGCATTTTTGCTAATGCTACAGAATATGTTACAGAATTGTGGAGAAATATGTCAAGAAACATGCAAGAGTACGTGCCGCTCACACCGTGGTGTCGCGGGCAGGATTTGGCGGGGCGATACGCCCCGATTATGGCGCAGCGCCATATGCATAAAAACTGGTATACACCAGTATTGACGCATAGTTACGACGCCTTGACCTCCCTGGACGTCCAGTCATGGCGAGGGCCGCCCTCTGGGCCTGTGACTCCGCTGCACACTCCGTCACCGGCCCATTCACCCCGCGTGTCTTCGTCAGGGTCTTCCGCATGGCCTACACACCCTGACAACCGCCCATCAGAATGTCCGGTTGTCAGGGTGTTCCGCAGGGCTTCGCAGACTCAGCGAAAGGACACCCCGACGAAGACGCGCGTCGGGCGCGCCCACATCGCCCTGGGGGTCT